>JAEULV010000130.1 GCA_016793065.1 Hyphomicrobiaceae bacterium
GAGCCGCGAAGACCCCCCGAGCCCACCCGGCAACCACGCCTCCAGGAAACTCACCTGACCGGTCCGCTTCACAGCCATCGAACCACCCTCCGAAGTCCTCTTCGAAGGGAATCACAAGCGAGGGAATTACGCAAAGGTCCCTTTATGGGGGAGGTGGCGGCGAAGCCGCCGGTGGGGTGGCCGGCCCGGAGCGAGGCATTCGAGACTGCACCCCTGGCAACCCACCCCACCCGGCGCTGCGCGCCACCCTCCCCATAAAGGGGAGGGAAATCGGGGCGGAATCGACGCCGGGTCAGTGGGGAACGGCCGAGTTCGGCGCCCTCCCCCTCCACTTCAGGCCAGCACCGGCACGGTGAATTCCAGGCCGTCATGGGCGGGCTCGAAGCCGGCGGGGAGTTGGGCCTTGAGGTCGGCGTAGTCGAGATCGACATGCATGTGGGTGAGGATCACCCGCTTCGGTCGCGGTTGCAGCGAATGGGCGACCTCGATCGCCTGGTAGACGCCGAAATGGCTGACATGCGGCGTCCAGCGCAGGGCGTCGACGATCCAGACGTCGAGATTGTCGAGCACCATGGCGCTTTCGACCGGCAGGCCGGAAATGTCGGGCGAGTAGCCGACCGGGCCGAAGCGGAAGCCGAGGCTGTCGATTTCGCCGTGGGTCTGGCGGATCGGCAGGGCGCGGATCGGGCCGCCGGGGCCGTGGATGGTCACCGCCATGCCGGCGATCAGGCGGTGCTCGGTCAGGATCGGCGGGTAGGACGAGCCGGCGGGCGTCCTGAAGCAATAGCCGAAGGCCTCGTGGGCGCGCGCCGATGTCGGCTCGTCCATGTAGACGTCCAC
Organism: Hyphomicrobiaceae bacterium; assembly: GCA_016793065.1. Taxonomy (GTDB): domain Bacteria; phylum Pseudomonadota; class Alphaproteobacteria; order Rhizobiales; family Ancalomicrobiaceae; genus JAEULV01. The sequence goes on from JAEULV010000130.1 coordinate 841, forward strand.
CCGCTTGCGGTGACGCAGCACCATGGCGCGCAGGTCGTCGATGCCGTGGATGTGGTCGGCGTGGGCATGGGTGTAGAGCACGGCGTCGAGGCGGTCGGCGTCGGTGTCGAGCAGCTGCTGGCGCAGGTCGGGACCGGTATCGACGAGGACGATGGTGCGCTCGCCGGTCGGCTTGCGCCGCGTCACCAAGAGGGAACAGCGCGTGCGGCGATTGCGCGGCTCGGCGGGATCGCACTGGCCCCATTCGTGGCCGATGCGCGGCACGCCACCGGACGAGCCGCAGCCGAGAATGCGGAACGTCAGCGTATCGCCGTCGCCCGGGTTGGTGCCCGACGGGTCCGGATGTCGCGCCGCCGCCCGCTCCGCCATCGCTCAACTGCCTCCCATCAACTTAAGCCGCAGCTTTAAGAAATTGCGGCACTTTATTGAACAAACGCATGAAATTATCGGTGGTAATGCGGGCGATCTCCGCTTCGGCAACGCCCTTCACCTCGGCTAGGACGGCGGCGGTATTGGTGACATAGGCCGGCTCGTTGCGCTTGCCGCGCCACTTCTGCGGCGCCAGATAGGGGGCGTCGGTCTCGACCAGCAGCCGGTCGAGCGGCACGTCGCGGGCGATGTCGCGCAGCTCTTCCGAACGCTTGAAGGTGAGGATGCCGGAGAACGAGATGTAGCCGCCCAGCTCCACGGCCTTGCGCATCAGCTCCGGCCCCGACGAGAAGCAGTGCAACAGGAAGGGAAAGGCGCCGATGGCGGTTTCCTCGGCGAGGATCGCCGCCATGTCGGCGTCGGCATCGCGCGAGTGGATGACCAGCGGCAGGCCGGTGCGGCGGGCGGCGGCGATGTGGGTGCGCAGCCCGCGCGCCTGGGCGGCCGGCGTGCCGTGATCGTAGAAATAGTCGAGCCCGACCTCGCCGATCGCCACCACCTTGGGGTGGGCCGAAAGGCGCGCCAGTTCGTCGGCGGTGATGTCCAGTTCCTCGTCGGCCTGGTGCGGGTGGGTGCCGACCGAGCAGAACACTTCCGGGAAGCGTTCGGCGATGGCGAGGATCTGGTCGAAACGGCGGACCCGGGTCGAGATCGTCACCATGGCGCCGACGCCGGCGGCCTTGGCGCGGGCGACGACGCCGTCGAGATCGTCGGCGAAGTCGGGAAAATCGAGATGGCAGTGGCTATCGACCAGCATCAGGCGTCGCTTTCCTTGGCCTTTTTCTGCTTCTGCGGCTTGGCCGGCTTCTCGGCCGGCGCCTCGCCTTCCGGCTTCGGTTCCACCCATTTCGGGAAGACCGGGGTCGGCGCCGGCAGTTCGATGCCGGCGACGAGGCGGGTCGCCAGCGCGGCGAAATCGCGGGCGTCGGCCTGCTGCGCCAGCGCGTCGAGCAGCTTGCCGGCGGAAGTCGGGATCGCCGGCTGCGCCAGGATCGAGACTTGCCGCACCACTTCGGCGGTGACGTAGAGCACGGTTTCCATGCGGGCGAAGTCGGTCTTCTTCAGCGCCCACGGCTCCTGCGCGGTGAAATAGCGATTGGTCTCGGCCACCACGAACCAGATGGCATCGAGCGCCTTGTGGATCTCCTGCCTGGCCATCGCCGCCCGGCAGGTGGCGAGCAGCGCATCGGCCTGGGCCAGCAAGCTCAGGTCGGCGTCGGCGAGGGCGCCCGGCGTCGGCACCTTGCCGTCGCAGTTCTTGTTGATCATCGACAGCGAGCGCTGGGCGAGATTGCCGAGGTCGTTGGCGAGGTCGGCGTTCATGCGGGCGACGATCGCCTCGTGGCTGTAGGAGCCGTCCTGGCCGAACGGCACCTCGCGCAGGAAGAAGAAGCGCACCTGGTCGACGCCGTAGGTCTCGGCGAGCTCGATCGGATCGACGACATTGCCGAGCGACTTCGACATCTTCTCGCCGCGCGAATGGATGAAGCCGTGGGCGAACACGCGCCTCGGCAACTCCACCCCGCCCGACATCAGGAAGGCCGGCCAATAGACCGCATGGAAGCGGACGATGTCCTTGCCGATGACATGCAGGTTGGCCGGCCACCATTTGCGGAACATGGCGCCGTCGGTGTCGGGATAGCCGACGCCGGTGATGTAGTTGGTCAGCGCATCGACCCAGACATACATGATGTGCCGGTCTTCGTCGGGCACCTTGATGCCCCAGTCGAAGGTGGTGCGGCTGACCGACAGGTCCTTCAGGCCGCCCTTGACGAAGCTGATCACCTCGTTCTTGCGTTCGTCCGGGCCGATGAAGTCGGGATTGGCCTCGTAGTGGGCGAGAAGCCGGTCCTGATAGGCCGACAGGCGGAAGAAGAAGCTTTCCTCCTTCATCCACTCGACCGGCGTGCCCTGCGGGCCGACGCGGACGCCGTCGTCGCGCAGCACGGTCTCGCCGTCGGCATAGAACGCCTCGTCGCGCACCGAATACCAGCCCTCGTAGACATCCTTGTAGATGTCGCCATTGGCCAGCATCTTGCGCCAGATCGCCTGCACCGAGCGGTGATGGCGCTCCTCCGAGGTGCGGATGAAATCGTCGTAGGACAGGTTGTAGACCCGGCCCATGTCGCGGAAGCGGGCGGAGTTGCGGTCGGCGAGATCGCGAACGGCCATCTCCTCGCGCGCGGCGGTCTGCACCATCTTCAGGCCGTGCTCGTCGGTGCCGGTGAGGAAGTACACATCCTCGCCGTCCAGCCGGGCAAAGCGGGCGATGCAGTCGCAGGCGAGCTTTTCATAGGCGTGGCCGATATGCGGCTTGCCATTGGGATAGTCGATCGCGGTGGTGATGTAGAACTTGCTCATAATCCGCCTCTTGAGGCCCGCGACCGATGGTGCCGCCAGCCTTCGAGAATTCCGAGTGCCGCGTGATCGGGCAGCCGGCTTGCTCGGGTTTCTTCGGTAAAGGTCCGCCACGTCGATGTCGAGTGCGTAACGCGGCCCGTGGTCGATCGGTCGGCGCGCGGCCGGCCTCAGCCACCGGCGAACGGCACGCCGCCGCGCATTCGCTCCATGGCGGCACGGCCGGCGGGGACTGCGGATGTGGTGGCCTTGTCGAGGTTCAATGCCGTCATCTGTGGCCGTCTTCCTTGCCTGCCGGCGCCGTGACCGGTCCTGGCGTTAAGTGCCCTCGCCGCCAACCTTATCGCACCGCAACCGCCGGCTCAATCCCGCCGCCGCCGGAAGGCAAGACAAGAACGCGGGTTCCGGCGAAGGGGTGGGCCATGGCGGCGGCGCGCAAGCCTGCCATGCCTCGACATTGGTGTTTTCAATACAGACAATCCGCCTGTGGCGTTTCCTGAAAGTGATGTTACGCTTGCGGCATCGTCGTTCGTCCGCGCCGGAAGAGTGCTGCATGACCGATCCTGCCGATCCGATCCTCCGCGTTGCCAAGTTGCCGATCTGGACCGGGCGGGTCGAGCCGCGACCGCTCGCCGGCGGCATCACCAACAAGAATTACGTGGTCGAGGACCAGGGCCGCAAATACGTGGTGCGAATCGGCGGCGACATTCGCGTCCATGGCATCGTCCGCACCACCGAGGTGGCGGCGAGCCGTGCCGCCCACGCCGCTGGCGTCAGCCCGCGCGTCGTCCATGCCGAGCCGGGCGCGCTGGTGCTCGACTTCATCGAGGGGCGGACGCTGAAGCCCGAGGACGTGCGCCAGCCCGGTAACTGGCCGGGGCTGGTCGATCTGGTGAAGCGCGCCCATGAGGCGATCCCGCGCTTCTATCGCGGTCCGGCGCCGCTGTTCTGGGTGTTCCAGGTGGTGCGCGACTATGCCCACAGTCTCGTCGATCTCGGCAGCCGGCACGTGCCGGCCCTGCCCCGCCTGATAGCCATCGCCGAGAAGCTCGAGCGCGAGGTTGGGCCGATCTCGCTGGTGTTCGGCCACAACGACCTGCTTGCCGCCAATTTCCTCGACACCGGCGACCGGCTCTGGCTAGTCGACTGGGACTATGCCGGCTTCAATTCGCCGCTGTTCGACCTTGGCGGCCTCGCCTCCAACAGCGAGGTCGGCGAAATCGGCGCCGAGCGGATGCTGGAGCTCTACTTCGACACCTATGTCGACGACGGGCTGCGCCGGCGCGCCGCCGCCATGTCGGCGGCGTCGCTGCTGCGCGAGACCATGTGGAGCATGGTGTCGGAACTGACCAGCGATCTCGATTTCGACTACGCGGCCTACACCGCCGACAATCTCGGGCGCTTCGAGGCTGCCTGGAGAGCCTTTCAGGAGATGAACGCATGAGTGGGAATCTGCCGAGTTCAGCCCGGATCGTCATCATCGGCGGCGGCATTGTCGGCTCGTCCGTCGCCTATCATCTCGGCGCCATGGGGCTGACCGACGTCATCCTGCTCGAGCGTGGCCGGCTCACCTCCGGCTCCACCTGGCACGCCGCCGGGCTCGTCGGGCAGTTGCGCTCGTCGGCCAATATCACCCAACTGCTCGGCTATTCGGTGGCGCTCTACGACCGGCTCGAGGCGGAAACCGGACAGGCGACCGGCTGGAAGCGCAATGGCGGCCTGCGGCTTGCCTGCAATGCCGAGCGCTGGACGGAAGTGAAGCGCCAGGCGACGACGGCGCGCTCATTCGGCCTCGACATGCACCTGCTGACGGCGAAGGAAGCCCAGGACCTGTGGCCGCTGATGCAGGTCGACGATGTGGTCGGCGCCGCCTTCCTGCCGACCGACGGGCAGGCCTCGCCGTCGGACATCTCCGCCGCGCTGGCCAAGGGGGCGCGGATGCACGGCGTCACCATCAAGGAAGGCGTATCGGTCACCGGCATCGAGGTCGAGAACGGCGCGGTGAAGGCGGTCGTCACCAACCAAGGGCGGATCGCCTGCGAAAAGCTGGTGATCTGCGCCGGGCAGTGGTCGCGCGTGGTCGGCCGGATGGCCGGGGTCAACATCCCGCTGGTGTCGATCCAGCATCAATACATCATCACCGAGAAGATCGCCGGCGTTGCCTCGAACCTGCCGACGCTGCGCGACCCGGACCGGTTGACCTACTGGAAGGAAGAGGTCGGCGGCCTGGTGATGGGCGGCTATGAGCCGAACCCGAAGCCGTGGCTGGCCGATCCGCTGCCGGAGGATTTCGAGTTCCAGCTGCTGCAGCCGGACTGGGACCACTTCGAGCCGATCATGGAACTGGCGCTGGGGCGGGTGCCGGCGATGGAGAATGCCGGCATCAAGCAGATCATCAACGGCCCGGAGAGCTTCACGCCCGACGGCAACTTCATCCTCGGCGAGGCGCCGGAGGTGAAGAACATCTTCGTCGGCGCCGGCTTCAACGCCTTCGGCATCGCCTCGGGCGGCGGCGCCGGCATGGCGCTGGCGGAGTGGGTGGCCAAGGGCTCGCCGCCGTTCGACCTGTGGCCGGTGGACATCCGCCGCTTCGGCAAGAACCACCTCGACGGTGACTGGGTGCGCACCCGCACGCTGGAGGCCTATTCCAAGCATTACACCATGGCCTGGCCGGCGGAGGAGCACCATTCCGGCCGGCCGCTGCGGCGTTCGCCGCTCTATGACCGGCTGAAGGCGGCCGGCGCGGTATTCGGCGAGAAGCTCGGCTGGGAGCGGGCCAACTGGTTCGCCGACAAGGCGACCGGCGAGCTGGCCGAGGATCGCTATACCTACCAGCGGCCGAACTGGTTCGACGCGGTGGCGCGCGAGCACAAGGCGGCGCGCGAGGCGGCGGTGCTGTTCGACCAGACGTCGTTCGCCAAGTTCCGCCTGGTCGGCCGCGACGCCGGCGCGGCGCTCGACTGGATCTGCGCCAACAACACCGCCAAGCCGGTGGGCACGCTGACCTATACCCAGTTGCTGAACGACCGGGGCGGCATCGAGGCCGACCTGACGGTGGCGCGGACCGGCGAGCGCGAGTTCACCCTCATTACCGGCACCGGCTTTGCCACCCATGATTTCCACTGGATCGCCGCGTCGATACCGGCCGGGCTCGACGCGACGCTGATCGACACCACCTCGGAAAGCGCCGTGCTGGTGCTGATGGGGCCGAAGGCGCGCGACATCCTGTCGTCGTTGACCCGCGACGACATCTCCAATGCCGGTTTCCCCTTCGGCCGGGCGAAGCGCCTCGTCGTTGCCGGTGCGCCGGTGCTGGCGCTGCGCGTCACCTATGTCGGCGAACTCGGCTGGGAACTGCATGTGCCGATGGAATTCGCCCTCGGCGTCTATGATGCGCTGATCACCGCCGGGGCACCGCACGGGCTGCGGCTCGCCGGCTATCGTGCCATCGAGACGCTGCGGCTGGAAAAGGGCTATCGTGCCTGGGGCGCCGAGATCGGCCCGGATCATTCGCCGCTGGTCGCCGGCCTCGGCGGCTTCGTCAAGCTGAAGTCGGGGATCGATTTCCGCGGCCGCGCCGCGCTGGTCGAACAGGCGGCAAGGCCCCTGCCCCGCCTGCTTGCCGGCTTCACCGCCGCGCCGGAGGTGATCCTGCTCGGGCGCGAGACGATCTATCGCGACGGCGAGCGCGTCGGCTGGCTCGCTTCGGGCGGCTTCGGCCACACGATCGGCAAGGCGATCGGCTATGGCTATGTCCGCAATCCCGCCGGCGTCGACGCGGCCTATGTGCTGGCCGGGCGCTATGAACTCGAGGTCGCCGGCGAGCGGGTGGCGGCGGAGGTGTCGCTGGCACCGCTTTACGACCCGAGCGGCGCGCGCATCCGTGCCTAGGCACAGCCTGGCTGACGCGGGCGGCCCGGCGCCGCTCGCGCGCCGGGGGGCCTATCGCGGCAAGTCGGTCGCAGGCGCAAGACCGGGGGCTGGCGCGCGTCCTGGGACGTGGGGTTCGCGGGGAGCGTGGCACGCGGGAGGTCGCGGGTCGCCGTCGGCACCGAATGTCCGCAGACAGCAAATCGGCGCGAAAGCTTTTCGCTTCGCGCCGATTGAAATTGGTCCGATCGATTGGCCTCGATCATCCGCCTCCGGTTCGACCGATCCGGCCCGGTCAGAGCCGTCTTGATCGCACCTTGGCCGTCCGCGCCGGTCCCTTGTCGGGCGCCGGCCGGCGATCCGGGATCAGTGGGCGCCGGGGAGCGGCGTGCCGGCGTCGGGGCGGATCTCCGCCGCCATCAGGCCCTTGGAGCCCTCGCCGAAGCGCACCAGCACCGACTGGCCGGGGCGCAGCTCGGTCAGGCCGTAGCGGCGCAGCGTCTCCATGTGGATGAAGATATCCTCGGTGCCGTCACCCCGGGTGACGAAGCCGAAGCCCTTGACGCGGTTGAACCACTTGACGATCACCCGCTCGTAGCCGGAGGACGGCGCCACCTGCTGGTGCGTGCGCGGCGCCGGCAATTCCGACGGATGGGTGGCCGTCGATTCGTCCATGTGCTTGATGCGCAGGGCCTGCATGCCCTTCGGCCGGTCCAGCACCTCGACCACCACGCGCGCGCCCTCAAGGGCGGTCTGGTAGCCGTCGCGGCGCAGGCAGGTCACGTGCAGCAGGATGTCCGGCAGGCCGGGCGTGTCCGGGACGATGAAGCCGTAACCCTTGCCGGCGTCAAACCACTTGATCGCGCCGGCGACTTCGAGCACGTCGACCGCTGCCTCATCGGTCGGGCCTTCGTGATGACGGACATCTGGTTCAAAATTCGCCACCATCGTGCACTCCGCTCGTGGTGTTCGCTACGCATCCCCCTTGGGCACCGCATCGCCCTCGGAGGCACTTCAGGCAGTCTCCGGAAAAGCAATCCCAGAAGATCGACAAGACCTTCAAGGACAGGCGCCAGACCGAATCGCGACTCACCTCTTAATGAAAGGATAACACCGCAATCGGCGGCGACTATCCTGAATATGGGGCCATTTCGCGGGAGGGACGGGTTTCGGCTACATTATCTTGTGGACTGGCCGGACGCGGCGATTTGTCGTTTCAGTCTAGGCCAGCGAAGAACTCTCCGACCGAGCCGCGCAACACATGGTCGGCGCGGGAATCGAGCCCGGTCGGTTCGCCGTTGACGATCACCAACTCGGCGCCTGCGGCGCGGGCAAGCAGCGGCAGGCCGGCGGCGGGATAAACCTGCAGCGACGAGCCGATGGCGACGAACAGGTCGCAGGACTGCACCGCCCGCTCGCAGCGCGCCAGCGCGTCGGCCGGCATTGCCTGGCCGAACGACACCACCGCCGCCTTGACCAGACCGCCGCAGGCGCGGCAGTGGGGCGCGATGCCGGTATCGGCGATCTCGGCCTCCAGATCGACCAGCTCGGCGCGCAGGCCGCAGCCGAGGCAGCTGCCATGGGTGCCGTTGCCGTGGATCTCCAGCAGCCGCTCCGGGGCCGTGCCGGCACGGCCGTGCAGGCCGTCGATGTTCTGGGTGATCAGCAGCGCGATGGCGCCGGTCCGTGTCAGGCGGGCAAGGGCGCGGTGGGTGACGTTCGGCTCGGCGCGGTCGAAGTCGCGCTTCATGACGAAGCGGCGACGCCAGTCCTCCAGCCGCGAGGCCTCGGAGCGGACGAAATCGGCGAACTCGATCGGGGTGAACCGCGCCCAGATGCCGCCGGGCGAGCGATAGTCGGGGATGCCGGATTCGGTGGAGACGCCGGCGCCGGTCAGCACCACGGCGTTGCGGGCTTCGCCGAACAGGCGGGCCAGCAATGCACGTCCTTCATTGACGCAGGTGACGACAGCCATCGATTCCCACCCTATGTTGACTTCAAGCAAGATTGCCGGAAGCGGGCGGACCCAGCTGCTGGCGACGCTTTCTCCGCCCCCGTTCCGGCGGAGCGACACTGCACATTTGTGCAGTGCACCAAATGAACCAATGACGACGTGTGCAATGCAAGAGGACTAAAGGACATGCGTTACCTTCATACGATGGTGCGGGTAAGGGATCTCGACGCCTCGCTCGACTTCTATGTCAACAAATTGGGGCTGGTGGAAACCCGGCGCAACGACTATCCGGCGGGGCGGTTCACGCTGGTGTTCCTGTCTGCGCCGGGACAGGCCGAGGCGAGCGCCGGGCGGCCGTCGCCGGAACTGGAGCTGACCCATAACTGGGACGCCGAGCCGGAATACGGCTCGGCGCGCAATTTCGGCCACCTCGCCTATGAGGTCGACGACATCTATGCGCTGTGCCAGCGGCTGATGGACGCCGGCGTCACCATCAACCGGCCGCCTCGCGACGGGCGGATGGCGTTCGTGCGCTCGCCCGATCTGATCTCGATCGAAATCCTGCAAACCGGCGCGGCGCTGCCGCCGGCCGAGCCGTGGCTGTCGATGCCGAATACCGGGGTGTGGTGAGGCGGGACGCGTCGAGGGCGGCGTGTGGCGCGGCGGACGGCGGGGGCTCGGTCGCCGTCGTACATGATCGCGCGCAAGCCGCCGCCGAGGCTCTGCCCGGGCGGCGGTAGCGGGTCAGCGGCGGCAGGTCGAGCGGGCGGCTCAGCTCTCTTGCGACGCCTTCTTGTCGAAGTTGGCGATCCACTTGAGCAGCTCGGCGACGTGCTCGCCCTCTTCCTCGACGAACTCCTTGGCGAGGATGCGGATTTCCGGATCGTCATTGTGGTCGTAGCAGGCCTGGTAGAAGTCCAGCCCGCGTTTTTCCGATTCGAGGGCCACGTCCAGCGCCTGGCGCTTGCCCATCATCGGATCGGCGGCCCAGATGGCGGCGGTTTCCGGGCTCTCGAAATCCGGCCACTGGAATTCGGCCGGCATCATCACCGGCATGTCGCGGAAGCCGGCGCGGGCCTTGGCGTCGGCCATGTGCAGCTTGGAATAATCCGACAGGCGGCGGAACAGCGTGCCGACTTCCCGGTTGCCGACATTGTTCATGGCGTCCGCCAGTTCGCCGAACCGCAGCACCGCCTCTTCCTCGAGCTTGATCGCATAGGCGAGGAATTCTTCCACCGAACCCATCTTCATGTCGTTGTCTCCGCGCGCGCCAGAACGATCGGCAACGGCCGTCACGCCAGTGCCCTTGCCCGGCGCACGGCAATCCGCGTGCCAGCGGCCATTGCCGGAAATCCGTGGCCATGGCCGGGCCTTCGCTGTCGCGGACCCGACAATGTCGACAAACACTGTTTGGGCTTCGACAAGGACCCGACACAAGTGGCCGTCGCCACGGTCGGAATCCGGCCGCAACGGCAATGTCAAAAAATCCACAGGCCATTGCGATATCGTGTGACAAGGCGCTTGCCGAGGGTCATGTTCCCCCTTATAAGGCCCCCCATCGCCGCTTCGCGCGGCGATCCAGCGCGCCCTTCGTCTATCGGTTAGGACGACAGCCTTTCACGTTGTAAAGACGGGTTCGACTCCCGTAGGGCGCGCCACTTCTTCCCAGAGACCCTGACATCAGTATCGCGTAAAGCGCCGCACTTTGGGCATAGGCGATTGCTATGGCCCCCAGAGCGCTGGCGAGAGCCACAGCGACGGCGGCAGAAGGGTTCCGGCCAGCGGGCGCGCCGACGGGCCCAGCGGCAGCGATTGCCATGCGCCCTCCCATTCCGACGGCAGCGGATAGGGCGGGTTTATACCGCGTTCCGGCTTGAAGCCGAATTGGCCGTAGTAACCGGGATCGCCGAGGACAACGACGCCGGCCATTCCCTCTAGCCGCGCGATTCCTGTCTCGATCAGCGCCCGACCGATGCCGCGCCGCTGCAGCGATGGCTTGACCGCAAGCGGTGCCAGCATCGCAACCGCCGCATCGTGCCCGTCGACGCGGCAAGGCGTGAAGGCAATGTGGCCGACGATCTCGCCATCCGCTTCCGCCACCAACGACAGCACTGGCGGCGCCAGCCGCAGCAAGTCGCCGACCAGCGGCCGTAGGTCCTCATCCGGAAAAGCCGAGGGATAGAGGACCTTCAGTGCCGGTTCGTCGGCGGCGACGGACGGGCGGATGCTGGTGAACGCGGTCATGGCAACTCCCCCTCCGCACCCATGGGTTACCGTTGATCGGTCATCTGGCGGGGGAATGCAAGGTGACGTCTGCCCGTAAACGGGCGCGACAAAAAGGCGCCGGAGGGTGTCCGGCGCCTTGCTGAGTGTTGCAGCCCGATGATGGTGGGCGCGGGGTGTGCGGAACAGCAGCCAGCCCCTCCCCCCATCGGGCTATACGGTGTTACTGCGTCACCGGCTTGCCGAGGCCGCTGGCGAAGGCGCGGAGCTTTTCAGTTTCGCCTTGGGGCGCCATGTCGGCCGAGAGCTTCTGATAGGCCTCGTAGCCGCCCTCGGGCAGCCTGTGGGCGATGCCCTGGTGGCAGTCGATGCAGGTCTTCTTCGTGTCGATGGCTTCCTGGTGCTTCTTGGCGGCGCGGGTTTCCTGCTTGGTGAAGTCCATGAACTCGAAGTTATGGCAGTTGCGGCATTCGCGCGAATCCGTCGCCTTCATCCGCTTCCATTCGCTGGTGGCGAGTTCGATGCGCTTGGCCTCGAACTTCTCCTTGGTCCAGATCGACTTGGTGATGAAGTGGCCCCAAAGCTCCTTCGAGGCCTGGATCTTGCGGATGATCTTGTGCTCCCAGTCCTTCGGTACGTGGCAATCCGGGCAGGTCGCCCGCACGCCCGAGTGGTTCTGGTAGTGGATCGTCTGCTTGTATTCGGCGAAGACGTTGTCCTTCATCTCGTGGCAGCCGGTGCAGAACTTCTCGGTATTGGTCGCTTCCAGGGCCCAGTTGAAGCCGCCCCAGAACACGACGCCGATGATGAAGCCGGCGACGAGCAGGGTGCCGAGCGCATAGCGGGCGCTGGGGGTCCAGAAGCGGCGCCACAGCGAGGCGCGCGGCTCCGCCGCTTGGGTGTTGGTATCGGTCATGGCCGTTCTCCGGATCAGGGTGTCGGACGCGTCACTTCACTTCCGAGGACGGCTTGAACTTGTTTTCCACCAGTTCCTTGGCGTCGGCCTGCGGCACGTGGCACTGGTTGCAGAACCAGCGGGTGCCGGCCACGGTGTCGAGCTGCTGGCCGTCGCGACCGAGATAGTGGGTCATCGACAGGGTCGGGGCGCCCTGCTTGGCGGCGACCGACCAGTCGTGGCAGTTCAGGCACTGGTTGGCGCGCATGTCGATCTGGTAGCGGTCGATCTGGTGCGGGATCAGCGGCGGCTGCTGGCGATAGGCGCGCTCGAAGCGGTTGCCGACTTCCTGCTTGGCGACGTCGCTGACGGCGACATCGGCGTTGGGCGACGGGCCGCGCAGGGTGGTCAGTTCCTCGCTGACGACGGCGCCGATGCCGAGCGTCGCCGCGATCGCGCTGGCGGCGGCGAAGATCATGAGCTTTCTCATGGCAGTTCCCCCTTCATGGGACAGGCGGAGCGGGTTCGGGTACGGGCGCTCCCCCGGCGTGGGTTTGACGGGCCGCTGGTCAGACGGCCTCGCGGGTTGGCGTGACGGCGGGCGCCGGATCGGTCGTCCGCGGATCGAAACGGTGGGTGAAGCGGAAGACGTCCTGCGAACAGACATCGATGCAGCGGCCGCAGGTGGTGCAATCGCGCGCCGCGACGATCGGCGAGGCGCCGGCCGGGGCGCCGCGCAGCGCCGGGGTGATGACATGCGGCTCCGGGCAGACGGCGAAGCAGTCCATGCAGTCGTCGCAGGCGGTGCGGTTGACGGCGGAGATCTTCAGCAGCGCCTTCGAGCCGACGAGACCGTAGAAGGCGCCGACCGGGCACAGATGCGAGCACCAGCCGCGCCGGGCAACGACGAGGTCGAACAGGAACACGCCGATGACGATGGTCAGGCCGGCGGTGGCGCCGAACACCACGGCGCGGAAGGCGATGGTGATCGGGTTGACCAGTTCCCAGGCGATGGTGCCGGTCGCCGCCGCCGTCGCCAGCACCATGCCGAGGACGAAATAGCGGGTCTCCTTGCGCGGCTGCCAACCCTTCGACTGGATGCCGAGCTTCTGGCGCGTCCAGTGGGCAAGGTCCGTCACCGGATTGATCGGGCAGACCCAGGCGCAATAGGCGCGGCCGGAGACGAGGGCATAGAACAGCGCGACGATGGCGCCGCCGATCAGCGCCAGCCCCTCCGGCCAATGGCCGGCGGCAAGCATCTGCGCCAGCATCAACGGGTCGGTCAGCGGCAGCATGTCGAGGGTCATCGACGAGGCGAGCGTGCCCCGGGCGATCCAGACGCCGAACAGCGGGCCGGTGAGGAACAGGGCGACGACCAGCGCCTGCGACAGGCGGCGCAGGATCAGGTAGCGGTTGGCGGCCCAGATGCCGCGTTCCCGGGTCTTCAGCGCATTGACGTCGGCGCGGGCCTTGCGGTTCGGCACATGCGCCGGCTTGGCGCCGAGTTTTTCGGCGGGGGTGGCGGCGGTCATGGCTTGAACCCTCCGTTCAGATCGAGCGGCTTGAACGGGGCGGGATCGCCGGGCGCCGGCGCGGCCGGCGGCGCGACCATGTCGGGGGCGCGGTCGGGCAGATCGATGATGCCATCGACCAGCGGGCCGTTGTGCTTCTTGTATTCCTCCCAGCCGAGCCGGTAATGGGCGCCGAGCTCGCCGCGCGCGGTCTTCAGCGGCAGTACCTTGATGGCGGCCTCGGTCAGCACGCAGGACTTCTCGCACTTGCCGCAGCCGGTGCAGAACTCGGCATGGACGGTGGGGATCAGCCGGGCATGTTTCTTGGTGCGGGTGTTCGATTCCTTCTCCAGCGTGATCGCCTTGTCGATCGCCGGGCAGACCCGGTAACAGACGTCGCAGCGCAGGCCGAGGAAGTTGAGGCAGTTCTCCTCGTCGACCAGCACGGCGGTGCCCATGTGGGCCTGGTCGATCTTCTTCACCGCATGATCGAGGGCGCCGGTCGGGCAGGCGCCGACGCAGGGCACGTCGTCGCACATCTCGCAGGGCACCTTGCGGGCGACGAAGAACGGCGTGCCGGTGGCGACGTGATCAACGCCGAGGCTGGCGAGCTTCAGCGTGTCATAGGGACAGGCGCGGACGCACAGGCCGCAGCGGACGCAGGCGGCGAGGAAGTCCTTTTCCGGCAAGGCGCCCGGCGGGCGCAGCGCCTGCACCGGCAGGGCCTGGCTCTGTTCGGCATGGGTCGCGAGGAGCGCGCCCACGGCGGCGCAAGCCGCGACGCCGCGCGCCGCGTTCTCAAGGAACTTGCGGCGGTCGGGCGTCATCAGGCCTGCGGGTTTCTGTGGTTGCGAGGACATGATCGTCTCGGTTCGGATCTGGCCGGCCGTGGCGGGGCCCCTCCCCGCGCCGGCCGGCGTTGAGGCCCTGTCCGCGAGGGGCAGGGCTGACGATGTGCGGAGATGCGCGGTCGGTTCAGGCGCGCTCGACCTTGCAGGCGCACTTCTTGTAGTCGGTCTCTTTCGACAGCGGGCAGGTGGCGTCGAGCGTCAGCTTGTTGACCAGCTGGCCTTCGTCGAACCAGGGGAAGAACACCACGCCCTTCGGCGGCTTGTTGCGGCCGCGGGTCTCGACCCGGCTGACGACCTCGCCGCGACGGGTGGCGACCTTGATCTGCTGGCCGCGCTTCAGCCCGCGCTCCTCGGCGTCCTCGGGGTGCATGAACACCACCGCCGCCGGGAACGACTTGTGCAGCTCCGGCACGCGACGGGTCATGGAACCCGAATGCCAGTGCTCGAGCACGCGGCCGGTGACCAGCCACAGCGGCCAGTCCTTGTCCGGGCTTTCCGCCGGCGGCTCGTAGGGGGCGAAGATGATCTTGGCCTTGCCGTCCTTGTAGCCGTAGAACTTCACGCCCTCGCCAGCCTTCACATAGGGATCGTAGCCCTCGCGGAAGCGCCAGTTGGTTTCCTTGCCGTCGACCACCGGCCACTTCAGGCCGCGCGCCTTGTGATAGGTGTCGAAGTCGGCGAGGTCATGGGCATGGCCGCGACCGAAGGCGGCGTATTCCTCGAACAGGCCCTTCTGCAGATAGAAGCCGAAGTCCTCGCTCTCGTGATTGCCGAAGCCCTCGGCGACCTGGCTGACCGGGAACTTGTCGACCTGGCCGTTCTTGAACAGCACCTCGTACAGGGTCTTGCCGGCGAGTTCGGGCTTCTTGGCGATCAGGTCGGCCGGCCAGACTTCCTCGACCTTGAAGCGCTTGGAGAATTCGACCACCTGCCAGACGTCGGACTTGGCCTCGCCCTGCGGCTTGATCTGCTGGCGCCAGAACTGGGTGCGGCGTTCGGCATTGCCGTAGGCGCCTTCCTTTTCCACCCACATGGCGGTCGGCAGGATCAGGTCGGCGGACAGGGCGGTGACGGTCGGATAGGGGTCGGAGACGACGATGAAGTTGTCCGGGTTGCGGTAGCCCGGATAGCCTTCCTCGTTCATGTTCGGCGCGGCCTGCATATTGTTGGTGCACTGCACCCAATAGGCATTGAGCTTGCCGTCCTTCAGCATGCGGTGCTGCAGCACCGCGTGATAGCCGACCTTGTCGGGAATGGTGCCTTCCGGCAGCTTCCAGATCTGTTCGGCGAGCTTGCGGTGCTCGGGATTGGTCACGACCATGTCGGCCGGCAGGCGATGGGCGAAGGTGCCGACCTCGCGCGCGGTGCCGCAGGCCGAGGGCTGGCCGGTGAGCGAGAACGGCGAATTGCCCGGCTCGGAGATTTTGCCGACGAGCAGATGCACGTTGTACATCAGCGAGTTGACCCAGGAGCCGCGGGTGTGCTGGTTGAACCCCATGGTCCACAGCGACATCACCTTCTTCTTCGGGTCGGCATAGATCTTGGCCAGCCGCTCCAGCTTCTCCGCCGGCACGCCCGAGAGCTCGGCGACATATTCGAGCGTATAGGGCGCGACCAGCTTGGCGTATTCTTCCATGTTGATCGGGGTGAGATCGCCCTTGTCGGCGTTGGCGGCCTTCTTCTGCGTCGGATGTTCCGGGCGCAGGCCATAGCCGATGTCCTCGACCGTGCGCGTCAGGTTGACGTGCTTGGCAAGAAACTCCTTGTTCACCGCGCCGGTCGAGATGATGTAGTTGGCGATGTAGTTGAGGATCGCCAGATCGGTCTGCGGCTTGAAGATCATGCCGTTGTCGGCGAGTTCGAACGAACGGTGCTCGAAGGTCGACAGCACGTGGACTTCGCAGCCGGGCTTGGTCAGGCGGGTGTTGGTGAGGCGCGACCACAGGATCGGGTGCATCTCGGCCATGTTCGAGCCCCACAGCACGAACACGTCGGCATGCTCGAGGTCGTCATAGCAGCCCATCGGCTCGTCGATGCCGAAGGTGCGCATGAAGCCGACGACGGCGGACGCCATGCAGTGGCGGGCATTGGGATCGAGATTGTTGGAGCGGAAGCCGGCCTTGAACAGCTTGGCGGCGGCATAGCCCTCCCAGATCGTCCACTGGCCGGAGCCGAACATGCCGACGGCCGACGGGCCCTTGGCCTTCAGCGCCGCCTTCCACTTCTCGGCCATGATGTCGAAGGCCTGGTCCCACGTGATCGGCGTGAAGTCGCCGTTCTTGTCGAACTTGCCGTTCTTCATCCGCAGCATCGGCTTCTGCAGCCGGTCCTCGCCATACATGATCTTGGAGAGGAAGTAGCCCTTGATGCAGTTGAGGCCGCGATTGACCGGGGCTTCGGGATCGCCCTGGGTGGCGACGACGCGGCCGGCCTTGGTGCCGACCAGCACCGAACAGCCGGTGCCGCAGAACCGGCACGGCGCCTTGTCCCAGCGGATGCCGGCGTCGGAGACGTTGGTCGCGGCATCGGCGGCAACGGGAAGGCCGGCGGCCGCGGCGGTGGCAACGGCGGCGGCGGCCTTGAGGATATCACGGCGGTTCGATTGGATCGTCATGGGTCGCGACCCTCCAAGTCGGTTGGAATGAGCGAAATCAGGCGTTGGCGGAAACCGTCGCGGGCGCGTGCCCGGCTCGCGCGACGGTCGGTTTGATGGCGGATGCGAGCGATGCGGAGGTTTCCGGCAGGTCGTCGACGGAAAGCTCCGGCTCGAAGGCGTGGAAGACGAGGGCGGTGTTGATGACGCCGTGGACGTGGTTCATCGCCATCAGGCTGTCGCAGGCCATGCGGCCGCGGGTGTCGGTGGCGGTGACGACGAGGCGTCCGTCGTGGGTGCCGTCATGCACCTCGACGCCGTCCATCAGCCCGAGCGCGTGGCGAGCCGCCAGTTCCTCGGCCGGCAGGACATGGACGAGAACTCCGATGACATTCATGCGGCTTCTCCAAGGGTGAGCGGGTTCCTGATGTCGACGGCGCCGACCGGACACGGCGCCACGCAGGCGCCGCAGCCATTGCAGCGGTCGGAATCGATGACCGGGGGCGCGCCGGCGGCGGAATGCGGCGAAAAGCGGATGGCGCTCGCCGGGCAGGCATCGGCGCAGGAGCGGCAATAGACACCGCGCGCCTCAAGGCAGCCGGTCGCGATCTCGGCGCGGGCGACGAAGCATTCGCCCAGTTCGCGGTCGAGCGCGCCGGTCGGGCAGGCGTCGACGCAGGCAAGGCAGAAGCTGCATTCGCCATGGGTGAATTGCAGCACCGGCTGGCGGGCGGGATCGACGCGGATGATGCCGGCGTCACAGGCGGGAACGCATTTCAGGCAGGAATCGCAGGCGCGGGCAAAGGCCGCTTCGGCGATGGCGAAGGGCGGGCGCACGACGCGCGGTTCTGACGGCCGGTTGGCAAACCGCCCTCTCAGAAAGTCCCTGCGCCCCAACGACCGCGACACGGTGCGTTCCCCCCGGATTCTTCTGGTCCTGTCGTGGGAAATCACTTGCGCCGGGTCGGAATGTGACGTCTTGACGATTGTCAAGCCGTTGAAATCGCGCGGAAATCCGCGACGTTGGCCGTTGCGGCAATCCGCAGGCAAGCCTTTGATCTGGAACAGGTTTAAGCCACCGGGCGCGGCACGGCGCCGCTTGCGGCGCATCCAGGCGGGCAACTACGCATCCGCCGCGCCGGCGTACCCGGGTGTGGCGACAGGCGGAAGGTCGGGGGATCGGCGAAGGCGGCTCGGGCGCCGCGACGCGTCAGATGGTCTCGCCGTCGGGCCAGTTGCGACGTTCGTCGTGGATGGCGGCGAAGGCGATCCGCGGCTTGCCATCCAGGCGGATCAGATAGGTGGCGTGAAACCGGCAGAAGCGCGACCCGTCGCGACGGCGCAGCGACCAGGTGACGTTTGCCTCGGCATGGGCGCCGCCGAGAATGCGGTGAGCCAGCGTTTCGGCGCGGACCTCGCCGATGCCGGCGGCGCGATAGCCGGCAACGCGCGCTTCCCACCAGGCCCGCACCGCATCGGCATCGGCAAGCCAGGTCGAGCCGGCCTCGTCGAGCACGGTCATCGGCGCGACATGCAGGCCGCATAGGGTCGCGACGTCGAAATCCGAGAAGGCCTGACGCAGCCGCACCAGAAAGCCGGCGAGGTCCGGCACGACCGGGCGCGGCGCGGGTTGCGGGGTGACGGGCGTCTGGTCGTCCCGACGCAATTCCATGAATCGATCCTTGGCTCGGTACCGAGGGGGGCGAAACCGGGCGGGATCAATCCGAACCCGGCTCAATCCACCTCTTCGCTGCTCGTGACCCAGGTTTCCGCCAGGCCGGCGGTCTTCCAGTCCACGAACGCCTCGGTCGACTGTACGGCGTCAACATAGGCGCGGATGTCATCATCCATCGGCCAGGAGTATGTGGTCAAGCGCGTCGTCACCGGCGCATACATCGCATCCGCCGCCGAGAAGGCGCCGTAGAGGAACGGTCCGCCGGCGCCGAAGCGGTGCCGCGCCTCGCGCCAGTTGGCGAGGATGCGCGCGACGTCCTTCGCTGCTGCCTCGCCGCCGCGCGGCTTCCACGGCTTTTGCGCCTTCAGGTTCATCGGGCAGGCGGTTCGCAGCGCGGCGAAGCCGGCATGCATCTCGTTGGAAATCGCCCTCGCATGGGCGCGGGCCGCGGGGTCGCGCGGCCAGATCGGCAGATCGGGGTGGCGTTCAGCCAGGGTTTCGATGATCGCCAGGGTTTCCCAGACGGTGACGTCGCCATCGACCATGCACGGCACCTTGCCGGACGGCGACCAGGCCAGCACCTTGGCGCGGGTATCGGGCATGTCGAGCGGGATGAGGATCTCGTCGAAGGCAATGCGGAAGTGCCGCGCGACCAGCCACGGGCGCATCGACCAGGACGAATAGTTCTTGTTGCCGATGATCAGCTTCATGCTGCTTCCTCCCTTGGCCGGAATGGCGCGCGTCGTCACGACGCGGCTTCGCCGAGGCTGCGGCGATAGACGATGAACGACGTGCGCGGGGTGATGGTTTCGTAAAGCGCCTGGGCGCGGGAATTGCCGGCGTCTGTCAGCCAGTAGAGCCGCCGGCTGCCGCGCCGGTTGGCTTCGGCCTCGACTGCTGCGATCAGCGCTCGCCCCGCCCCGCTGCCGCGGGTGTCGGCGGCGACGTAAAGGTCCTCGAGATAGCAGTAGGGCTGGTTCGACCAGGTCGAGGCATGAAACAGGTAGTGGACGAAGCCGACGACGCGACCGCCGAGCGTGGCGACGAAGCCATGGATGTCGCTGTCTGGAAACAGCAATTTACCCCAAAGGCGATCGGTTACGGCTTCCGGCAGATCGGTTTCGTAGAAGGCGCAATAGCCGGCCCAAAGCCGCCGCCATGTCGCCTCGTCGCCCGGTTCAGGCCGGCGGATCACCACTTCTGACATTGCTCGGCCCTCGCGCCCCGGCCGCCGCGCCGGCGCCGTTTGATCGTTTGGACGGGAGACTAGGGGGCCGGGCGCGGGCTGGCAAACGCAATTCCGTTATGTCACTCATCACGGAAACCGGGGGTTGGCGCGCCCCAAGCGCCCTCGGTGCCGACGGCCCTGCCCTATTCGGTCTCGACCGGGCCACCGAGCTTCTTCCAGGCGGCAAAACCGCCGGCGATGTGGGCGACGGGCCGCAAGCCCATTTCCTGTGCAACCTTCGCCGCCAGGGCCGAACGCCAGCCGCCGCCGCAGAAGAACACGAAGCGCTTGTCCTCTTGGAACACCGGTTTGGCGTAGGGGCTTTCCGGGTCGATCCAGAATTCGAGCATGCCGCGCGGACAATGAAAGGCGCCGGGCACCCTGCCCTCGCGCGCCAGTTCGCGCGGATCGCGCAAGTCGACCAGCACGGTATCGTCGCGGCCGACCAGTGCGAGCGCGTCATCGGCGGCGATCGTCACGATCTCGGCTTCCGCCTCGGCGAGCAAGGTCTTGTAGCCCTTGACGATGACCTGCGGCATTGGCGTCCCCTCGCTCCGTCGCGGGCATCGATCCGCGCCCGTTCAATCGAGCGAATGTGACCCAAGCCCCGGGCGGAGGCAATCGGCATCCGCCGTTGCTGTCGTTGGGAATAGTTGGACGCTGTCAGTGCAGTCCGAGCACGGAGCCGCTGCTTCCGAGCAGGTAGGTGAAGGCCGTGGCCAGTCCACCGAAGACGATGAGCGCCCGCACCGCCGTGCTCCAGCACGGCCCCTCGACACGTTGATTCATCTTGCCCTGATCCGTGCGATGGCCGCTCGACCCGATCCGATTGTTGGCGGGTCGCCGGCGCCAGCAGGCCTGCCGCCGACCGGTGGCGAACTGTTGTCATCTGCCGTCATTTTGTGCAAGGCCGGGACGGCAGATTAAGGATGATTTAACCTCCGTCATCTTGTCGCATCGTGAAATTTCCACAGATATCAAGTGTTTGGCAAGCGAACATGACACCCGCCTTACCGTTAGCGCCTTCAGCCATCGCCGTTAGCGCCACAGGCAGGGAGGTTAGCCCGGTGGCGAAATCGAGCGCGAAGCCACCTTGTTGCGGCCGGTCGGGTCTGTCAGGTTGGCAGGCCCCGGTTCGCCGCATTGACCCATCAGGAAGTCGCAAGGATGATCCCGCCGCTTTCGACGCTCGACTGGATCGCAACGCTGTGGTTCGTCATCGCCTGGCTCGGCTTCGGCTGGGTGGTGAATACCGGCCGTTTCGGACCGACACTTACGTCGTCGATGGAACAGCACCGGCGGCAATGGATGCGCACCATGGTCGGGCGCGACCTGCGCATCATCGATACCTCGATCATGAGCGGCCTGCAGAACGGCACGGCGTTCTTTGCTTCCACGGCGCTGCTGGCGCTTGGCGGCTCGTTCACGCTGCTGGCGCAGACCGACCGGATGCTGGCGGTGTTTCAGGATCTGCCGCTGCATCTGCCGACGACGATCGCCGAGATCGAGATCAAGATCGTCGGGCTGATCGTGATCTATGCCTACGCGTTCTTCAAGTTCGGCTGGGCCTACCGGCTGTTCAACTATGCCTCGATCCTCGTCGGCGGCGTCGCCATGACCGGTCAGCATCCGGAGGCGCGCGAGGAAGCGCTCGTCAGCGCGGCGCGGGCGGCCGAGATGCAGATCCTCGCCTCGCGGCACTTCAATCGCGGCCTGCGGGCGTTCTTCTTTTCGCTGGGGTTCCTCGGCTGGTTCCTCGGTGCGGTGCCGTTCCTGATCTCGACCGGCCTGATCCTGCTGATCCTGCTGCGGCGGCAATATGGCGTCGAGGCGCGCATCGCCGCCGGGCCGCCCGGCACGTTGGTCGACTGATCCGTCGGGCATGAGCGCGGCTGGGTGCGTCAGGCCGGATCGGCGCTGGCGTGCCAGCGCGGCCGGTAGCCTGCGCGCAGGGCGCCAACGATCGCCGGCGGCGTCAGCAGCGCGACGAATGCCCCATTTGCTCGGACAAGCGGCTTGCCCCAGCCGCCCGGCGTCCACGGCAGCAGCCGATCGCCGCGCACGGCGACGGCGGCACGGCCGGCGCCGGCGGGCACGGCGATCATGGCGCCATCGGGCAGGCGGTCGAGTTGCGCCAGCCACAGGCGCTTGTGGCGACCGTCGAGACGCTCGGCCTGCAGGATCGCGTCCATGGCATCGGCGCTGGCCAGCGCCGCGCCGCCCTGCCCGGCGCCCATCGCCGCCTGGAAGGCCTTCGCCTCGACGCGGCGACATTCGAAGCAGGGCCGGTGCCCGGCCGCCAGCGCGGTCACTTCGTCGAGAAAGAACAGTTCGGTGTAGCCGGTGGTCCAGACCTGCCGGTGGCGACCGCGAAACGCGGTGAGGCAGCAGATCCAGCGGCTGCTTTTCCAGGGGCGCCGGGTGTCGGGAAGCTCGCGCATCCCCGGATCGTGGAAGCGGCCGCCGCGATTGCCCATCAGATCGCCGCGCGCGGGCGTGGCGAACAGCACGCCGAACGGATCGACCCGGTTCTGCCGGGCGACGGGCGGGACGCGCTGGATCGAGCCGCGATCAGTCACCGCCGCCGTCGCCGCCACCATCACCGCCGCCGTCACCGTCGCCGGACATGCCGGATCCATCGCCGCCGAAGATGTCGCCGGAGGCAATGTCCTCGATGGTATCGACCACCTTGTCGATCGCCTCGCTGATCGGCGAGTGTTCGCCCCAGCCGAGAATCCGGTCGATGAAGCCGTCGACGGCCGGCGAAATGACGACCTCGTCGCGGTGGCGGACGGGCGCGGCGGCTGGCGGGCTGTCCGAGGAATCGAACAGGCTTGCCGGCGGCGTCAGGTCGTAACCGTCGCGCTTCGGTTCGGCCATCTTCGCAACGGGGGGCTGCTTGGCCGGCGCTGGCTTGCGCTTGCCGAACACCGGTCGCTCGGTCTCGTCCTTGGGGAATGTCATGTCGCCCTCCGCGACGATTGCAATCGGCGCAGAGCATGCCAGAAAAATCTCTGCGATTGCTGAATCGCCGATCAGCCTGCTGCCGA
Source organism: Hyphomicrobiaceae bacterium (assembly GCA_016793065.1). Taxonomy (GTDB): domain Bacteria; phylum Pseudomonadota; class Alphaproteobacteria; order Rhizobiales; family Ancalomicrobiaceae; genus JAEULV01. The sequence goes on from JAEULV010000130.1 coordinate 23,478, forward strand.
GGACAGATCCCGACGACAGAAAAGGCCCCGATCGCAGCCGATCGAGGCCCTCCCCTTCCCCCCACGACTTGGGATGCCGAGGCGCCCGTGGTGACGCCTCGCCTTGTTTGCCCGCCGCCGGAGCGCCGGCGACGGGCGAAACCGGTCGGGATCACTCGGCGGCGGCGACCTTCGGCGACACCGGCATGTCCTTCACCGGGAAGGTCACCAGCATCACCGCCTCGTCGTCCGGCGAGGTCTTGATCTTGAAGCCGAGGCCTTCGCAGACCTTCAGCATGGTGGTGTTCTCGCGCAGCACCTCGCCCTTGACGACTTCGATGCCGTCGGCGCGGGCCCACTCGATGATCAGCTCCATCAGCGCCCAGCCAAGCCCGACGCCCTTCAACCCCGAGCGCACCATCACGGCGTATTCGCCGGTCTTGTGATCCGGGTCGGCATGCAGGCGGACGACGCCCATCAACTCGCCGGTGTCCGGCTTGAAGGCGCCGAGCGCCATGGCGCGGGCATAGTCGAGCTGGGTGAGCTTGGCGAGGAACGAGTGGCTGAAGTCCTTGATCGGCGCGAAGAACCGCAGACGCAGGTCGTTCGGGGTGATGTGCTTGAAGAACTCGGCATAGGCCGGTTCGTCTTCCGGCTTGATCGGCCGGACGAACATTTCCGATCCGTCGCGCATCTCGACCATGCGCTCCCAGTCCTTGGGATAGGGGCGGATCACCAGGCGCGGATGCGACAGCTTGCCGGCGACCGCCGGGGTCTCGACGACGCGGACGCGGGCGTCAAGGGCGATCACGCCGGTTTCGTCGGCGATGATCGGGTTGAGGTCGAGTTCGCGCACTTCCGGCACGTCGGCTGCGAGCTGCGACAGTTTCACCAGCGTCAGGGCGATGGCGTTGAGGTCGGCCGGCGGCGACGAGCGATAGCCGGCGAGCAGCTTGGCGACGCGGGTGCGCTGGATCATCGCCTGCGCCAGGTTCATGTCGAGCGGCACCAGATCGAGCGTGCAGTCGCCGATCACCTCGACGGCGCGGCCGCCACGGCCGAACACCACGACCGGACCGAAGACCGGATCGTCGGCGAGGCCGCAGATCAGTTCGACCGCGCCCTTGCGCTCGATCATCGGCATGATGATCACACCCTCGATCTCGGCATCGGGATAGTCGACGCGGAACCGCGCCAGCATCTCGTCGGCGGCTTCCGCCACCTGCCGGGGGGTGGCGAGATCGAGGCGGACGCCGCCCTTGTCCGACTTGAACGGCATGTCGGCGGCGGCGATCTTCACCACCAGCCGCTCGGACGAGGCAAACAGCTTGCGCGCCTGCATCTCCGCTTCGGCGCCATCGGCGGCGAACAGCATCGACGCCACCGGCACCTGATAGGCTTCGAGAATGTCGCGCACCGCCTTGGGCGACAGCCAGTTACGGCCCTTGGCCAGGGTGTCGCGGACGATCGAGCGGGCGAGCTCGACATTCGGCGTCGCCTCGGCCGGCAGGTTGGCCGGCGTCGCCGTCAGCCGCTCCTGTGCCTCGACATAGCGCACCACGTACATGAAGGCGGTGACCGCTGCTTCCGGTGTCGAGTGGCACGGCACGCCGGCTTCCTCCAGCACGCCGCGCGGGTCGGAGCGCTCGTCGAGCACGGCGGCGAGGATCGCCCGCTTGCGGCCGACCTTCTTCTGGTGCTTGCGGGCGAGGTCGGCGATGACGCCGGCGATGGAGTCGGAGGTGACGAAGGCAGTGGGCGCGTGGATCGCCGCGACGGCGTCGACGCCGGGGTCCTCGAGCAGGATGCCGAGGACGGTGGCGTAGGTCTCGGGCGTCGCGTCGTCCTCGAGCGTTACCGGATTGCCGGTCTCGGAGGCCGAGCCGGGACGAACGAAGGGTTCGAGCTTTTCCCGGGTCGCCGGCGACAGCACCGCGGACGAGCCGCCGAGGACGCGCAGATGGTCGGCCGCCATGGTGGCAAGGCTGCGGCCGTTGGAGAGGATCGCCAGATGGCGGCAGTTGGTGGTCTTGACCTTGCTGATGGTCTCGGCCGCGTCGAACAGCTCGTCGATGGATTCGACGCGCAGTAGGCCGGAGCGCTGGAAGGCGGCGTCATAGACGGCGTCGGGCGAGGCCAGCCGGCCGGAATGGGTGTAGCCGACGCCGACGCGGTCGCGCGACACGCCGGAGCGGATGACGATCACCGGCTTGACGCGGGCGCAGGCGCGCGCCGCCGACATGAACTTCGCCGGGGTCGAGATTGACTCGAAATGCATCAGCGCGGCGCGGGTGCGATAGTCGCCGGCGTACCAGTCGAGCAGGTCGCCGATATCGACGTCGGCCTTCTGGCCGAGTGAAACCACCGACGAGAAGCCGACGTGATGCTCCGCCGCCCAGGCGAGCGTGGCGTTGATCACGGCGGCCGAGCGTGACACCAGCGCCAGGTCGCCCTTCCTCGGGTGCCGGCTGGCGATGGCGGCGCCGATGCCGCCATGGGGGGCGATAACGCCGAGCGAGCCGGGGCCGATGATGCGGATCATGTGACGCCGCGACGCGTCGAGCGTCGCCTGCATCGTCGCCTTCGGCCATTCGTCATAGCCGATGCTGACGAAGATCACCGCGCGGGTGCCGCCATTGCCGAGGCGATCGACCAGTTCGGGCGCGCCTTCCGGACCGGTCAGCACGACGGCGAGGTCGGGCATGACGGCGAGCGCTTCAAGACCCGGCACCGTGGCGATCGCGGCGGCCTCGGAGCTGACGCCGACCAGCGTCACCTTCGACGTCGGCCCGGTGGCGGCGAGCATTTCGACAAGCTTGTCGATGGCCGCCTGCGGCAGGCGGGACGGTCCGATGACCGCAATTGATTTCGGCTGGAAAACGGCGTCGAGATTACGAATTGTCATGTCTGCCTCGCGAGAGCCGGACGTTGGCACCGAGAGGCGCCACGCCACGTTTTACCCCCGAGGACGTTTCCCCAATATGACCGGTCGTCGCCAGACGCGGCAGCGACCGCTTGTTCCCGCGCCTCGCGTCCCGGTTCTGCGCCGGGTCGGCGGGCGAGTTTGCCGGCATCCGTCATAAGGCCTGGCCGGGCGGTGGACGTCTCGCCGTCCGCCCGGGAGACCCTGGCGCCGGGCAAGTCCGGCACCGCTTCATGCTGGCCGACGGGGCGGGCCTGTCGGCGATGGTCCGGGCGGGTTCTAGCCGGTTGCGGCGACGCCGTCGAACCCGGAAACCCGCCCTGCGTCAATGCGTCCGTCAATGCGCCATGATCACCGGCACGGTCATGCTCTTCAGCATGTCGCGGGTGGCGCCGCCGAAGATGAACTCCTGCAGCCGGCTGTGGCCATAGCCGCCCATCACCACCAGGTCGAAGCCGCCGTCGGTGATGTGATTGAGCAGTGCCTCCGCCACGCCCGACGAACCGGCCGGGATGGTCTCGACGGTGACCAGGCAGCCATGCCGCGCCAGCAGGGTCGCCAGATCGGCGCCCGGCTCGCCGGCGAATCGCGGCCCGGCGACGATGAGGATCGTGACTTTCTTGGCGAGCGCCAGTATCGGCAATGCCGCATGGACCGCGCGCGCCGCGGTGCGGCTGCCGTCCCAGGCGATCATGACGTTGTCGCAGGTGAAGTGCTCGACGCCGGCATAGGGCACCAGCAGCGACGGCGCGACGCCCTCGAACAGGGCCGCCTCGATCAGCTGGTCGCGCAGCGGCTCGGGATTGTCCGGGTCGCTCTGGCCGATGACGACGAGATCGGTCAGCCGGCACTGCGCCGCGAAGGTTTCAACCGCGCCGCCGATCATCACTTCCGACAGGCGGCTCTCGGTCGATACGTCGGTCTCGGCGGCAAGAGCGGCGAAACGATCGAGACCGGCGCGGGCCGATGCCACCGCCTGCAGCCGCGTCGCCTCCATCGCCTCGACCGGAATCGGCGCCATCATCACGCCGGGCAGGACCGGATCGATCGCCAGGCCGACGGCGTTGAGATGAGCGCCGGTCAGCCGGGCGAGTTCCAGCGCCACGTGCGCCGCCGGGCTCGATTTATGAACCTGATCGGTGAGCAGAATCATGTCCTTGATGCGCATGGGGCCGTCCTCCAGCCTTCGGGCGCGCGCGCCGGAACCTCGGGGGTGAGGCGGAACGATGCGCCCGTGCGCGGATCTTGCTCGATCCGCTGTGTTGTCCAACCCCTACACCTGCCGCCGCGTCGGCGCATTGATGCACCTCAAGACCAAAGTAGGAGCACCCTGCCCTCCCCCTTGCCGCTGCCGCTCCCACCCCGGCCGCACCCGACGCACGCGATCGCGGCAGGGCCGATCTGTGGGAAGTCACAATTGTTTCGCCCCCCGCCGTCAGGGTATTCGCTTCAGACCATCGGAGGGCTTGGGTTCGTCGACCGTTTCCTGTCGTCTGTCGACTTCGACAGGGCGGGTCCGGGGGATGTTCCGGGCAGGGTGTGCGGCAGTGGGGATGTCAGTCGGGAGGACCACCCGGCTGGTGGCAGGATCGGATCAACCGATCGACCGGAAAGCCGCGACAGGGAGAGGAGCCGGAACATGACCGAACTGCAGCCGGGCGACGACGCGCGCACGCAACAGAAGGCCGATCTCGACGAGGCGGCGCTGTTTTATCACAAGTATCCGACCCCCGGTAAGCTGGAGATCCAGGCGACCAAGCCGCTCGGCAACCAGCGCGACCTGGCGCTGGCCTATTCGCCCGGCGTCGCCGCGCCCTGCCTCGCCATCCGCGACAATCCGGCCACCGCCGCCGACTATACCAGCCGCTCCAACCTCGTCGGCGTCATCACCAACGGTACCGCCGTTCTCGGCCTTGGCAATATCGGGCCGCTCGCCTCCAAGCCGGTGATGGAAGGCAAGGCGGTGCTGTTCAAGAAGTTCGCCGCTATCGACGTGTTCGACATCGAGGTGGCCGAGAACGACATCGACAAGTTCGTCGACGTCGTCGCCGCGCTGGAACCGACCTTCGGCGGCATCAACCTCGAGGACATCAAGGCGCCGGAATGTTTCGAGATCGAGCGCCGGCTGCGCGAGCGGATGAACATTCCGGTGTTCCACGACGACCAGCACGGCACTGCGATCATCGTCGGCGCCGCCGTGCTCAACGGGCTTGAGCACGCCAAGAAGAAGATCGAGGACGTCAAGATCGTCGCTTCCGGCGCCGGCGCCGCCGCGCTCGCCTGTCTCAACATCCTCGTGTCGCTCGGCGCCCGCCGCGAGAATATCTGGATCACCGACATCGAGGGCGTGGTCTACAAGGGCCGCACCGCGCTGATGGACGCCTACAAGTCGATCTATGCGCAGGATACGCCCTTGCGCACGCTCGCCGAGATCATCGAGGGCGCCGATGTGTTCGTCGGCCTGTCGGCCGGCGGCGTGCTGAAGCCGGAGATGCTGGCGAAGATGGCGGCGCGGCCGCTGATCATGGCGCTGGCCAATCCGACGCCGGAAATCATGCCCGACGTCGCCCGCGCGGCGCGGCCGGATGCGCTGATCTGCACGGGGCGCTCGGACTTTCCCAACCAGGTCAACAACGTCCTGTGCTTCCCCTACATCTTTCGCGGCGCGCTCGACGTCGGCGCCACGACCATCGACGAATCGATGAAGCGCGCCGCCGTGCGCGCCATCGCCGGGCTCGCCCGCGAGGAGCCCTCCGAGGTCGCCTCCAAGGCCTATGGCGGCATCACCCATACGTTCGGGCCGAACTATCTCATCCCCTCGCCGTTCGACCCCCGGCTGATCCTGCGGATCGCTCCGGCGGTGGCGAAGGCAGCAATGGATTCAGGCGTCGCCACCCGGCCGATCGGCGATTTCGATGCCTATGTCGATCGCCTCAACCGCTTCGTCTTCCGTTCGGGCTTCGTCATGAAGCCGGTGGTGGCGGCGGCGAAGTCGGGCGAGCGCAAGAGCCGGGTGATCTATGCCGACGGCGAGGACGAGCGGGTGCTGCGCGCCGCCCAGGTGCTGCTGGAGGACGGGCTGGCCGAGCCGGTGCTGATCGGCCGGCCGGGCGTCATCGCGACGCGCTGCGAACGCTTCGGCCTGCGCATCCGCCCCAACAAGGACTTCCATTGCGTCGATCCGGCGGATGATCCGCGCTACAAGGAATTCGTCGAGACCTACCTCGCCAAGGTCGGCCGGCGCGGCGTCAACCCGGAAGCGGCGAAGACGGTGGTGCGCACCAACACCACGGTGATCGGGGCGCTGTCGGTCGAGCGCGGCGAGGCGGACGCGCTGATCTGCGGCCTCGACGGCCGCTTCGAGAAGCACCTGCGCGACGTCCGCTCGGTGCTCGGCATGGCGCCCAACGTCACCGACCTGTCGACGCTGTCGCTGCTGATCTCGTCGAAGGGCGCCTATTTCCTCACCGACACCTATGGGTCGATCGACCCGACGCCAGAGCAGATCGCCGAGACGACGCTGCTCGCCGCTAACCACATCCGCCGCTTCGGCCTGACGCCGAAGGTGGCGCTGCTGTCGCATTCGAACTTCGGCTCGCGCGAATCGGAGGCGGCGTCGAAGATGCGGGCGGCGCTGGAAATCCTGTGGGAACATGCGCCCGAGTTGGAAGTCGATGGCGAGATGCATGGCGACGCGGCGCTGTCGCCGGATCTGCGCAACCGGCTGATGCCGACCACGCGGCTTTCGGGCGTCGCCAACCTGCTGGTGTTCCCGTCGCTTGACGCCGCCAACATCGCCCTCAATCTGGTCAAGGTGATGACCGATGCCCTGCATGTCGGCCCGATCCTGCTCGGCTCGGCCAAGCCGGCGCATGTGCTGACGCCGTCGGTGACATCGCGCGGCGTCGTCAACATGTCGGTGCTGGCCGCCGTCGAGGCGCAAAGCGCCATGCCGGGGACGCCGATCTGACGGCCGCGACGCCAGCGCCCGATGGGCGAAGCTGTCAACGAACTTACCGTAATCCGCGCCGGCGCCGCTTTACCGAGGCGGCGCCTGGCTGCAGTCTGTCCGGCGCGATCGCGCGCGGGCTCAGCGCTCCCGTGCGCTGCCCGCAACAACAAACCTGAGCCCGAATACCCGCTCTCCCGAGGTGGATCATGACCAAGAAACTCGCCGCCGAACTGTTTGGAACCTTCTGGCTGGTATTCGGCGGTGCCGGCAGCGCCGTGCTTGCCGCCGGCATTCCCGAAATCGGCATCGGCCTGCTCGGCGTTTCCTTCGCCTTCGGCCTCACCGTGCTGACCATGGCCTATGCGGTCGGTCCGATTTCCGGCGGACACTTCAACCCGGCGGTTTCGGTCGGTCTGGCCGTCGCCGGCCGGTTCTCGTGGGGCGAACTCGGGCCCTACGTCGTCGCGCAGGTGATCGGCGCGGTCATTGCCGCCGGCCTGATCTATCTGGTCGCGTCGGGCGCGCCCGGCTTCTCGCTCGAGGGCGGCATGGCGTCGAACGGCTATGGCGAGCATTCGCCGGGCAAGTACTCGCTGGTGGCTGGCCTGGTCATCGAAGTGGTGCTGACGGCGATGTTCCTGATTGTTATTCTCGGCGCCACCGGCAGCAAGGCGCCGGCCGGCTTCGCCCCGATCGCCATTGGCCTGGCGCTGACGCTCATTCACCTGATCTCGATCCCGGTCACCAACACCTCGGTCAACCCGGCGCGCTCGACCGGCCCGGCGCTGTTCGTCGGCGGCTGGGCGCTGCAGCAGCTGTGGCTGTTCTGGCTGGCGCCGATCGCCGGCGCCGTCATCGGCGCGCTCATCCACAAGGGGCTGTTGTCGCACGACGACTGAGGTCCGCCAGGCTTGGCGCCGATGTCGATGATCGGCAAATCCGCCGCGCGCGGACTGGTCATGTCGAGCGGCATCGTGTAAAGCACTGCTGAAAATCAAGCGGGTCCGCTGGACGGGCCCGCTCATCTATTGTCCGGCCCATGGCGCGGCCCGGTTTCGGCGAAGATCGCCGTGATGCCGCCGCCCTGTGCCCCGAGGAGAAGACGGACCAATGCAAACCGTCCTGATCGTGATCCATCTGCTTGTGGTGCTGGCCCTGGTCGGCGTCGTGCTGCTGCAGCGCTCCGAAGGCGGCGCGCTCGGCATGGGCGGCGGTGGCGGCGGCTTCATGTCGGCGCGCGGCGCGGCCAATACGCTGACGCGTGCCACCGGCATTCTCGCCGTGGCGTTCTTCACCACCTCGCTGGCGCTGGCGATCGTCGCCTCGCAGGGCACCAAGGCGCCGTCGTCGATCCTCGACACGGCGGCTCCGACCGCGCCGGCCAAGCCGACCGGCCCGTCGGTTCCCTCGGCCTCGGCGCCGCCGCAGATCGGCACCGGCCAGGGCGGCATTCTCAACCAGCTTGAGCAGCCCAAGCCGGCCGCGCCGCAACAGTGACGCGGCACCCGTGGCCCGAACCGGGCGACGGGCATTGCAAGTCAGCCGACGCGCCCCGCGTAGGGGCGCGTTTCGTTTGAGCGAGGGGCGGCAAACGCCGATCCGCGGGCACGCGCGCCGTGAGGATCACGCCGGGCTTTGGCGTGGACAACCTCGAAGGTCGCTTCGCGAATCGCCCGAAATCGAGTAAAGGTTGATCCCCATGGCGCGGTTCGTTTTCATCACCGGCGGCGTGGTTTCCTCGCTCGGCAAGGGTATTGCCGCGGCGGCCCTCGCTGCCCTCTTGCAGTCGCGGGGCTACAAGGTCCGCATTCGCAAGCTCGACCCTTATCTCAACGTCGATCCCGGCACGATGTCGCCGTATCAGCACGGCGAGGTGTTCGTCACCGATGACGGGGCCGAGACCGATCTCGACCTCGGCCATTACGAGCGCTTCACCGGCCGTCCCGCCAACAAGCAGGACAACATCACCACCGGCCGGATCTATCAGGACATCATCGCCAAGGAACGGCGCGGCGACTTCAACGGCGGCACCGTGCAGGTGATTCCCCACGTCACCGATGCGATCAAGGAGTTCGTCGTCTCCGGCAACGAGGGCTACGACTTCGTGCTGGTGGAAATCGGCGGCACTGTCGGCGACATCGAGGGCCTGCCGTTCTTCGAGGCGATCCGCCAGCTCGGCAACGAATTGCCGCGCGGCCATGCCGTCTACATCCACCTGACCTTGATGCCCTATATCCCCTCGGCCGGCGAACTGAAGACCAAGCCGACGCAGCATTCGGTGAAGGAACTGCGCTCGATCGGCATCCAGCCCGACATCCTGCTGGTGCGGGCCGACCGGCCAATCCCGGAAGGCGAGCGCAAGAAGCTGTCGCTGTTCTGCAACGTGCGTCCGTCGGCGGTGATCCAGGCGCTCGACGTCTCGACCATCTACGAGGCGCCGGTCGCCTATCACAACGAGGGCCTCGACGACGAGGTGCTGGCGGCATTCGGCATCACCGGCGCACCGCGCCCGAAGCTCGAGGGCTGGACCAATATCGTCGAGCGGATCAAGAACCCGGAAGGCACCGTCACCATCGCGGTGGTCGGCAAGTACACCGGACTGAAGGATGCCTACAAGTCGCTGATCGAGGCGCTGTATCACGGCGGCATCGCCAATCACGTGAAGGTCAATATCGACTGGATCGAGTCGGAGGTGTTCGAGAGCGAGGACCCGGCGCCGTATCTGGAGCATGTCCACGGCATTCTCGTGCCGGGCGGCTTCGGCGTGCGCGGCACCGAGGGCAAGATCGCCGCCGCCGGCTATGCCCGCAAGCGCAACATTCCGTATTTCGGCATCTGCTTCGGCATGCAGATGGCGGTGATCGAGGCGGCCCGCAATCTCGCCGGCGTCGCCGAGGCCGGGTCGACCGAGTTCGGACCCTGTTCGGAGCCGGTGGTCGGGTTGATGACCGAGTGGGTCAAGGGCAACGAACTGGTCGAGCGCCGCGCCGATGGCGATATCGGCGGCACGTTGCGGCTCGGCGCCTATGACGCCCAGCTCGCCCCCGGCAGCAAGATCTCGCAGGTCTATGGCGCCACCAAGATCTCCGAGCGGCACCGGCATCGCTACGAGGTTAACAACGCCTATCGCGACCGGCTGGAAGCCAAGGGCATGCGCTTTGCCGGCATGTCGCCGAATGGCGAACTGCCGGAAACCGTCGAACTGGTCGATCACCCGTGGTTCATCGGCGTGCAGTATCACCCCGAGCTGAAGAGCCGGCCGTTCGAACCGCACCCGCTGTTCACCAGCTTCATCAACGCCGCCATCGACCAGAGCCGTCTGGTCTGATCGAAGCGTTTGTCCCACGAAGGCCGCCAGACATCGGCGTGCGGTGACGGCGGGGCGTCGATCGCGGATCGATAGGCGCTTCCGATGCTCCCGTGAGACGCCGGGCACCGCGTGCGTGCCCCCGGTTTGCGAATTGGCGTGTGGATTGCCGGCAATGAGGTCGGGGCGCGGCCGGGTGCCGGAACAGATGCCCCCGCCGAGGCGAATGTCCGGGCGGCTATTGGGCAATCCAGACCGGGGTCGGCTTGGAGCGTGGGGGCTGTTTCGCCGGCTTCCCTACGGCGGCGGGGCCTGAACGAAAAAGACCGACAGCACCGGCGGAGAAAGCCAACCTCGCCGAACGGCTCGATCGGTCAGGCATCCGCCAACCGTCAGGTTGCGGCCGAACCAAGGTGCCTCGATCGCGATGCGGTTGCGCTCGCCGCTGGCGTCACTCCGCCTCGACCGGCTTCAACGTCACGCTCTCGCCGCAGCCGCAGGCGGATGTCTGGTTGGGGTTGTTGAAGACGAAGCCCGACGACAGCTTGGTCGCGGCGAAATCCATCTCGGTGCCGAACAGGAACAGCGACGCCTTGCGGTCGACATAGATGCGCACGCCCTTGTCCTCGACCACGTCGTCGGACGGGTCGGGCACGGTCACATAGTCCATCGTGTAGGCCATGCCGGCGCAGCCGCCGTTCTTGACGCCGACGCGGACGCCGAGAATCGGATCATCGGCATCGGCGATGATTTCCTTGACCCGGCCGGCCGCTGCCTCGGTGAGGGACACAACCTTGAAACTCTTCAGCCCAACGCCCATCGCATCGGCCTTTCCTGTTGTCGACAACCGTTCGGTCCGGCTCAGTACCAGTCGAGCGCCACGCGTGCCTCGTCGGACATGCGGGACTGATCCCATGGCGGCTCGAACACCATGTTGACCTTGACCTCGGCGATGCCGGCGACGGTCGCGACGGCATTCTCGACCCATTTCGGCATTTCGCCGGCGACCGGGCAGCCCGGCGCCGTCAGCGTCATGTCGATGGTCACCTTGCGATCGTCGTCGAGATCGATGCGGTAGATCAGGCCGAGTTCATAGACGTCGGCCGGAATTTCCGGATCGTAGACGGTCTTCAGCGCCGCGATGATGTCGTCGGTCAGACGGTCGATCTCCTCGGGCGGCAGCGCCGAACTCGAGGATTTCTCCAGCTTGCGCGGCCCGCTGTCATCGAACAGGCCCGATGAGACCGGTGCGTCCGACAGGTCGGCTGTGGCTTCATTCATCGGATCATCCCCGCTCATGAGAAGAAATCATGTGCCTTCTGAAGGGCCTGCGCAAGCACATCAATTTCCTCACGCGTATTGTAAAGCCCGAACGATGCCCGGCATGTAGAGGTGACGCCGAAGCGCTGCAACAGCGGCTGGGCGCAATGCGTGCCTGCGCGCACCGCAACGCCGTAGCGATCGAGCACGGTGGCGACATCGTGGGCATGGGCGCCCTCAAGCTCGAACGACACGATCGCGCCCTTGTCCGGCGTCTTGCCGAAGATCCGCACCCGGTTGATCTGCGACAGGCGCTGGTGGGCATAGTCGCGCAGATCCGCCTCGTGGGCGGCGATGTTGGCGCGGCCGAGGCCGGTCATGTAGCGCAGCGCCGCGCCGAGGCCGATCGCCTCGACGATGTTGGGCGTGCCGGCCTCGAAGCGGTGCGGCGGCTCACCATAGCTGACGCCGTCCATCGTCACGGTCTTGATCATCTCGCCGCCGCCGAGGAAGGGCGGCATCCGTTCCAGCAGTTCGCGCTTGCCGTAGAGCACGCCGACGCCGGTCGGGCCATAGAGCTTGTGGCCGGTGACGACGTAGAAGTCGGCATCGAGATCGCGCACGTCGACCGGCATGTGAACGGCCGCCTGGCTGCCGTCGACCAGCACCTTGATGCCGCGCGCGTGGGCAAGGCGGATGACCTCCTTCACCGGCACGACGGTTCCGAGTACGTTCGACATCTGGGTGATGGCGACGATCTTGGTCCGCTCGGTCAGCAGCGCCTCGAAGGCGGCGAGATCGAAGCCGCCGTCCTCGTCGACCGGCGCCCATTTCAGCATCGCGCCCTTGCGCTCGCGCCAGAAATGCCAGGGCACGATGTTGGAATGGTGCTCCATGATCGACAGCACCACTTCGTCGCCTTCGCCAATGTCGTGACCGAGCGACGACGCCACCAGGTTGATCGCCTCGGTGGTCGACTTGGTGAAGATGATCTCATCGGTCGAGGCGGCGCCGAGAAAATCGCGCACGATCTCGCGCGCTTCCTCGAAGGCTTCGGTCGCGGCATTGGCGAGGTAGTGCAAGCCACGATGAACATTGGCATATTCGCTGGTATAGGCCTTGTTCATCCGCTCCAGCACAACCGACGGCTTCTGCGCCGAGGCGCCGTTGTCGAGATAGACCAGCGGCTTGCCGTGCACGGTCATCGACAGGATCGGGAAATCCCGCCGGACCTGGGCGACGTCATAGGGCACACCATTTTCGACTTCGACTGCCATGCTCTTGCTCGTTTCGACAGGGATGCCGACAGGGGTCGGCCTACACGATGGGGCAATCGTCCGCTCCATCCAATATCAAGCGCGTTTCATGCCAACTAACGCCGGCGCCCGGAAAGCCAAGCCTCGATCCTGCCGGTCAGCACCGCGCCGATCTCGGCATCGCCCATTTCCTCGACGGTTTCGGCAAGGAACGCCAGTACCAGCAGCCGCTCCGCCTCGGCTCGGGGGATACCGCGCGCCATCAGGTAGAATTTCAGCTTCTCGTCCAGCTCGCCGGCGGTGGCGCCGTGGCCGCACTGGACGTCGTCGGCGAAAATCTCCAGTTCCGGCTTGTTGGCGACTTCCGCCTCGTCCGACAGCAGGATCGAATGGCTCGCCATCCGCCCATCGGTCTTCTGGGCGCCGGGGCGGACGATGATCTTGCCCTGGAACACGCCCTTGGCCCGGTCGTCGATCACCGACTTGTAGAGTTCGCGGCTCTGGCCATGGGGCACGGCATGGTCGACCACCAGTGTCGTGTCGGCGTGCTGGCGACCGGCGAGGAGATTGGCGCCGCGGGTGGCGAGATTGGCGTTCTCGCCGTCGAACCGGACGAACAGCTGGTTGCGGATCAGTTCGCCGCCGGAGTTCAGCACGAAATGATTGAGCTCGGCGCCGGCGCCGAGCGTCGCGGCCAGCGTGCCGAAATGGGTCGCCGTCGAACCTTCCGCCTGCAGCTTGACCAGGGTGGCATGGGCGCCGTCGGCAAGCCGCATCTCCAGCATGGCGTTGACCTGATAGGCGGTCGCGTCGGGACCGGCATGGCTCTCGATCAGGCGAAGCCGGGCGCCGGCGCCGAGCTCGACCACATGACGCACGGCGGCAAGCGTCGCGCCGGTGGTCACATGGGCGATTTCGAGCAAGGCCTCGACCGTCGCGCCGGCGGCGACGCGGATGACGACGCCATCACCGGCGAGGGCGCTGTTGAGCCCGACGAGCGGATCGGCCTCCGGCGCGACCCCGCCAAGCGTCAGCCCGGCGGCGAGCGCGTCGGTCAGCGCCGCGACCTCGACGCCGGCAACCACGGCGGTATCGCTGGCGGCGGCGTCGAAGCGCCCGTCAACGAACACGAGCCGGTGGCGCGGCAGGTCGGCGGGCAGGCAATCGGCGATCGGCGCGGCGTCGGCCGTCGCGCGCGGCGCGGCCGGCGGGACGGCACGCAGCAGCGCCCGCAGGTCGGTGTAGTGATAGTCCTCGATCCGCCGATGCGGCAGGCCGGCCGTGGCGAATTGCGCCGCCGCTGGCGCGGCGATCCGCGCCAGCGGCGCCGACAGTCCGTCGAGATGCGCCGCGATCGCCTCGCCAAGCGCCTTTTCCGCCGCCGTCCGAATGGGGGTTACCGCCGTCATTGCTTGTCCCCTCACGCGGCCTGGCCGGCATAGTCGGCATAGCCCTTGGCCTCGAGTTCCAGCGCCAGCTCCTTGCCGCCCGAGCGGACGATGCGGCCATCGGCGAGGACGTGGACGAAATCCGGCACGATGTGATCGAGCAGTCGCTGGTAGTGGGTGATGACGATGAAGGCGCGATCGGGCGAGCGCAGGGCGTTGACGCCTTCCGAGACGATGCGCAGGGCGTCGATATCGAGGCCGGAATCGGTCTCGTCGAGGACGCAGAGCTTCGGCTGCAGCACGGCCATCTGCAGGATTTCGTTACGCTTCTTCTCTCCGCCGGAGAAGCCGACATTGACGGCGCGCTTCAGCATGTCGGCATTGATGTTGAGCTTGGCGGCCTCGCGCTTGACCAGCTTCATGAAGTCGGGCGTGGCGATCTCGCCCTCGCCGCGCGCCTTGCGCTGGGCATTGAGCGCCGCCTTCAGGAACGTCATGTTGGCGACGCCGGGAATCTCGACCGGGTACTGGAACGCCAGGAACACGCCCTTGGCGGCGCGCGCGTCGGCCTCCATCTCCGCCAGGTTCTCGCCGTCGAGCGTCATCTCGCCCTCGGTGACGTCATAGCCTTCCTTGCCGGCGAGGATGTAGGACATGGTCGACTTGCCGGCGCCGTTCGGCCCCATGATCGCGTGCACCTCGCCCGGCTTCACCTGCAGCGACAGGCCCTTGAGGATTTCACGATCGCCGACCTTGGCGTGGAGATTGGTGATGGTGAGCATGAGGGGGTCCTTG
>JAEULV010000132.1 GCA_016793065.1 Hyphomicrobiaceae bacterium
CGCCGCGCCCCTCATCCGGCGCTTGCGCGCCACCTTCTCCCTGTGGGGGAGAAGGGAGAGGTGACGATTGGGCTGGCCCCGCCGTTCCCCAGTCCGGCGTCATCGTCGGCATTCGGCCCCGCATCTTCCCTTCTCTCGAGATCGGGAGAAGGTGCCCGAAGGGCGGATGAGGGTTGATGCGGCGACTGCCGATCGACGCCGCGAGCCCCCAACCGCCGCCCCCCTCATCCGGCGCTTGCGCGCCACCTTCTCCCCGTGGGGGAGAAGGGAGAGGTCACGACGCGGCTGACACCGCCGTTCCCCAATCCGACCCCGCCCCACCAACGACCCGCAACGCCCGTCGTCTGGAAATCCCTCCAAGCCACCGAAATCAAACGCAAAAACCGCTCATCTTGAATCAGATCCTCATCAAGCGGAATCTCCACGCGAAGCGGCGGCGCTCATCTTGAATCGGAACCTCGGCCGGTTCACCACGCCCGCGCTTTCTGCTTGCGCCGGCCCTTGCCGCCGCCGCACAATCGACCGATGTCCTGCCCTCGATCGGATTTCGCATGACCCGCCCCTTCGATCCCGCCGCCGCTGCCTATCCCCGCGACCTTCTCGGCCATGGCGCCAACCCGCCCGATCCCAAGTGGCCGGGCGGTGCCCGCATCGCCATCCAGTGCGTCGTCAATTATGAGGAGGGCGGCGAGAACGCCATCATTCATGGCGATGCCGCTTCGGAAGCGTTCCTGTCGGAGATCGTCGGCGCGCAGGCCTGGCCGGGACAGCGCCACATGAACATGGAGTCGATCTACGAATACGGTGCCCGCGCCGGCTTCTGGCGCCTGCACCGCATCTTCACCCGGCGCGATATCCCCGTCACCGTCTATGGCGTCGCCACCGCGCTGGCCCGCTCGCCCGAGCAGGTCGCCGCCATGCGCGAGGCCGATTGGGAGATCGCCAGCCACGGGCTGAAGTGGATCGAGTACAAGGACTTCAGCCGCGAGGCCGAGCGCCAGCACCTGCAGGAGGCGATCCGCCTGCACACCGAGGTGACCGGTTCGCGCCCGCTCGGCTGGTATCTCGGCCGCTGTTCCGCCCACACCCGCGACCTGGTGATGGAGGAGGGCGGCTTCATCTATGACAGCGACAGCTATGCCGACGATCTGCCCTATTGGGTCGCCGGCCCCCATGGCCCGCATCTGGTCGTGCCCTACACGCTGGATTCCAACGACATGCGCTTCGCCACGCCGCAGGGCTTCAATTCCGGCGACCAGTTCTTCGCCTATCTGAAGGACAGCTTCGACATGCTCTATGCCGAGGGCGTCGACGGCGCCGCCAAGATGCTGTCGATCGGCCTGCACTGCCGCCTCGTCGGCCGCCCCGGCCGCGCCGCCGCGCTCGCCCGCTTCCTCGATTACGCCGCCGGCTTCGAGGGGGTCTGGTTCGCCCGCCGCATCGACATCGCCTGGCACTGGCACGCCCATCACAAGCCGACGGCCTGACGCCTCTGGCACGGCCCCTGCAATTCCATTCTCGCCGGCCCGTTCGTCGCGGCGCCCCTGTCGGGCGTCCGACGCGGCCGGTCGGGTTCACGACGGAAATGTAGGGAGCTGACGATGGCGGATCATCTGGTCAAGGTCGCGTATGAGGGGCTGGTCACCAAGGCGTTGAAGAACAGCGAGCCGGGGCCGACCAGCGGCGGCGCCCAGATCTACGAGGTCAAGGGCGTGCCGTCCGGGCTCGGTATCGACGATGTCATCGAGGCGCTGAAGAAGGTCGGCGGTAAGCCCAAGCACATCGACCACGAGGTCAAGTGGGCCGACTTGGTCGCCTGAGCGACCTTTGGCGACGCTCCGGCGTTAAACCTCTTCGCCGATTGCGGGCAGATTAGGCACGGGACCTCTGGTCCCGCGCCGTGTTTGCACCTAAAACACGGGGCGAACCCTCAGTCGTCCGCGGTCCCGGCATGATCACCCAACGCACTCGCTACGCTTTCAAGGCGCTGTTCCAGCTGGCCGGTGCCGGTGGCGGATCGCTGGCCGCGAGCGAAATGGCCGCCGTCGACAATATCCCGCGCGCCTTCCTCGATCAGATCCTGCTGGAACTGCGCCGAGGCGGCCTGATCGTCAGCAAGCGCGGCCGCATCGGCGGCTATTCGCTGGCGCGCGACCCCGGCGACATCTCTCTGGCCGAGGTCATGCGCCTGGTCGACGGCCCGCTGGCGCCGCTGCCGTGCCTGTCGAAGACCGCCTATCGCCGCTGCGCCGAATGCACCAGCGAGGGCTCCTGCGAGCTGCGCCGCGTCTTTGCCGCCGTCTATGAAAAGCTGCTCATGGCGCTGGAGGGCACCACCCTCGCCGACGGCCACAACACCGACGCGCTCGAACGCCTCGCCGACATCATCGGCGCCGAGCCGGCCGGCGCCGAACAGGGCGCCGCCTGAATGACCGGCGCGCCGAAGCCTTCGAGGCGCGCCGTCAGCCGCCCTTCATCACCAGCGGCAATCCGGCGGCGATGAACACCACCCGCCCGGCGACCGCCGCCACCGCCTGATTGAGCCGCCCCTGCGCGTCGCGGAACGCCCGCCCCAACGCCGTCTCCGGCACCAGCCCCAGCCCGACCTCGTTCGACACCAGGATCACCGGCCGCGTC
Source organism: Hyphomicrobiaceae bacterium (assembly GCA_016793065.1). Taxonomy (GTDB): domain Bacteria; phylum Pseudomonadota; class Alphaproteobacteria; order Rhizobiales; family Ancalomicrobiaceae; genus JAEULV01. Next base: position 2,638 of record JAEULV010000132.1, read on the forward strand.
GCCCGCGCCAGCGCCGCCAGCAGCCGCGCCGTCTCGGCCTCGACGTCGCGCCCGCCCAGCATCACGTTGGTCAGCCACAGGGTCAGGCAATCCACCAGCACTGGCTGACTGCGCCCGGCGGCATCGGCGCAGGCGGCGTCGAGCGCATCGGCCAGATCCAGCGGCACCTCGACCGTCGACCAGCGGCCGTCGCGGCGGGCGCGGTGATGGTCGATGCGCGCCGCCATCTCGTCGTCGAACGCTTGGGCGGTGGCGATGTAGAGCGGCGCCGCCGCGCCCTCGCAACGCCGTTCGCCGTAACGGCTCTTGCCCGAGCGCGCCCCGCCGAGCACCAGCTCCACCAGCGGGTTGTCCCGGCCGTCGCCGGCGCCGTCGCTGCAAGCGTTCACAGCCATTGGGTGAACCGCACCGCGTCGAAAATCGCCGCGTGGATGTTGCGCGAGGCGACCGCGTCGCCGAGGCGGAACAGCTGGAACGCCCCGTCGGGATTGCGCCGCACCGTTTGCGCCGCGCCGACGGCGAACGCCCGGTAGTCGACCTCGCCGAGATTGCTCGACAGCGGCTTCAGCGCGAAATACAGATCCTCCAGCGGCACCGTGCCATGCTCGACCACGATCTGGTCGGCCCGCTTCTCGACGATCCGCCCGCCGCCATATTCGTCCTCGAACCGCGCGATCAGGCCGTTGCCGTCCCGCCGGATGCCGACGAGCCGCAGGTTCAGCCGCACCGCCACATCCCCCTTCGACAGCGCCCGGAAATAGACCGGGTAGTTGGTGCCGCCCACATCCGGCGCCAGCGTCCGCTCCGGCGTCACCAGCTCCACCCGCGATCCGGCCTCGATCAGATATTCGGCGACCGTCATCCCCGGATGGGCGCCGTTGTCGTCATAGACCAGCACCGTCTCCGCCGCTCCGGTGACCCCGGTCAGCAGATCCCACGAGGTCGTCGCGTGCTCGCCGCCCTCGTCGAGGAAATCGGTGTTCGGCAGCCCGCCGGTGGCGACGATCACCACGTCCGGCGCCTCGGCGGTGACGTCGCCGGCTTCGGCATAGTGGTTGAAGCGGAAGCGCACGCCCAGCCGCTCGCATTCGGCCATGCGCCAGTCGACGATGCCGAGGATCTCCCGCCGCCGCTTCAGCCCGGCCGCGACCCGCACCTGGCCGCCCGGCTGGTCGCCGGCCTCGAACACCACCACCTCATGCCCGCGCGCCGCCGCGACCCGCGCCGCTTCCAGCCCGCCCGGCCCGGCGCCGATCACCACCACCTTGCGCTTCGGTCCGCCGCTCGGCGTCACGTCATGCGGAAAGGTCGCCTCCCGCCCGGTCGAGGCATTGTGGATGCACAGCGCATCGCCGCCGAAATAGATACGGTCGATGCAATAGCCCATGCCGACGCAGGGCCGGATCTCGTGCTCGCGCCCTTCCGCCACCTTGCGGGCGATATGCGGATCGGCCATGTGCGCCCGCGTCATCCCGACCATGTCGAGAAGCCCCGAGGCGACCGCGTGCCGGGCGGTGGCGACGTCCTGGATCCGCGCCGCGTGGAACACCGGGAACCGCGTCGCCGCCTTCACCTCGCCGGCGAAGTCCAGATGCGGCGCCGACCGCGCTCCCATGCCGGGGATCACATGCGACAGCGCTTCGTCGGTGTCGATATGCCCCTTGATGACGTTGATGAAGTCGACGAGCCCCGAGGCGGCGATCCGCCGCGCGATCTCCAGCCCCTCGGTCTTGTCGATCCCCCGCGTCCAGTCCTCGTCGCACACCATCCGCGTGCCGACGACGAAGTCGGCGCCGACCCGATCGCGCACCGCCCGCATCACCTGAAACGCGAAGCGCAGCCGGTTGTCGAGCGCCCCGCCATGCTCGTCGTCGCGCCGGTTGGTCGCCGGCGACCAGAACTGGTCGATCAGGTGCCCGTACATCTCGAATTCGAGGCCGTCGAGCCCGGCCGCCTTCACCCGCTCGGCCGCGTCGGCATAGGCGGCGATCACCCGGGCGAAGTCCCAGTCCTCCATCGCCTTGGGAAAGGCCCGGTGCGCCGGCTCGCGCACGCCCGACGGCGCGATCACCGGTAGCCAGTCGGCCTTGTTCCACCCCGTCCGCCGCCCAAGATGCGTGATCTGGATCATCACCTTTGCGCCATGGGCGTGCACGTCGTCGGCCAGTTCGTTGAGCCAGCGCACCACCTCGTCCTTGTAGAGCGTGATGTTGCCGAAGGCTTCCGGGCTGTCGCGGTCGATCACCGACGACCCGCCGATCATCGTCAGCGCGATGCCGCCCTTCGCCTTCTCGGCATGATAGTGCCGGTAGCGCTCGGTCGGCAGCCCGTCGACCGTGTAGAACGGCTCGTGCGCCGTCGACATGAACCGGTTGCGCAAGGTCAGATGCTTCAGGCTGAACGGGGCGAGCAACGGATCGTGGGTCATGGCGCCTGCGGTATTCGAGAGTGCGGAAAGCCTATGAAACCACGCCCCCCAACACAAGCCTTGCCCCACCCGACCTCCCACCCGCCCACATGCCGCGCCGACGACAGCCGCGCCAGCGTCCGCCCTCGTTTCCCTTCCCCTTTACAGGGGAGGTGGCGGCAACGCCGCCGGTGGAGGTAGCCGGCCCGGAGCGAGGCCTTGAAGCTCACCCTCCGCGCAACCCACCCCACCCGGCGCTACGCGCCACCCTCCCAATAAAAGGGAGGGAAGCCGGGCAAGCCCCGCCACGCCGCCCCGAAACCACGCTTCCCCCATCCATCCACAAAGCAAACCGGGCCAAAGCCGCGCTATCATTCGTTTGAATAGGGGGATGTCGCGGCCGCATAGTGGAGGCTCATGATCAGGGAGATGTCCGGTGAGCGATGGTGTGAGCCTGGTGGCCGAAACCGACATGGGCGGCCGGCCGCGCCGTGGCGGGCGGCAGGCGCGGGTGAGTGAGCGGGCCGGGCCGATGCCCGATGCGTTGCGGCCGATTCGGCCCGGCATCGAGGGCGGGCGCTATCGGCCGTTGACCGATGCCGACGTCGCCCGCATCCACGCCGCCGCGCTCGATGTCCTCGCCGAGATCGGCCTTGCCGACGCCATCCCGTCCTGCATCGAGGTGACGACGGCGGTCGGTGCGGTCTACGGCGCCGATGGCCGGTTGCGGTTCCCCCGCGCCGTGGTCGAGGATACGCTCGCCAAGGCGGCGCGCCATTTCCCGCTTTATGCCCAGGACCCGCGCCACGACATGGAGCCCTGGGGCCGCAAGGTCTATTTCGGCACCGCCGGCGCCGCCGTGCATATCATCGACCCGGTCACCGGCGACTATCGCGACACCACCACCAGGGATCTCTACGACATCGCCCGCGTCGTCGATGCCTGCGACAACATCCACTTCTTCCAGCGCACCAACGTCTGCCGTGAATTGCCCAATCCGGAGGAGATGGACTTCAACACCTGCTACGCGGCGGTGTCGGGCACCACCAAGCATGTCGGCTCCAGCTGGGTTCATCCCCGTCATCTGGAGATGTCGCTGGAAATGCTGCACATGATCGCCGGCGGCGAGGCGAAATGGCGCGAGCGGCCGTTCGTCAGCCAGTCCAACTGCTTCGTCGTGCCGCCGCTGAAATTCGCCGAGGACGCCTGCCGCTGCCTCGAGGTCGCGGTGCGCGGCGGCATGCCGGTGCTGTTGCTCTCGGCCGGACAGGCGGGCGCCACCGCGCCGGCCTCGCTTGCCGGCACGCTGGTGCAGGCGATCGCCGAATGCCTCGCCGGCCTGGTCTACGTCAATGCCATCAAGCCCGGCGCGCCGGCGATCTTCGGCCCCTGGCCGTTCGTCTCGGACCTGCGCACCGGCGCCATGTCCGGCGGCAGCCCGGAACAGGCGCTGCTGTCGGCGGCGCTGGGGCAGATGGGGCAATTCTACGACCTCACCCTCGGCACGGCCTCCGGCATGACCGACGCCAAGATGCTCGACGCCCAGTCGGGCATGGAAAAGGCCTATAACCACGCCCTCGTCGGCAATGCCGGCGCCAACCTGGTCTACGAATCCGCCGGCATGCACGCCAGCCTGCTGTGCTTCTGCATCGAGAGCCTGGTGGTCGACAACGACCTGATCGGCGCGGTGCAACGCACCATGCGCGGCATCACCGTCGACGACGAGTCGATCTCGATCGACACCATCCGCGCCACCTGCATCGGCGGACCCGGGCATTATCTCGGCTCCGACCAGACCATGCGGCTGATGCAGCGCGACTACGTCTACCCCGCCATCGGCGATCGCTGGAGCCCGAACGAGTGGACCTCGCGCGGCCGCCCCAACTATGTCGGACGCGCCACCGCCCGCACCCGCGCGCTGCTCGACGGGCATTTCCCCAGCCATATCCCCGCCGAGGTCGACGCGGCAATCCGCGCCAGGTTCCCGGTGCGGCTGCCGCGCGAGGCGATGGCGAAGGGGTGAGGCCGCCGCGTCAGCCCGGCGCCGACGCGGCGATCAGCCAGTTGCGAAACAGCGTCGTTTCCGGGCGGACGCGCTTGGCGCCCTCGGCGATCAGCACATAGTGCGACTGGCTGACCGGCAGCACGTCATCGACCGCCCGCACCAGCCGGCCGCTGGCGATATAGGGCGCGGCGAAGCTCTCCAGCGTCATCGCCGGGCCGAAACCGGTTGCCGCCAGTTCCAGCGCCGCGATCCAGGTGTCGACATTGACGCCGGAAAACGGCGTCAGCGCGATGCCATGCGGGGCAAACAGCCGCTGCCAAAGGTCCTCCGAGCCGGTCACGTGGATCAGCGTCCGGCTGGCGAGGCCGGCGATCCGCGCCGGCGTGCCCTGCGCGCCGGCCATATCGGGATGGCACACGGCGATGGCGCCGTCCCGGGCGATGCGCTCGGCCTGGAAGCCGGGCCAGTGGCCGTCGCCGAAGCGAATGTCGACATCGGTGACCTCGTCGGTGACGGCGTCGGTCCAGACGGCGGAATTGAGCCGCAGCCCGATCTGCGGATAGGCCGACGTGAAGGCGCCAAGCCTCGGCGCCAGCCACAGCGCCATGAACGACACCGGCGCCCGCACCACCAGCGACTTGCGGCCGATCGGCCCGAACAATCCGGCGGTCGAGGCGGCGAGCTCGTCGAAGGCCCGACGCAGCGGCGGCAGATAGGCGGTGCCGATCTCGGTCAGCCGCAGCTTGCGTGGCAGCCGCTCGAACAGCGCCACGCCGAGATACTTTTCCAGCGACCGCACTTGATGACTGACCGCGGCCTGCGTCAGGTTCAGCTCCTCGGCAGCGGCGGTGAAGTTCGAATGCCGCGCCGATGCCTCGAACGCCCTGAGCCAGGGCAGCGGCGGCAGGTCGTATGAACCGGAATGTGGGTTTTTGGCCATGAAACCGCGCGCGATCCACAAATCATCTGATGACTAGACGATCCTATGGCGCCATTTCATTTTTGCCTAGGCCGTTCGCCGCGCCAATCGTCGCAAGGCCTGGTTCCCGCCGGCTTGGCAACACTGGCCATTTACGCGCGCCTCAAACCCGCTTAGGTTATCGATTGTGACAGTTTTGCGACGGTCCCGATGACAGTCGGATCGGCGGAACTTCACGAAAAAACAACAAGCCGAGACGGCATTGGAGGCGAAGATGGTGACGACCGGTGTGAAGCGCGCGCTTGGCGCGGCGGCCTTGATGGTGATGCTCGGTGGCGTGGCGCGGGCCGACACGATCACCGTCTATACCGCCTATGAGGAAGACGAGGCGGCGGCATTCCTCGCCGAGGCCAAGAAGGCCCTGCCGGATGTCGAGGTGAAGATGTTGCGGCTTTCGACCGGCGACCTCGCCGCCCGCATCATCGCCGAAAGCGGCAATCCCCAGCACGACGTTCTGTGGGGCTTCGCCGTGACCTCAATGGTCGACCCGCGCATCTCCGGCGGCCTCGAGGCTTACAAGCCGGTCGGCGTCGAGGCGATTCCCGCCCGGTTCCGCGATCCCGGCGACAAGTGGTTCGCCGTCACCGGCTACATGGCCGCGCTCTGCGTCAACAAGGAACGCATCGCCGCCAAGGGCCTGAAGATGCCGAAGTCCTGGGCCGATCTCACCGATCCGTCGTTCAAGGGCGAAGTGGTGATGCCGAACCCGGCCTCGTCCGGCACCGGCTACATCCAGATCGATTCGCTCCTGCAGATGATGGGCGAGGAAAAGGGCTGGGCCTTCCTCGACGCCCTCGACAAGAACGTCGCCCAATACATCAAGTCCGGCTCGAAGCCGTGCAACGCCGCCTCCGCCGGCGAATACGCCGTCGGCGCCTCGTTCGAGCTGCGCGCCATCAAGAACATCGCCGAGGGCTTCCCGATCGCCATGGTGATCCCGTCCGAGGGCGCCGGCAACGAGCTCGAGGCCAACGGCCTCGTCGCGGCCTCCAAGAACAAGGCCGCCGCCAAGAAGTTCCTCGACTGGACCGTGTCGAAGGCCGCCGCCAACGCCTATTTCAGCTGGAAGGCCATCGTCACCATTCCGGGCGGCACCATGCCGGACAAGTTCAAGGCCGCCGGCCTGCCGGAAGACGTCAGCAAGGTGCTGTTCCCGGTGAACTTCACCGCCGCCGCCAATGACCGCACCCGGATCATCGAGACCTGGCAGAAGAAGTACAATCGCTGAGGCCCCCGGGATCGGCGGCGCCGTCCGCCGATCCCGTCCGCATCGGTCGGGGCTCCAGGCCCCTGGCATCGGACGGCTCGCCCGGTGCCACGGACGCGTTGCTTTCCCCCTCGCAAGGTAATCTCGATGGACCTGTCGATCCGCGGCATCGTCAAGCGCTTCGGTCCGCTGACGGCGCTCGATTCCGTTTCGCTCGATGTGCCGCATGGCACCTTCGTCTGCTTTCTCGGGCCCTCCGGCTGCGGCAAGACCACGCTGTTGCGGGTGATCGCCGGGCTTGAACTGGCCGACGCCGGCGAGATCCGCCTCGGCGAGCGCGATCTGTCGCGCACCCCGGCGCGCGACCGCAATTTCGGCGTGGTGTTCCAGTCCTATTCGCTGTTTCCCAACATGAGCGCGGCGAAGAACATCGCCTACGGCCTCGAATGTCGCGGCTGGTCGAAGCCGGCGATCGCCGAGCGGGTCGAGGCGATGCTGAAGCTGATCCAACTCGCCGACCACGCCCACAAGCTGCCGGCGCAGCTCTCCGGCGGCCAGCAGCAACGCGTCGCGCTGGCCCGCGCCATCGCGCCCGATCCGTCGCTGCTGCTGCTCGACGAGCCGCTGTCAGCGCTCGACGCCAAGGTGCGCGAGGAGCTCAGGACCGAGATCCGCGCCCTGCAGCGCCGGCTCGGCATCACCACCATCATGGTCACCCACGATCAGGAAGAGGCGATGTCGATGGCCGACCTGGTCATCGTCATGAATGGCGGCCGCATCGAGCAGGCCGGCCGGCCGGTCGATCTCTACGCCGCGCCGCAAACCACGTTCGTCGCCAATTTCATGGGCCGGATGAACCTGATTTCGGTCAATATCGCCGCCGATGGCCGTCCGGTCTTCGCCGGCATGCCGTTGACGCTGGCCGGCACGGCGCAGGCCACCACCCGCACCCTCGGCATCCGGCCGGAGGCGGTATGGCTGCTGCCGGCCGGCGCCGAGGGCGACAACATCTTCCCGGCGACCGTGCGCGAGGTGGTGTTTCTCGGCAATATCACCCGCGTCGCCGCGAGCCCCGATGCCGCGCCCGACACCCGGCTGGCGATCGAGCTGCATGGCGCCGCGACCGCGCCGGCGATCGGCGATGCCGTGGCGGTGGCGCTGCCCGCCGCCGCTCTGCGGGTGCTGACATGACCGCCGCCGCCCATCCCGGCGAGGCGCCGGCGCCGACCGGCTTTTTCTCCAGCGACCGCTTCGCCGGCTATCTGCTGACCGCCGCCGTGCTGCTGCCGATGCTGGCCTTCCTCGTGCTGCCGCTGTCGGCGATCCTGCTTTACAGCCTGCGCGGACCGGGCGGCATCGGCCTTGAGAACTTCACCCACACCTTCGGCGCGCCGCGGTTCTGGACGCTGGTGGTCAACAGCGTGGTGATGTCGGTGGTGTCGACCGTCGGCACGGTGGTGCTCGCCTATGGCTATGCCTATGGACTGGCCCGCGCCAAGGTGCCGTTCACCGGCCTGTGGCGGATCGTGGCGCTGCTGCCGCTGTTTGCCCCGTCGCTGGTGCAGGCCCAGGGGCTGATCCTGCTCGTCGGCCGCAACGGCGTCTTCAACCGCTTTCTCGGCTTCGATATCGATATCTACGGCTTCTGGGGCGTGGTGATTTCCAACCTGCTGGCGGCCTTCCCCTATGCCTTCCTGATCCTGTCGGCGGCGCTCGCCGTCGCTGACGGCCGGCTCTACGAAAGCGCCGAGGCGCTGGGGGCGCGGCCCTTGCGGATCTTCCGGACGGTGACGCTGCCGGCGACGCGCTACGGCATCGCGGCGGCGTGTTTCGTCTCGTTCACGCTGGTGATCACCGACTTCGGCAACCCGATGGTCATCGGCGGCGATTTCAACGTGCTGGCGACCGAGGTCTACAATCAGGTCATCGGCCAGGCGCAATTCGGCCTCGGCGCCGTCATCGGCGTCGTGCTGCTGCTGCCGGCGGCCCTCGGCAAGATCATCGAGAAGCGCATCGCCCGCAAGCAGCACGCCCTGATCACCGCGCAATCGAAGCCGCTGGTCATCCGCCCCGCCCTCGGCCGCGATGTCGCCTGGTCGGCCTTCGTCGTCGCCGTCGGGGTGCTGATCATCTCGGTGCTGGCGATCGTCATCGTCGCCAGTTTCGTCCGGCTGTGGCCCTACAACATGACGCTGACCCTGCGCCATTACGAGTTCGATGTGCAGAACGGCACCGCGCCGATCTGGAACTCGATCTTCGTCTCCTTCGCCAGCGCCATTGCCGGCGTCGCCCTCGCCGGGCTTTGCGCCATCGTCGTGCAGAAGGTGCGCACGCCGCTCAGCGGCCCCCTGTCACTGATGGCGATCCTGCCCTCGGCGGTGCCGGGCATGGTGCTCGGGCTCGGCTATGTGCTGGCGTTCAACGCCGCCGCCAACCCGCTCAACGTGCTCTATGGCAGCTTCGCCCTGATCATCATCCTCAACGTCTACTACAATCACTCGCAGGCCTTCCTCATCACCTCGACCAGCCTCAACCAGATCGGCGGATCGTTCGACGAGGCCTCGACCATGCTCGGCGCCTCGATGACGCGCACGCTCGGTAAGATAACCCTGCCGCTGATCTGGCCGACCCTGCTCGGCGTCGGCGTGTTCTATTTCATGCGCTCGATGGTCTCGCTGTCGGCGGTGATCTTCCTCATCAACCCCTCGACCCAGGTCGCGGCGGTGTCGGTGCTGCAATTGTCCGATCGCGGCGCCGTCAATCAGGCCGCCGCCTTCTCGGTCTGCATCATGGCGGTGGTCGTCGGCTGCCTGGCGCTGGTGCGGCTGGTTTTGGTGGCAACCGGCCACAGGAACATTACACTGATCCGATGAGCCGATCCCCCGCCGCCCCCTCGATCCGTGCCATCCTGTTCGACAAGGACGGCACCCTCGTCGACTACCAGAAGACCTGGGGGCCGATGAACGTCGTCGCCGCCGACATCGCCGCCGATGGCGATGCCGCGTTTGCCCGGCATCTGCTGCAACTCGGCGGCATGGACCCCGACACCCGCATCACCCGGGGCGACACCCTGCTCGCCGCCGCCTCCAACCACGAGATCGCCGAGGCCTGGGTCGCCGCCGGCAGTCGCCACGACGTCGAGACGCTCGCCGCCCGGCTCAATGCCCTGTTCACCTCCGGCGCCGCCAATGCCGTTCCGGTCACCGACCTCGCCGCATTGATGGCGCGGCTGAAGGCGCGCGGCCTGCGGCTGGGGATCGCCAGTTCCGACAGCGCCGCGGCGATCCGCGCCCTCATCGACCGCTTCGGCCTTGGCGATGCCATCGACTTCGTCGCCGGCTATGACAGCGGCCATGGCCGCAAGCCCGCGCCCGGCATGGCGCTCGCGTTCGCCGCCGCGATCGGACTGCCGCCGGCCGAAGTCGCCATGGTCGGCGACAATCGCCACGACATGGAGATGGGCGCGGCCGCCGGCTGCGGCGTCCGCGTCGCCGTGCTCACCGGCACCAGCAGCGCCGACCAGCTGCGCCCCCATGCCGATGTCGTCCTCGACAGCATCGCCGATATCGAGGCCTGGCTCGACCGCGCCTGAGCGGTCCGGCGCCGCGCGCGGCAGGGCAGCCTAGCGCAACGGAAGGCGGCTGGTAGGGGAGGGGCGTCGACCTTCCGCCATGTGCTATATCGCACTAAGCATAGTACAAATCGGGCATTCCGGTCGCTCCATCGCATTCGCTCAATTTAGAATGCTGTTTTCAATGGCGAATTTTCAGGCGTCTCGCGCCCCTTGTATTGGTCCGCAACTTGCTGGAGCCTGTCGACAACGGAGATTCGCTCATGCAATCCACGCAGTTCGCGGCAATGGGTCGGTTCGGCAAGCCCCTGGCGATCGTTCTCGGCACCAACGAGATCGCCTCGGCGGTGGCCCTGCATCTCGACCGGCGCGGCTATGGCGTGGCGATGTGCCACGATCCAGCGGCCATCGTGCTGCGTCGCGGCATGGCCTTTCACGATGCCCTGTTCGGCGACCCGGCCGAACTTGACGGCGTCGGCGCCGTTCTCGCCGAAACCGGGCCGGCGGTGTTGTCCGAACTCGCCCGTGGCCACGGCATCGTCGTCAGCCCGCTCGGCTTCACCGACCTGATGACGCTCGGCCCGGTCGACGTCCTCGTCGACGCCCGCATGCACAAGCACGAGGTCAAGCCCCGGCTGGTCAATCTGGCGCGGGTGGCCATCGGCCTCGGTCCGGGGTTCCGCCCCGGCCACAATTGCGACGCGGCGGTCGAAACCCATCCGGCCCGCGCCGGCGACATCCTGCGCGACGCCGAGGCCGCCCCGGCCGACGGCATCGCCGGCCGGCTCGGTGATCGTGGCGCCGAACGTTTCGCCGTCGCGCCCCATGCCGGCCGCTGGTTGACGCGGCTCGAAATCGGCCAGCGGGTGTTTCGCGGCTTCATCGTCGGCCAGATCGGTGCGTCGCTGCTGACCTCACCGCTCGACGGCATCGTCCGCGGGCTGGCGCGCGACGGCAGCGAACTGACCGACGGCGTCCGCGTGCTGGAAGTCGATCCGCGCGGCCGGGCGGCACGCTGGAGCGGCCTCGATCCGCGCGGCGATGCCATCGGACGCGGCACGGCGGCACTCGCCGACCTGTTGCGGGCCGAGCAGCAGGCGCGCGCGCCAATGGCGGATCGCTTCGGCCTGTGATATGTGTCTCCCGATACAGCTCGACCTGCCGGGCTGCGGGATATCAGGCCATGCCCACGACCAAATCGGCGGTTCCCGCGGGCGCGCGGGTCGAAGTCTCCATCCGCTTCGCCAATGGCGGGCGGCTCGATCCCGAGGACATCTTTCTGCTCGACACCATCCGCACGACGCGCTCGATCATGGGCGCCAGCCGGATGAGCGGTATTTCCTATCGCAAATGCTGGCTGATGGTCGACGCGCTCAACCGCACCTTCACCCACCCGCTGGTGGCGACCTTCCCCGGCCGGCGCGACGGCGGCGCCGAGATCACCCCCTTCGGCGAACGGCTGATCGCCATCTTCCATTCCGTCGGCCGCCACGGCAACCGCGCCGCCGCCCGCACGCTCGATGAGTTCGTCGCCGTGCTCAACCCCGACTTCGCCGCCGCCGCGACCGTCAGCGACCCGGCCACGCCCGTGGCGCCGGAGCCTCGCTCGGCCTGAGCGCCGACGGGCCGATCGCCACCGACTTGATCATCGCCCACGCCCGCAGGCCCGGCTCCAGCGCCAGCCGGTCGACCGATTCCCACGTCACCAGCGCATCGAGCACCGTGCAGCCAAGGTCGAACCGCACCCGCGAGTAAGGTTGTGCCAGCCGCTCGATCTCGACAATCGTCCCCGGCAGGCGATTGGTGATCGAGACGTCCATCGGCCGCGACAGCGCCACCGCCACATCGCGGCCGTCGATGGCGATCAGCACCGGCTTGTCGATCTCGGCATCGATCAACGGCACGCGCAATTCGCCGTCGCCGACGAAGACCACGCTCATCCCCCATTCCTGGTCGTGGCGGATGACGCGACCCTGCAGCGTGGTGGTCACCTGCGGCGCCGGCCGTTGTGTCGATGCGCTCATGCTACGCCCCTTGGTCCCGATCCGCCCATCATGCCGATTGCGCCGGTCATGCCAAGCCAGCACGCGCCGTGCCAACGGGCCACGCCGGCGCGACGTCAGGGGAGGGAAGGGGCGGAAAAGCGGGCGTCAGTCCGCCGCGCGCTGTTCGACGCCGTCGGCGATGTCGTAATAGTCGCCCTTGTCGGCGCAATAGATGTGCTGGGCGATCCGCAAGCCGGTGGCGCCGTCAAGCGACCCGGCCGACAGCGAAATCCGGTCGCGATCCAACGGCTTCCAGAACAGCGCCGAGCCGCAGCGCTTGCAGAATCCCCGCTCCGCCGCCGCTGAGGACTGGTACCACGCAAGCCCCTCGGTCACGCTCAGTTCCAGGTCCTCCGCCCGCATCACGCTGGTATAGGCGCCGAAATGGCCGCTCTGCTTGCGGCACTGGCTGCAATGGCAGGCGATCACCGGCCGCAATGCCCCGTGCGCCCGGTAACGCACCGCGCCGCACAGGCAGCCGCCTTCATGAACCTCACCCATCGCTCCCCCCCAAGAAAATCGGCGTCTCAATACCAGGCGTCGGCCATGCTGGCCTTGCGCGTCGCCACGAACGCTTCCAGCGCCGCGCGCTTGTCGTCATCCATCGCCGGCGGTTGATACTCCGCCAGCATCTGCTTCCAGCGCCGGTTGGCGCGCACGACGATATCGGTCGAGCCTTCCTCCGCCCACTGCTCATAGGAATTATTATCGGAGAGCGTGAAGTCGTAAAACGCCGTCTCGTAATTGCGCTGCGTATGCGCCGAGCCGAGGAAATGGCTCCCCGGCGGCACTTCGTGGAACGCATCGAGCGCGAAGCCGTTGTCGTCGAGCGCCATGCCGTTGGCCAGCACGTGAAAGGCGCCGCACTGGTCGGCATCCATCACGAACTTCTCATAGGACATCGCCAGCGCCCCCTCGGCCCAGCCGGCGGCGTGCAGGATGAAGTTCGCCCCGGCGAGGAACGCCGGCCACATCGAGTTGGCGCTCTCATAGGCCGCCTGCGCGTCCGGCATTTTCGAGGCGCACAGATTGCCGCCGCAGCGCAGCGGCACGCCCAGCCGTCGCGCCAGCTGGCCGATGGCGAAATAGCCCATCGCCGGCTCCGGCGTGCCGAAGGTCGGCGCCCCGGATTTCAGCGACATCGACGACAGGAAATTGCCGAGGATCGCCGGCGCCCCCGGCCGCTCCAACTGCGTCAACGCCACGCACACCATCGCCTCGGCGAAGCACTGCGCCAGCGCCCCGGCGGTGGTCACCGGCCCCATCGCGCCGCCGAGGATGAACGGCACGCACACCGCCGCCTGATTGGCGCGGGCATAGGTGCGGATCACCCGGCTGGCCTCGCCGTCGAGCACCAGCGGCGAGTTGGTGTTGACATTGCCGAGAATGACGCAGTTACGATCGACGAAATCGGCGCCGAACAGCACCCGGCACATCTCGATCGAATCGGCGGCGCGCTCCGCCGTCGTCACCGAGCCCATGAACGCCTTGTCCGACAGGGTCATGTGCGCCAGCACCATGTCGAGATGCCGCTTGTTGACCGGCACGTCGACCGGCTCGCACACCGTGCCGCCGGAATGGTGCAGCCACGGCGTCATGTAGGCGAGCTTGACGAAATTGTGGAAGTCCTCAAGCGAGCCGTAGCGCCGGCCGCGATCGAGATCGGTGACGAAGGGCGAGCCATAGGCCGGCGAGAACACCGTGTGATTGCCGCCGATCCCCACCGACCGCGCCGGATTGCGCGCATGCTGGGTGAAGACGGGCGGGCAGGTCGCCTCGATGATCGACCGCACCAGTCCGGGTGGGAACTTCACCCGCCAATCGCCCTCGCGGCTGGCGCCCGCCTTGACGAACAGCGCGATCGCCTCGGCGTCGCCGCGAATCTCGAAGCCGATCTCGGCCAGGATCCGGTCCGCCGCCCGCTCCACCGCCGCCAGCCCGTCCTCCGAGAGCAGGGCATAGGGCGGGATCCGCCGGGTGATATAGGCCGGGGCGGCGATCTTGGCCGAGCGGGTGCCGCGCTTCTGTTCGCGCCCGTGCCGCTCGCGCCGCGCCGGCTCAACCCTTGCTTCCGTCGAGACCGCTTCCGACGACACCAGATCCGACGACATCGGCGTTCCTTTCCGGCTTCGGTCCCGGCCGGCGTCGGCGATAGTCGCCCGACGGTCCCCAATCCGGAATCTTTCCGCGACCAGCTTAAACCGATGATATCCGCCGTTCTGTCCAGCCGGCGTCACCGCCATCCCGCAAGGCGCCATGCCCTTGCCGCGTCGGCCCCGCCGATCGGCATCGGGGCGTCAGGCCACGTCGGCGACGGGCACTCGCGGCCTGAGTCGAACGACCGGCTGTGCCGAAATGCACATCCCCGCCGATATGGCGCGCGCGCCATGTCGCCGCGGGCCTTTGTTTCGCGTCATCCGGAACAGCCCTTATTTGACGCCGCGTCGGCCTTGCCGCAACCCTTTCCCCATGTTCGCACGGCTGCGCTCCTCCCGGCTCGTTGGCGTCATGACCATGCTTTATGCGCTGGCCATGATCGCGACCGGATTCGCCACCTGCGCCATGACCGCGTCGCTTGCCGATCGCGATTTCGGCAGCGCCGAATATGTGCTCGCCGCCCTGCCGGATGGCAGCATCCCGAGCATCTGCGCCACTGACGACGCCGGCGGTCAGGGTGGCATGAGCGGCAAGGCGCCTTGCGACGTCTGCCTCGCCTCCGCCGCGCCCGGCCTCGGCGCCGTCGCCGGCTTCGAACTCGCCCCGCCGGCCGATATCGCCGCGCCGCGCGATCTCTCGGCCGCGAGCCTCGCGACCGTCCTTCGTATCGTCCGGCTGGCCTCGCGCGGCCCCCCGGCCCTCGGCTCCCTGATTGCCTGAGCCGACGTCACGCTATCCGCGCGTGACCCATTCCGCCCAAGGCCGATAGTCCGCCGCCCGTCCGGATACCCCATCCGGCCCGTCGGCGCCCGCTATCCGCGCCGACGCCCCTGATCCCCGCCCATATCCACCGTTGCCCTGATCGACGCCATTCGCGTCGCCGGATCACGGCCGCGCATCGACACGATCTGGTCTGCCCCCCGCGCCAACCTTGCCCCTGGCCGTGGTGGTTCGGATCGACAAGGCGGGATCGGCAGGCTTCCCCGGCCGGTCGATCCCGTCTCCCCACTTCACCCACCCGTCCAACCGTCCACCCAACCAAACCATCGAGGAAACCCCATGAAATTCATCAAGATCGCCGCCGCCGCGCTCGTTGCCGCCAGTTGCATCGCCGGCGTTGCCCTTGCCCACGGCTACAAGATCGGCGCGCTCGAAATCGGTCATCCCTGGACCCGCGCCACGGCGCCGGGCGCCAAGGTCGGCGCCGGCTACATGAAGATCAAGAACACCGGAACCGAAACGGATCGCCTGATTGCCGGCTCGTCGGCGATTGCCGGCCATGTCGAGATCCACGAAATGGCCATGACCAACGGCGTCATGATCATGCGTGAAGTCAAGGGCGGCATCGAGATCCCCGCCGGCGCCACCGTCGAGCTGAAGCCCGGTGGTTACCATGTGATGTTCATGGACCTCACCGGGCAGATCAAGGAAGGCGAAAAGGTCAAGGGCACCCTCAGGTTCGAGAAGGCCGGCAGCATCGAAGTGGAATTCGCCGCCGAAAAGATCGGTGCCGGTTCCATGAATCACTCCGGCCATGACGCGGCGAAGAAGCCGTGAGCGCTCTCGATACGCGTCAGTCACGCCGCCTTCGCGCCGTGCTTCTGTCGATGGTGGCGGCTCTTGCCGCCGCCATCGGCTTCCTCGCGGTCCAGCGGCTGGCGCCCTCGGCCAATGTCGCCGAACCGGTTCCGATCGGCGGGCCGTTCCGTCTCACCTCCGAGGCGGGCAAGCCGATCACCGACGCCGACCTGCTCGGCAAGCCGTTCGCGCTCTATTTCGGCTTCACCCGCTGTCCCGACGTTTGCCCGACCTCGATGGCCGATGTCGCCGTGCTGCTGCAGCGGCTCGGGCCGCTCGCCGCCGATTTCCGCGTCTATTTCGTCAGCGTCGACCCGGAGCGCGATACCGCCGCGCTGCTCGCCGAGTATACCGACGCCTTCGATCCGCGCATTGTCGGCCTCACCGGCACCCCCGACGAGATCGCCGCGATCGCCAAGGTCTACCGCGCCTACTACCGCAAGGTTCCGACCAGCCAGGGCGACTACACCATGGATCACACCGCCACCATCTACCTGATGGACGCGCAGGGCCGCTTCGCCGCCACCATCGCCTACCAGGAAGCCGCCGACACCGCGCTGGCCAAGCTGCGCCGGTTGCTGGGGCCTGAGTGATCCACTTGACCGATTTGGGCGATTGCGTCGGTTTGCCTTGTAATCGCGGGCTTTCGGTGTTACCCCTCTCGCCAATCGAGTTTTGGCCGAACGACTTGGCCCAGCGCCGTGCCCCTTAATCGGGGACTTCGGGGTACCCCGGGCGCCTTGCTGACGACCTCTCCTCCTCAACGTCGATGACGGGTGCTGAGCGCTGAAAGCGCGCGCCCGTGGAATGACTCTGACTTGATAAAGGACTTCCCATGTCGACTGGAACCGTTAAGTGGTTCAACTCCACCAAGGGCTATGGCTTCATTCAGCCGGACGGCGGCGGCCCGGATGTGTTCGTGCACATCAGTGCGGTTGAGCGCGCCGGCCTTCGCGGCCTGAATGACGGCCAGAAGGTCTCCTACGATATCGTCGCCGACCGCCGCACCGGCAAGTCGTCGGCCGATAATCTCAAGGTCGGCGCCTGAGCCTGAAGCCCACGGACGCATCAGCGTCCGTGGCCGGGTCGCGCCCCGCGGGACTGGAGCCGGGCGGATGCCTTGAGCCGGACCGCGAGCGGAACCGGTGGCCGGTCTGCCGGCCTCCGGGTTGAAATAACCCTCAACCCGCTTGACAAACGCCCGCCGAGGCAAGCACTTGCCTCGGCTTTCCGTTTTTCGCGCGGAATAGCCCGCGCCGGCGTCCGGTCATTCGCCACGATGGTGGCTGAAGATCTGTGGATGGCTTGGCCGCGATGAGGCATGCCGCGCGGGTTGATGCTAAAGCAGTACGCCTGCCGCCCCTCGGGGGTGGCCGCGATTGCCCAACATGAGGTCCATACCATGGCCAAGGAAGACGTGATCATGTTCGAGGGCATGGTGACGGAAGTCCTGCCGGACGCCCGTTTCCGTGTCGAGCTCGACAATGGCCATACCGTCGTTGCCTATACCGCCGGCAAGATGAAGAAGAACCGCATCAAGACGATCGCCGGCGACCGCGT
>JAEULV010000046.1 GCA_016793065.1 Hyphomicrobiaceae bacterium
GGTGCTTGGCTGTTGGTGACAGAAAGGGGAGTGGCGATGCGGGTTTCCCGGCGGGCGATCTTGAGCGGGATCGGGGCGAGCCTGCTCATGCCGGCGCGAGCACAGGGCGCGCCGAATGCGGTCTATCTGGGGGCCCGCGTCGATGCCGCCGGCGCGGCGAGCGTCGCGGCGTTCGATCTCGATGGGCGCGAACTGTTCGCCTGCGCGCTGCCGGCGCGGGGGCACGACATGGCGGTACGGCCGGGGCAGGGGGAGTTCGTGGTGTTTGCCCGGCGGCCGGGGCGGTTCGCGCTGGTGATCGATGCCGCGACCGGTGGCTTGCGCCATACGATCTCGGCACTGCCTGAGCGGCATTTCTACGGCCATGGCGTCTATTCCGCCGATGGGCGCCTGCTCTATTGCACCGAGAACGGCCTTGACGACGGCGACGGCCGGATCGGCGTCTACGACGCCGGCAACGGTTATGCCCGGATCGGCGAGTTCGCTTCCACCGGCGTCGGCCCGCACGATATCGCGCTGCTGCCGGGCGGGCAGGGGCGGCTGGCGGTGGCGAATGGCGGCATTCGCACCCATCCGTCGACCGGGCGCGATGTGCTGAACCTATACAGCATGCGCCCGAACCTGGCGCTGATCGATGCCGCAAGCGGCGAGTGCCTTGAGCGGATCGAACTGCCCGACGATCTGCGGCTGTCGAGCCTGCGCCATATCGATGTCGACGCCGGCGGCCGCATCGCCTTCGGCTGTCAATGGGCCGGCGACATGGCGGATGCGCCACCGCTGGTCGGGCTGGTCGAGCGCGGGCGGGCGCGGTTGTTCGACATGCCGGAGACCGATCTCGGCCGGCTGGCGGGCTATATCGGCTCGGTCGCGTTCGATGCCCGCGGCGCGGTGATCGCGGCAACGGCGCCGAATGGCGGCGCCATGGTGTTGTTCGACGCCGGCTCGGGCCGCTATCTCGGGCAGAAGCGGATCACTGATGTCTGCGGCATCGCGGCGGTACCGGCGGCAGGGGCGGCACCGCTCGGGGCAGGGGCGTTCGTCGCCTCCTCCGGCAATGCCGGGGTGCGGCTGGTCGCGGTCGAGGATGAGCGGATGCTGCCGGATTCGTTGCGGCGGTTCGTCTGGGACAATCACTTGCAGCTGTTGCGCGCCTGACCATCCGCCGGCGCGGTTCGACCTTGGCGGCGAGCCGCGATCGGCCTAGATTACCCGGGCATCGCGCCGACGTACCCGTGCTTGGCCGTGAACGGGCCGTTCGGCACGATGCATGCTTGGCAGCTTTACCCGGCAGGGGCGACGTTTTCGCCCGGCCGTCATGGGGCGCGCGCGGACGCCGCGGCCCGGGACAGTGCTCGACCGACCCGATGTCGGCGATACGACGCAAAAGGAGTTGCCCGATGAAGGGGGATACCAAGGTTCTCGAATATCTCAATCGCGGCTTGCGCAGCGAGCTGACGGCCGTCAGCCAGTATTGGCTGCATTTCCGCATGCTCGACAATTGGGGCTTCAAGGATCTGGCCAAATACTGGCGCAAGGAATCGATCGAGGAGATGGAACACGCCGACAAGTTCATCGAGCGGATCCTGTTTCTCGAGGGCCTGCCCAATCTACAGGTTCTCGATCCGCTGCGCATCGGCCAGGACATCGCCGAGGTGATCGCCGCCGATCTCGCCGCCGAGGTTTCGGCGCGGGCGCTCTATCAGGAGGCGGCGGCCTATTGCGAGACGGTGAAGGATTTCCCGTCGCGCGACCTGTTCGTCAAGCTGATGACCGACGAGGAGCACCATATCGACTTCCTCGAGACCCAGCAGGACCTGATCAAGACCATCGGCGTCCAGCTCTATGCGCAGAAGCATATCGGCGAACTGAGCTGATCGGTCCAGGATCGACGAGCGGCGCCTTCGCTACGGAGGCGCCGTTCGCGTTTGGCGCTTGCCGATCGGGGCAGGGCGCGGCCCGGCGCGATCATTCAGGCGGCGATCATTCAGTCTGCGATCATTCAGGCGGCGATCATTCCGCCGCGACGGCGAATTCGCTCATCACCTGCCGGGTGAAATCCTCATGCGACAGCGACGGCTCGCACAGTTCGGCGACGGCGCAATGGCCGCAGGGCGAAGCGGTGGCCGGGCCCATGCTGATCACCAGCTCGCGGATGGTGATGGCGCAGCGCCCGCAGGCCGGACGATGGCCGAGGGCGCGATAGACATCGGCCGGCGTGCGCGGGCAATCGTCGCCGCCGCCGCTGAGGCAGGCGCGGACATGGTGGTCGGTGATGACATTGCACGAGCAGATGATCATTGCACCCTCGACATTTCCGGTTCCGATCGAC
>JAEULV010000061.1 GCA_016793065.1 Hyphomicrobiaceae bacterium
ACCCAGGTGTTGACCTGGAAGATGCCCATCAGCGTCAGGAATTCACCGACGAAGCCGCTGGTGCCCGGCAGGCCCACGTTGGCCATGGTGAAGAACATGAACACCAGCGCATAGGCCGGCATCCGGTTCACAAGCCCGCCATAGGCGTCGATCTCGCGGGTGTGCATCCGGTCGTAGATGACACCGACACAAAGGAAGAGCGCGCCCGAGATGAAGCCGTGGCTCAGCATCTGGAAGATCGCTCCGTCGATGCCCTGTTGGTTCGCCGCGAAGATGCCCATCGTGACATAGCCCATGTGCGCGACGGACGAATAGGCAATCAGCTTCTTCATGTCGGTCTGCGCCAGCGCCACCAGCGAGGTGTAGACGATGGCAATCGCGCTCATCCACAGGACCAGCGGCGCCATCACGTCCGACCCCACCGGGAACATCGGCAGAGAGAAGCGCAGGAAGCCGTAACCGCCCATCTTCAGCAGGATCGCCGCCAGCACGACCGAGCCCGCCGTGGGGGCCTGAACGTGGGCATCGGGCAACCAGGTATGCACCGGCCACATCGGCATCTTCACCGCGAAGCTGGCAAAGAAGGCCAGGAACAGCATGGTCTGCAGCCCACCCACGACCTGGAAGCCAAGGAGGCTGAAGGTCTCGGACCCGAAGTCATGCGCCAGAAGCTTCACGATGTCGGTCGTCCCGGCATCCAGATACATCGCGATCATCGCGACCAGCATCAGGACGGACCCGAGGAAGGTATAAAGGAAGAACTTGAACGCCGCGTAGATCCGGTCCTTGCCGCCCCAGATCCCGATGATCAGGAACATCGGGATCAGCCCCGCCTCGAAGAAGAGGTAGAAGAGCACCAGATCCAGCGCGCAGAACACGCCCAGCATCAGGCTTTCCAGCACCAGGAAGGCGATCATGTATTCCTTGACGCGCGTCTCGACGCCCCAGCACGACCAGATCGTGATCGGCATCAGGAAGGTCGTCAGCATCACGAACAGGATCGAGATCCCGTCGACGCCCATCTTGTAGCTCAGGCCCAGGATCCAGGCGCGTTCCTCGACGAACTGGAAGCCGGTGTTCGACGGATCGAACCGGAACAGCACGAAAAGCGAGATCACAAAGGTCGCCGTCGTGGTGAAGAGCGCAAGCCACTTCGCCCCCTGGCGGGCCGCCGCATCGTCGCCGCGCATGAACAGCGCAAGGATCGCCGCCGCAACCAGCGGCAGGAAGGTGATGATCGAGAGAAGCTGGTTTTCCATATGCGCGCCCCTTACTTCGCGCCGCCGAAGAGCGTCATCCAGGTGACCAGGATCACGATCCCCATCACCATCGCGAAGGCGTAGTGGAACAGATAGCCGGACTGCGCGCGGCCTGCGAGGCGGGTGAAGAAGGGGATGATCCCCATCGCCACCCCGTTCAGCGACCCGTCGATGACGTTTCCGTCGCCCTTCTTCCAAAGGAAGTTGCCCAGCCACTTGGCGGGACGGACGAAGACGACGTCATAGAGCTCGTCGAAGTACCACTTGTTCAGCAGGAACAGGTAAAGCGGCCGCTGCTGGGTGGCCAGGCGACGCGGCAGGCTCGGGTCCTTGATGTAGAAGAGCCAGGCCAGACCAAAGCCGATCAGCATGGCGATGAAGGGCGAGACCTTGACCCAGGCCGGCACCACATGTGCCGCGTTGATCATCGTGGTCGGCGCATGTTCCGCCTTGGCAGCCTTTTCGGCATCCAGCCGGGTGTCGACCACCGCCTGCTCTTCGGGTGTGAAGGGCAGCATCAGAAGGGCGCCCTTCGGTGCGACACCGGCCGGCCCGTGTGCATCGGCTGCAGCCTCGCCTTCGGCAGCATGTTCTTCGCTCGCGACAGCGGTGCCCTCGGCAGGCGCGGCTTCGGTTGCGGCACTGTCGTCATGGGTTTCGGTCGCGGCGGCCTCGGTCCCGTGGTCGGCTGCAGCGGTTTCCCCATGCGCCTCGCCGTGTGCCGCGGCTTCCATCCCGAACCAGTTCCGCACTGCGGCCTCTTCGCCGAAGAAGACCTTGTACCACAGCATCCCCGAGAAGATCGCCCCCAGGGCCAGAACCCCCAGCGGGATCAGCATGACCATCGGGCTTTCGTGCGGCTCGTGATGGTGATCGTCATGCCCATGCGCGTCATGCCCATGGCCGTGGTCATCATGTCCATGCGCGTGGCTGGTCCCGTAGAAGGTCATGAACATCAGCCGCCAGGAATAGAAGCTCGTCATGCAGGCCGCGACGACCAGAAGCCAGAAGGCATAGGACGACCCGACCCAGGCACTCTCGATCACCGCGTCTTTCGACAGGAACCCGGCAAAGCCGTAGTGGGTCAGCGGAATGCCGACACCGGTGATGGCCAGCGTGCCGATCATCATCGCCCAGAACGTGAGCGGGATCTTCTTCCGCAGGCCACCGTAATTCCGCATGTCCTGCTCATGATGGGTCGCATGGATCACCGACCCTGCGCCAAGGAACAGCATCGCCTTGAAGAAGGCATGCGTGAACAGGTGGAACATCGCCACCGAATAGACGCCCACACCAGCCGCCACGAACATGTAGCCAAGCTGCGAGCAGGTCGAATAGGCGATCACGCGCTTGATGTCGTTCTGCACCAGACCGACGGTCGCCGCGAAGAAGGCCGTCGTGGCCCCCAGCACGGTGATGAAGGCAGTCGCCTGCGGTGCGTATTCGTAAAGCGGCGACATCCGGCAGACCAGGAACACCCCCGCCGTCACCATGGTTGCCGCGTGGATCAGCGCCGACACCGGCGTCGGGCCCTCCATCGCGTCCGGCAGCCAGGTGTGCAGGATCAGCTGCGCCGATTTCCCCATCGCGCCGATGAAAAGCAGGACGCCGATCAGGTTCGCGGCGTTCCACTCCGACCACAGGAAGGTCAGGTTGGTCTCGGCCAGCGCGGGCGCGGCGGCGAAGACATCATCGAACTTGATCGAGTCGGTGAGGAAGTAGAGCGCGAAGATCCCCAGCGCGAAGCCGAAGTCGCCGACCCGGTTGACCACGAAAGCCTTGATCGCGGCCGCATTGGCCGAGGGCTTGCGATAGTAGAACCCGATCAGCAGGTAGGACGCGACGCCCACACCTTCCCAGCCGAAGAACATCTGGACCAGGTTGTCCGAGGTCACCAGCATCAGCATGGCAAAGGTGAAGAAAGACAGGTAGGCGAAGAAGCGCGCCTTGTAGTGCTCGCCCTCGTGCCAGTTCTCGTCATGCGCCATGTAGCCGAAGCTATATAGGTGGACGAGCGCCGAGACGGTGTTCACCACGACCAGCATGATCGCGGTCATCCGGTCCAGCCGGATCGCCCATTCCGAATGCAGCGTGCCCGAGACGATCCAGTCCAGGATCGGGATCGATCGCGTCTCGCCGTCGAAGGTCAGGAAGATCTGCCAGCTCAGCGCCGCTGCCAGGAAGATCATCGCCGTGGTGATGACCTGCCCCGCCTTCTCGCCGATAAGACGCCAGCCGAAGCCGCAGATGATGGCCCCGACCAGAGGCGCAAAGAGGATGATCGTTTCCATCAGTCGTCAGCCTTTCATCACGTTCACGTCTTCCACCTCGATCGTGCCGCGGTTGCGGAAGAACACGACCAGGATGGCAAGTCCGATCGCAGCCTCGGCGGCCGCGACGGTCAGGACGAACATGGTGAAGACCTGCCCCACCAGATCGCCGGCATAGGAAGAGAAGGCGACGAGGTTGATGTTCACCGCCAGAAGCATCAGTTCGATCGACATCAGGATGACGATCACGTTCTTCCGGTTCAGGAAGATCCCGAAGATCCCGATGACGAACAGCGCCGCGGCCACCGTCAGGTAATGTTCAAGTCCCACCATCTCTCGTTCCCTCTTGGGCTCTACCGGCCCGCATTTCGTTCGGTGAGGTGGAACCCCACCCTACCCGGCATTCGTAGGGTGGGGTTCTACCCCACCCGGATCACAACCCCTGCCCCGGTTTCACGTCCTTCAGCTCCATCGCCTTGGCCGGGTCGCGCCACATCTGCTGCAGCACGTTCTGCCGTTTGACGTCCTTCCGGTGCCGCAGCGTCAGAAGGATCGCGCCAATCATCGCGACCAGAAGGATCAGGCCCGCAAGCTGGAAGAGCAGGAAGTAACGGTCGTACAGCAGCATCCCCAGCGCGCGGGTATTCTCGATCTCGGTCGGAGCGACCGCCTGCCGCAGGCCTTCCGAGCCGTCGGCCACGGTCCAGACGCCCACGCCGATGGCCACCTGCATCAAGAGGACCACCCCGATGAGGAGCCCCAGCGGCATGTAGCGCGCCAGTTCCCCCTTCAGCGCGGCAAAGTCGATGTCGAGCATCATCACCACGAAGAGGAACAGCACCGCCACGGCGCCGACATAGACGATGACCAGCAGCATCGCCACGAACTCGGCCCCCAGCAGCACGAAGAGGCCCGAGGTGGAGAGGAAGGCAAGGATCAGCCACAGCACCGAATGCACCGGGTTGCGGCTGAGCGTGACCATCAGACCGGACGCCACCGTGATGACGGCGAACATGTAGAAGGCAAAGCTGAAGACGGTCATGCGTCTTTCTCCTCAGGGGTCTCGGCGAAGACGGCTTGCGCGATTTCAAGCGCCTTCTGCATGGCGGGCATCCCGCCGAACATGGACATCTGCCAGATCACTTCCGCGACCTCGCGTTTGGTGGCCCCGGCCGCAAGGCCATTCTTGATCGTCATGCGCAGTTGCGGCTCACCGACCGGCCCAAGCACGGTCAGGGCCGCAATGGTGACCAGGAACCGGGTGCGGGCATCCAGACCTTCCGGGTTGAAGGTCTTGCCGAACCACATCTCCAGCAACTCTTTCGGCATGGCCGGGAAGAACTTCTCAAACGCCTTCGCGTCGACGTTCTCCATGCCGGGCATGAAGGCGCTGGCCATCTTCTGGCCCTGCTCCATCATCGCGGCGAACATCTTGGCGAAATCGTCGGTCATCAGCGGTACGGGGCATCCAGTTCGAGGTTGCGGGCGATCTCGGCCTCCCAGCGGTCACCGTTCGCCAGGAGTTTCTCCTTGGTGTAGAACAGCTCTTCCCGGGTCTCGGTCGAGAATTCGAAGTTCGGGCCTTCGACGATGGCATCGACCGGGCAGGCTTCCTGGCAGAAGCCGCAGTAGATGCACTTGGTCATGTCGATGTCATAGCGCGTGGTGCGGCGGCTGCCGTCCTCGCGCGGTTCGGCGTCGATGGTGATGGCCTGCGCCGGGCAGATCGCCTCGCACAGCTTGCAGGCGATGCAGCGTTCCTCGCCGTTGGGATAACGGCGCAGGGCATGCTCGCCACGGAAGCGCGGGCTCACCGGACCCTTCTCGAACGGGTAGTTCAGCGTCGACTTGGGCTTGAAGAAATAGCGCATGGCCAGAAAGAAGGCCGATACGAACTCCTTCAAGAACAGCGACTTGGCAGCCTGATCGAGTTTCATCTGTCCCGACCTCGTCCCTTCACCAACCGAATGGGCGCAGGCCCACCCGAGAACCATCCCATCAACCGCCGATCGTCGAGCCGAACCAATAGCCGAGGCCGGCGAAGACACAGAGATTGACCACGAACAACACTTTCAGCACCAGCTCGACCTGCTTGGGCGCGAACGCCCGGGCCGGATCGGCGAGCTGACGCCGTTCCGCCCCGCGCCGGACCAGCATGGCGATCACCGAGAAGTCGATGACCCCGACCGCCGAGCCGACAGCCGCGCCGAGAAGGCCGGGAAGCGAGAACTCCATGATCTGCCTCCCCTCCCCCGTCGCGACCGGAGCGAACCGCAATCCTCAGGGCGCCCATCCCATCGCCATCAGCACGCCGGCGACGACCACGACCGACACCAGCGAGATCGGCAGGAACACCTTCCAGCCCAGTCGCATCAGCTGGTCGTAGCGATAGCGCGGCACCATCGCCTTGACCATGGCGAACATGAAGAACACCAGCAGGCACTTGAGCGAGAACCAGATCACGCCCGGGATCCAGGTGAACGGCGGCAGGTCGATCGGCGCCAGCCAGCCACCGAGGAAGAAGGTGGTGGTGAGCGCGCACATCATCACGATCGAGACGTACTCGCCGAGCATGAACATCATGAACGGCATCGACGAATATTCGACCATGAAGCCGGCGACCAGCTCCGATTCCGCTTCCGGCAAATCGAAGGGCGGGCGATTGGTCTCGGCCAGCGCCGAGATGAAGAAGATGACGAACATCGGGAACAGCGGCAGCCAGAACCAGTTGAGGAAGGTCAGCCACGGCAGGCCGAGCATGTTGGCAAGGCCATCATGCTGGGCCATCACGATCTTCGACAGGTTGAGCGAGCCGACGCACATCAGCACGGTGATGATGACGAAGCCGATCGAGACTTCGTAGGACACCATCTGCGCGGCCGAGCGCAGCGCGCCCAGGAACGGATACTTCGAGTTCGAGGCCCAGCCGGCGATGATAACGCCGTAAACGCCGAGCGAGGAAATCGCGAAGATGTAGAGGATGCCGACGTTGATATCGGCCAGCACCCAGCCCTCTGCGACCGGCATCACCGCCCAGGCGGCGAGCGCCAGGGTGACGGTCAGCAGCGGCGCGAACAGGTAGAGCACCTTGTCGGCGCCGGCCGGGATGATCGGCTCCTTGACGACCAGCTTCAGCAGGTCGGCGAAGGACTGGAAGAGGCCGAAGGGACCGACGACGTTGGGACCGCGACGCATCTGCACCGCCGCCCAGATCTTGCGATCGGCGAGAAGGATGTAGGCGATGGCCACCAGGAGCACGACAAGCAGCAAGAGGCTTTGTGCGACCATGATGATCAGCGGCCAAAGGTAGGTGTTCCAGAGTTCAGCCATGGCGTCGCCAGTCCCCGTCACTCAGCCGCGACCTGAACCCGGCTCCGCGCCAGCGCGGAGCATTCCGCCAGCACCTTGGAGGCGCGCGCGGCCGGGTTCGTCAGATAGAAGTCTTTGATCGGGCTCACGAAAGCGCCCTTGTCGAGGGCAATTTCAACGCCTCCCAGCCCGCTCGCGCCGCCGGCGTCTGCGATCTCCTCGATCGCGGCGAAATGCGGCGCCGAGGCGTAAAGCGCGGCGCGCAGTTCGGCGAGGCTGTCGAACGGCAGGCGCTTGCCGAGCACGTCCGAGAGCGCTCGCAGGATCGACCAGTCCTCGCGCGCCTCGCCGAGCGGGAATACCGCGCGGTTGGCGAGCTGGACGCGACCCTCGGTGTTGACATAGGTGCCGGACTTCTCGGTCACGGCGGCGCCCGGCAGGATGACGTCGGCGCGGTGCGCGCCGGCATCGCCGTGGGTGCCGACATAGACGACGAAGGCAGAACCGAGGCCGGCAAGGTCGATCTCGTCGGCGCCGAGCAAGAACGCCATGTCGACGCCGCCGGCGAGCATCGCCGCGGTGTCGAGCCCACCGTCCGCCGGCACGAAGCCGACATCGAGCGCGCCGACGCGGGAGGCGCCGGTGTGCAGGACGGCGAGGCCGTTCCAGCCGTCACGGGCGCCGAGCTTGGCGGCGGCGGCGAGCACCGACTTGCCGTCGGCCCGGGCGATGGCGCCCTCGCCGACGATGACCAGCGGCTTCTTGGCGGCGGCGAGCTTCTCGGCGAAGGCACCGTCGCCGCCGAGCAACGCGGCGAGGCTCTCGGCGCCGGCGCCGAGATAGTCGTACTTGTAGGTGAGATCGGCGGCTTCGCCGATCAGCCCGATGGCGACATTGCCGGCCCGCCAGCGCTTGCGGATGCGGGCGTTGAGCACGGCCGCTTCCTTGCGCGGGTTGGAGCCGATGATCAGGATCGCGTCGGCGTCCTCGATCCCGGCAATGGTCGGGTTGAACAGGTAGGACGCGCGCCCGAGGCTCGGATCGAGCGCCGAACCGGCCGGGCGGGCATCGATATTGGCGACGCCGAGCGAGGTCATCAGCGCCTTCAGCGCGAACAGCTCCTCGACGCTGGCGAAATCGCCGGCGATGGCGCCGATGCGCGCGGCCGGGGTCGCGGCGACCTTGGCGGCGATCGCCGCGAAGGCCTCGGCCCAGGACGCCGGCTGCAGGCGGCCGCCGACGCGGACATAGGGGCGATCAAGCCGCTGCGCCTTCAGGCCGTCGACGATGTGACGGGCCTTGTCGGAGATCCATTCCTCGTTCACCGCCTCATTGAGGCGCGGCAGGATGCGCAGGACCTCGCGGCCGCGGCTGTCGACGCGGATGGCGGAGCCGACGGCGTCGGTGACGTCGACCGATTCGGTCTTGGTCAGCTCCCACGGCCGGGCGGTATAGGCATAGGGGCGCGAGGTGAGCGCGCCGACCGGGCAGAGATCGACCACGTTGCCCTGCAGCTCCGAACCCATGGCCGAATGCAGATAGGTGGTGATTTCCATGTCCTCGCCGCGGCCGATGGCGCCGAGATCGCCGACGCCGGCGACTTCCGCCGTGAAGCGGACGCAGCGCGTGCACTGGATGCAGCGGGTCATCATCGTGGCGACCAGCGGGCCGATATACTTGTCCTCGACCGCGCGCTTGTTCAGCGCATAGCGGGAGGCGTCGATGCCATAGGCCATGGCCTGATCCTGCAGATCGCACTCGCCGCCCTGATCGCAAATCGGGCAGTCGAGCGGATGGTTGATCAGCAGGAACTCCATGACGCCCTCGCGGGCCTTCTTGACCAGCGGCGTCCGGGTGTTGACGACCGGCGGCTCGCCGTTCGGGCCGGGGCGCAGGTCGCGCACGGCCATGGCGCAGGAAGCGACGGGCTTCGGCGAGCCTTTCACTTCCACCAGGCACATGCGGCAGTTGCCGGCGATCGACAGCCGCTCATGGAAGCAAAACCGCGGCACTTCCGCGCCCGCCTGCTCGCACGCCTGGAGCAGCGTCGCCTCGGCGGCAACGTCGATCTCCTGTCCGTCGACAATGAGTTTGGCCATCTACCTCAGTCCCGATCATTTCGGCGGCTTTCTAGGCCGCAAACGGATCCGTTACAAGCGCCGACCCCGGCTTGGCAGTGCATCCTCTCGCCGGACGCGCGGGCGGCGCGACGGAAGGACGACCGGGGCACAAGCCCGAATTGGACGAATTCCACTCCGAACTCCGCAATTTCGCCTTGGTGCCGATCAAGCATCAGGCGAAATTCCCGGGTCGAAGCCGGAAACCGGCTGTTCGAACTCGGTTCACCGCATTTCGTCGGGCGGCGCGAGCTGCCCGAGGGAAACGCGGTGCATTCCAGGGCCGGCGTCGCCGCCGACCGATTCGACCGTGACGATCACGACTTGCGCGGGACCTTCCCGAAGCGCCTGACATACTCGTCACGTCCACCGACCGCAAGCGCGTCAGCCTGGCTAATCCAGGACTCACGGGTGATGCGGCCACGGGAATTGGTATAATTATCGACCCATTCGACTTGCGCCGGCGTCCAGGCCGCGACTTGGTCGAAGTGGAAAAAACCCAGATCATTCAAGATCTTCTCGATCTTCGGGCTGATACCGCCAACCATCTTCAGATCGTCGGGCTTGCCGCCGCGCGGGCGCACTATACCTTTGGGTCGTTCGACCAAGGGCGCGGCCGGGGCTTCAGTGACCGCCGGGGACGGGATCGGATCGAGCGATGACGGCGAAACGATCGGATCGGCCGCCATGACCGGTGCCGGCCCGGCGGCGCAAGCGGCGGTCGATTCGGTTGCCGGCTCGGCAACGCAATCCGGTTCGCGGACGGCGGCGGGCACCGGCGCATCGGCCGCGACATCGCCGCCGAAGAAGCCGAGGCCACGGGTCGGCACGCGCCAGACGCCGACGCCATTGGCGCGCAGCGCCGCATCGGCAAGCCCGAGGGTCATGCCCGACATGGCGCTGGCAAGGGCGAAGCTGTTTTCAACCATCGCCGTCGAGATCGCCAGCGACTGGCGCCACAGGCCGGCAAGCGCCGACGGCGTGGCCGGCGCCGACACGTCGCAACCGTCCGGGCCGGGAAGAGGCATCGCAGTCATCGCGTACTCCTTCAGCGCTCGTCAGCGAGCGGGGTCGGCACCCTGGTGGCGGTTGCGGCAAGGGCGTGGGGGCCCTCGCGGCGGCAGGCGATCCGGCGACGGGAACCCCGCCGCCGGATCGATGACGGATCACTCGGCGGCGACGGCGACCGGGTGCGGATTGGCGGCATACTGATCGATGCGTTGTTCGATCACATGACGGTAGTGGCGGATCAGGCCCTGGATCGGCCACGCGGCGGCATCGCCGAGGGCGCAAATGGTGTGGCCTTCAACCTGATTGGCGACGTCGAGCAGCAGGTCGATCTCGCGTTTCTGCGCCCGGCCATGGGCCATGCGATCGACGACGCGCCACATCCAGCCGGTGCCTTCGCGGCAGGGCGTGCACTGGCCGCAGCTCTCGTGCTTGTAGAAGTAGGAGATGCGGGCGATCGCCTTGACGATGTCGGTCGACTTGTCCATCACGATCACCGCCGCGGTACCGAGACCGGACCGCAGGGCGCGCAGGCTGTCGAAATCCATCGGGCAGTCGATGATCTGATCGGCCGGCACGACCGGAACCGACGAGCCGCCCGGAATCACCGCCAGCAGATTGTCCCAGCCGCCGCGAATGCCGCCGCAATGCTTGTCGATCAGCTCGCGGAACGGGATCGACATCGCCTCCTCGACGGTGCAGGGCTTGTTGACGTGGCCGGAGACGCAGAACAGCTTGGTGCCCTGGTTGTTCGGCTTGCCGATGCCGGCGAACCACGAGGCGCCGCGTCGGAGGATTTCCGGCACCTGGGCGATGGATTCGACGTTGTTGACGGTGGTCGGGCAGCCGTAGAGACCGGCATTGGCCGGGAACGGCGGCTTCAGGCGCGGCTGGCCCTTCTTGCCCTCGAGGCTCTCGATCAGGGCGGTTTCCTCGCCGCAGATATAGGCGCCGGCGCCATGGGCAAGATAGATGTCGAAATCCCAGCCGTGAACGTTGTTCTTGCCGACGAGGCGGGCGTCATAGGCCTGGTCGATCGCCGCCTGCAGGCGTTCGCGCTCGCGGACATATTCGCCGCGGATGTAGATGTAGCAGGCATGCGCCGCCATGGCGAAGGAGGCGATCAGGCAGCCCTCGATCAGGTGGTGCGGATCATGGCGCATGATCTCACGGTCCTTGCAGGTGCCCGGCTCCGACTCGTCGGCATTGACGACGAGATAGTGCGGGCGCCCGTCGGACTGCTTGGGCATGAACGACCACTTGAGACCGGTCGGGAAGCCGGCGCCGCCGCGACCGCGCAGGCCCGAGGCCTTCATCTCATTGATGATCCAGTCGCGGCCCTTGTCGATGAACGACTTGGTGCCGTCCCATTGGCCGCGGGCGAGCGCACCCTTCAGACCCCAATCCTGGCGGCCATACAGGTTCGTAAAGATGCGGTCCTTGTCGGCGAGCATCACTCTGTCTCCAGACCAACTACGTCAAGCTTCAGAACAGGACCGATCCAGCGCCAGGCGCGACCGGTCCCTCGAATTCACAACATTCAGCCCGTGCGGCGCACCGAGGCAGGCGCCGGATCGACGCTGCCGGACGGGTGCTTGCCGCCTTCGGTGTACCAGGCGCCGTCCAGCGTCGTATAGGCGCCGGGCTTGTGCGAGACGTCGGCCTGGGCGCTGGCGGAGGCCAGCACCGACGGGTCGACGCCGCGGGCAACGCCCTGGGCGGCCATGTTGGCGGCAATCATGTCATCGGCGCCGGCCGGACGACCGGCACCGGCCAGCATCTCGGTCAGCGTGGTTTCGCCGCCGGCCGGACCGCCATGGGGGCGATCGATCTGGGTGCCGGCCTTCGGCGTCTCGCCGCGCTCGAAGGCGTCGAGGAGCTGGCCGAAGCTTTCCGGCGTCAGGTCCTCGTAGGTGTCGCGATCGATCAGCACCATCGGGGCGTTGACGCAGGAGCCGAGGCACTCGACCTCTTCCCACGAGAACTTGCCATCGGCCGACAGGTGGAACGGGTCGTGATGGATGCGGTTCTGGCAGACGTGCTTGATGTCCTCGGCGCCGCGCAGCATGCAGGGCGTGGTGCCGCAGACCTGAACGTGGGCCACGGTGCCGATCGGCGCCAGCTGGAACTGGGTGTAGAAGGTGGCGACCTCAAGCACGCGAATGGTGTTCATGCCGAGCTTCTCGGCAATGAAGCGAATCGCCGGCTCGGAAACCCAGCCTTCCTGATCCTGGGCACGCATCAGGAAGGGGATCACCGCCGAGGCTTCACGCCCCGCCGGGTACTTGGCGATGGTCGCCGCGGCCCAGGCCTCGTTTTCCGCCGTGAAAGCGAAAGACGCCGGTTGGACCTCCTTGGGGGCCAGTCTGCGAACTGCCATGTTCCGTCTTCCCGATCTTTGCCGCGCGCCCTCGAGCCCCTGGCGGAGCCCGCGCGCGCGTCTGTCTTAATGCGATTGCGCCGCGCGCGCTACCACGCCATCGAGTTTGGCGAGCCAAATCGGACTACGACTTGCGGCGAAGTCATAGCCCCGGCGGCGCGAAACCTTGATGGCGTCGAGCTGGTTCAGCGAGGTGATTTCAAACGGTCCGCCGCGTCCGAGCCAGAACACCCGCATGCCGAGGGCGCCCATGGCGAATTCGGTGACCTTGTGGGTGCGGTCGTGGCCGTGATCCTCATAGAGGAATACGGTCTCGCGGGCGAGCAGCCGCTCGGCGGCGCTCATGGCGTCGATCTCGACACCCTCGACATCGAGCTTGATCGCCACCATCGGCGCGCCGGCGACGGCCGGGTGGTCGGCCAGGTCGTCGAGCGACAGGGTTTCGACCTCGAGCGCCGAAGTATCGCCGGCGCCGGAGGGCAGCATCGAGCGGGCCTCGTGCTTGACGCCGTAGATCTTGACGATTTCGCCCGAGCGGCCGGAAATGGCGCGGTTGATGCCGGTGAAGGCGCCGCGGTTGAGCGCCTGGTTATCGGCGAGGTGCCAGTAGGTGTCGCTCGCCGCCTCAACCGCGATGACGCGGTGCTTGCCGCCGGCCGGCGACGACACGATCGCCGACCAGTAGCCCTGATTGGCGCCGCAATCGAGGAAGGCATAGTCGACGTCGCGCATCTCGTCGACGAAGCGGCGAATCGGCGGCTCGTAGACATAGTTGGCGACGGTCAGCACGCTCCAGTACGCATCGCAATAGTCGACCCGGAACCGGGTGTCGGCATCGATGAGGAACAGGAACGGCCGGTCGCTCGGCAGCAGGGTGCGAACGACGCGGCAGATGTAGCTGAGGCCGAAATGATTGACCGGCTTGAGGATGATCGAGGCCAAACGGACCAGCCAGACCGCCACGAGCTCATGGGCGCGGGCGCCGGCAATGGCGCCCGTGCGGCAGTCGATGGTGATCTGTTGATCGGGATAGGCCATGCGGCTCTGGTTTCCTCATTGACGTCCGCCACGGCGCGGATGCGCCGGGGCCGCTCATCGCCGCCGTATCAGCGATCGACCTCGCCGAACACGATATCGAGCGAGCCGAGCACCGCCGAGACGTCGGCAAGCATATGGCCGCGACACATGAAGTCCATCGCCTGCAGATGGGCAAAGCCCGGCGCGCGCAGCTTGACCCGGTACGGCTTGTTGGTGCCGTCCGAGACGATATAGACGCCGAACTCGCCCTTCGGCGCCTCGACCGCGGCATAAGCCTCGCCGGCCGGCACGTGGGCGCCCTCGGAATAAAGCTTGAAGTGATGGATCAGCGCTTCCATCGAGCGCTTCATCTCGCCCCGCTTCGGCGGCACCAGCTTGCCGTCCTTGGCCGAGACCGGGCCCTTGCCGTCGGCGCGGTTCAGCAGCGCGATGCACTGCTTCATGATGCGGACCGACTGGCGCATCTCGAACATGCGGATGCAGTAGCGATCGTAGCAGTCGCCGTTCTTGCCGACCGGAATGTCGAATTCAAGCTCGGAATAGCATTCGTAGGGCTGCGAGCGGCGCAGGTCCCAGGCGGCGCCGGAGCCGCGCACCATCACGCCGGAGAAGCCCCACTTCCAGCAATCCTCCAGCGACACGACGCCGATGTCGACGTTGCGCTGCTTGAAGATGCGGTTGTCGGTCAGAAGGCCCTCGATGTCGTCGCAGACCTTGAGGAACGGGTCGCACCAGGCCTCGATGTCGTCGATCAGGTCCTGCGGCAGGTCCTGGTGGACGCCGCCGATGCGGAAATAGGCGGCGTGCATGCGCGAGCCGGAGGCGCGCTCATAGAACACCATCAGCTTCTCGCGTTCCTCGAAGCCCCACAGCGGCGGCGTCAGCGCGCCGACGTCCATGGCCTGGGTGGTGACGTTGAGGAGGTGCGACAGCAGGCGGCCGATCTCGGAATAGAGCACGCGGATCAGCTGGCCACGGCGCGGCACGGTGAGGCCCAGGAGCTTTTCCGCCGCGAGGCAATAGGCGTGTTCCTGGTTCATCGGGGCGCAATAGTCGAGGCGGTCAAGATAGGGCAGCGCCTGCGCCCAGGTCTTGGCTTCCATCAGTTTCTCGGTGCCGCGATGCAGCAGGCCGATATGCGGATCGACGCGGGTCACCACCTCGCCGTCGAGCTCCAGCACCAGGCGCAGCACGCCGTGGGCCGCCGGATGCTGCGGGCCGAAGTTGATGTTGAAGTTGCGCACATTGTGTTCGGTCATGTGTCACCCCGCCCGCGCGGTTCGCGCGGTCAAGAACGGATATCGATCCGGGTTGCTGGCAACGTCCGCGGCATTCTGCGCACAGCCGGTTGCCCGCGTGGAATTGATCATGTTGGCGACCTGCCGCTCGACATTGGCAGGCCCTTCCTTGTCGGCGGCAATCGCCATCGCCTGGCGGTGCCGTTCGGCGGTCTCGCGGCTCAGGGCCACCAGCGACGGGCAGGCCTTGGCCAAGGCCAGGGCCGAAACCGCCGTCAGCCGTTCCAGCTCGTCGATCGGCTGCCCGGCATGGGCCGCCATGTAACGCTCGGCGGCCGGGTTCGGTCCGGGGCTGAACTGGCCCTCGTATTCCGAACGCATCGACGAGCAGGCGGCAAGTCCGAGCGCCAGCGCGGCAACCAGCGGGGCAGCACGGAGGCCCGAGCCCCGGCCCGTCCCCCTGCCCGCTTGACCGGCTTGCGCCGCTTGCCTGTCTGACGCCCCGTCGACCACGCCGCCTCGCCCCTTCGTCTCAGCCCTGCTTCGCCTTCTCGTCGCCGGGCAGCACATAGTCGGTGCCTTCCCACGGCGACATGAAGTCGAAGTTGCGGAATTCCTGGGTCAGGCGCACCGGCTCGTAGACGACGCGCTTGACTTCGTCGTCGTAGCGGACCTCGACGAAGCCCGTCATCGGGAAGTCCTTGCGCAGCGGGTGACCGTCGAAACCGTAGTCGGTCAGCAGCCGGCGCAGGTCCGGGTGGCCGGTGAACAGCACGCCGTACATGTCGTAGGTCTCGCGCTCGAACCAGTCGGCGCCCGGGAACACCGGGGTCACCGACGGCACCGGGGTCGCCTCGTCGGTGGCAACCTTGACGCGGACGCGCATGTTATGCTTCGGCGACAGCAGGTGATAGACGACATCGAAGCGCAGCTCGCGCGACGGATAGTCGACACCGCTGACATCGGTGAAGTTGACGAACAGGCAGCGCGGATCGTCACGCAGCAGCGTCGCGACCTCGACGATTGCCGCAGCCGGCACGTCGAGCGTCAGCATGTCGACGCCGATCGCCCACTTCGTCAGCTTGTCGCCGAGCACGCCTTCGAGATACTCGCCGAGCGCCTGGATGGTCTGATCCATCGTGATCGCCCTTCCCCCCAAAACCGCCGCGACCGGCGCGGAGCCGTCCAGCGGAACCTCATGCAAACCGTTTGACGCGCCGCGCGGAGATCACCCGCCGGCGCGCCGGACATCAACGCTCGATCGTGCCGGTCCGGCGGATCTTCTTCTGCAGCAGCAGCACGCCGTAGAGCAGCGCCTCCGCCGTCGGCGGGCAGCCGGGCACGTAGATGTCGACCGGAACGACGCGATCGCAGCCGCGCACCACCGAATAGGAATAGTGGTAGTAGCCGCCGCCATTGGCGCAGGAGCCCATGGAGATGACGTAGCGCGGCTCCGGCATCTGGTCATAGACCTTGCGCATGGCCGGCGCCATCTTGTTGGTCAGCGTGCCGGCGACGATCATCACGTCCGACTGGCGCGGAGAGGCGCGCGGCGCGAAGCCGAAGCGCTCGACGTCGTAGCGCGGCATCGACAGCTGCATCATCTCGACGGCGCAGCAGGCAAGGCCGAAGGTCATCCACATCAGCGAGCCGGTGCGGGCCCATGTGATGAGATCGTGGGTGGCCGCGACAATGAAGCCCTTGTCGGCGAGCTCGTTGTTGATGTCGAGGAAGAACGGGTCATTCGCCCCGACCGGCTTGCCGGTATTGGGGTCGATGATTCCCTTGGGGGCCGGCGCCACCAGGGTTTCGCCCTGCGTGATCAATCCCATTCGAGCGCTCCCTTCTTCCATTCATAGACGAAGCCGATGGTCAAAACGCCGAGGAACGCCATCATCGACCAGAAGCCGAACCAGCCCAGGTCACCGAAGGTGATCGCCCAGGGAAACAGGAAGGCCACTTCGAGATCGAAGATGATGAACAGAATCGACACGAGATAAAAGCGCACGTCGAACTTCATGCGCGCGTCGTCGAAGGCGTTGAAGCCGCACTCGTAGGCGGAGAGCTTCTCGGCGTCCGGCTTCTTGAAGGCGAGAAGGAACGGCGACACCAGAAGCACCAGGCCGATGACCAGCGCCAGCGCAATGAACACAACGATCGGGAGATATTCGCGCAACAGG
This sequence comes from Hyphomicrobiaceae bacterium, assembly GCA_016793065.1. Classification (GTDB taxonomy): domain Bacteria; phylum Pseudomonadota; class Alphaproteobacteria; order Rhizobiales; family Ancalomicrobiaceae; genus JAEULV01. The sequence continues at coordinate 16,800 of JAEULV010000061.1, forward strand.
TCTTCCATGTCCGCTCGCCCTTTTTACCCGCTTGGCAATGTCGGCATCCAAAGCCCCCCTGGCTTCGGCCGCCGGCATGCCCGGTCGGTCGGGATCTTGGGGGATCGGTAGACGCGCAAGGCATCGCCGATCCGAACACCGATCCTCGGAACCTTGCCCGGCTTAACCCACCCCGAACCGCGACGCAAGCGCGGCGAAGCGCCAACAACCAAGGTTGAATGAATCCAGCATCGTGCAGCGGCAAAAGCGGCGCGGGCGTCGATCCGGCCATCGGCACGGATGGGGCGGTGGGGCATCCGAATCGGAGACGCCGAGCGGCGGCGAGAAGCGCGATTGATGGTCGACAAGGATCGGAACCGCCGACGTTGTTGCGTGTTTCCGCAAGGACTTGGCGGAAGGGCTGGGGCAATCCGCATGGGCGTCGCGCCGAACCGATCCTCTGCGGAAGGCAGCATGGGCGAGCGGCGCTGTGGCGCTGCCGCGAGGTCCCAAAACGCGAAAACGCCGCTTGCGCGGCGTTCTGGCAAACCGAAAGAATGGCGCGAGTGACGGGGCTCGAACCCGCGACCTCCGGCGTGACAGGCCGGCACTCTAACCGACTGAGCTACACCCGCGCATTTCTTCGTCGACACCGTGGCCGGCGCCGATGGGTTGGGTGATAATGGGGCCTTCCCC
>JAEULV010000052.1 GCA_016793065.1 Hyphomicrobiaceae bacterium
GGAGGCCCGTTCCGGCTTTTCCACAGTTTTTGCCAAAACGTCATTTTTCCGCTTGATCCGCCAGCGGGTTCGGGCTATTTCGCCTTCACCTCGCCGGCACACATACCCAGGTGCTGGACGAAACGAGTGGGGCTATAGCTCAGCTGGGAGAGCGCTTGAATGGCATTCAAGAGGTCAGCGGTTCGATCCCGCTTAGCTCCACCAATTTTCCTTAATCCTGAATTTGTTTGCTGTCGTCTTTTAAATCCGACTTGCCGAGTAACAAGGTCGGTACTGGTTTGTGCGGTTGGCTCAAAATTGCTCTGCGCAGAGTGACATGAGTTCCAGACCGCAAATCAACGATTGCTTTCACATCGCAATTCCTTTCTTGCGCCGGAGGCCCGGCATGTTCGCCAACCAACGGCCCTTGCGGCAAGGACAGCGACCGGGCAGGCTGTCGGCATTCGTCCGAGGCAGCCGATGCAATCCCCTCTCCTTCCGCCAATGTTTGCCCGGTTGTCGCAGCGAAGCGGCAAACCGTTGCGCAAGTTAAACCTGGCGCAGCCGTCGCTGATCCTGGTGGTCGGCGGCGAAAAGACCGTGTCGACGCGGGCGGGAACGATCATTGCCGGGCCGGGCGATGTCGCCGTACTGCCGGGCGGGATCACCGCCGATGTCATCAATACGCCCGATCCCGGCGGGCTCTACAGCGCCGAGGTCGTGGCGTTCGATCCCGGGACGGTCGAGCGGGTGGCCTCGCGGTCGGCGGGAGAGCCGGCGGCTCGGGTCTATCGGCCGACGAACGGGTTCCGCGACTGCTGGAAAGGGCTGTCGGCGCTGTTTGCCGCGCCGGAGCCGGTGCCGGCTTCGGTGCTGGCGCATCGGGCCGGGGAATTGCTGCTCTGGCTGACAACGGCGGGGATCTCGCTCGTCACCGTCGCCGACCAGGGCTTCGGCGCGCGGGCGCGGATGCTGATCGAGCAGGATGTCGGCAAGGACTGGCAGGCACCGGATATCGCCCGCCGGCTCGCGGTCGGCGATGCGACGCTGCGGCGGCACCTGGCGAGCGAGGGCACGTCGCTGACCGATATCCTGATCGACGCGCGGATGTCGCGGGCGCTGGCGCTGCTGCAGATGACAGACCAACCGGTCACGACAATCGCGCTTGAGGTCGGCTATGCCTCGCCGTCGCGGTTTGCCGCCCGGTTTCGCGCCCGGTTCGGCTTTCCGCCGAGCGAAATCCGTGGCCACAGCCGGTGATGTGAGCGTTTCGGCACAAAAGTCGATCGATGCGGAGCGGCGGCGGCAGTGCATTCCGGCCAATATCTCGCGGTGATCTTCCCAAACGGAGCCGCAAGATGACCTTCAAGACCTGTTTCAGCCCGACATCGCCGAATCCGATGCGCCGCCGTTTCGCGGCGGCGGCGATACTGACCCTGCTGGCTCTGGCGCCGGCCGTGCCGGCCGCCGCTGGCGAATTCAAGCTGACCAGTTCGCAGATCGCCGATGGCGGCGCGCTCGGCAGCGCGCAGGTGATGGCCGGGTTTGGCTGCACCGGCGGCAACCGCTCGCCGGCGCTGGCCTGGAGCGGCGCGCCGGCCGGCACCAAGAGCTTCGCGGTGACGGTCTATGATCCGGACGCACCGACCGGGTCGGGCTGGTGGCATTGGGTGCTGTACAACCTGCCGGCCGATCTGACCGCCCTGCCGGAGAACGCCGGATCGGGCGCCGGCCTGCCGACCGGCGCGGTGCAGGGACGAACCGACTACGGCACGGCCGGATTTGGCGGTGCCTGCCCGCCGCCGGGACCGGCGCATCGCTATGTGTTCACCGTCCACGCGCTGAAGGTGGAGCGGCTGGAGCTGCCGGCAGACGCCAGCGCGGCGATGATCGGCTTCATGACGCGGATGAACACGCTCGGCACCGCGACCCTGACGGCGACCTATGGGCGATGAGCCCCATCGGCGCCAATGCCGGAAGCCGAAGGCGCTGACGCGCCCGGCCTCCGGGGACAAGTGAATTTCCCATCCGCATCAGCGGCATGAGTAATTCGCGTCAGGAATGCCATCGGTCATTTTCAATGCCCGATGGCATTCCTCACATGTGCAGCGCCTGGCCCAGGGCCTTGTAGCTTGCCTCGGCGACGGTTTCGCCGAGGGTGGGGTGGGCGTGGATGGTGCAGGTGATGTCCTCCAGCCGGGCACCCATTTCCAGCGCCAGGGTGAAGGCGGCGGAGAGCTCGGAGACGCCGGGACCGACGGCGTCGATGCCGAGAATCAGGTGGTTGTCGGCACGGGCGACGACGCGGGTGAAGCCGTCCTCGGCGGCGAGCGTCAGGGCGCGGCCGTTGGCGGCGAGCGGGAACAGGCCGGTGATCACCTCGTGGCCGCGGGCGCGGGCGGCCTCGGCCGACAGGCCGACGCTGACGATCTCGGGATCGGTGAAGCAGACGGCGGGGATCGCCGCCGGGTGGAAGGCGCGGCGCTCGCCGGCGATGATCTCGGCGACCATTTCACCCTGGGCCATGGCACGGTGGGCGAGCATCGGCTCGCCGGTCAGGTCGCCGATGGCCCAGACGCCGCGCATGGCGGTGGCGCAGCGCTCGTCGACGCGGACGAAGCCACCGTCCATGGCGAGATCGAGGCCCTCGAGCCCCCAGCCCTTCAGCCGGGCACGCCGGCCGACGGTAACCAGAACGCGATCGGCGGCGATCCGGCGGCGCGTGCCGTCGGCGCAGAGCACCTCGAGGCCGGCGGCGCTTTCGCCGAGGGCACGGGTGGCGGTCAGCACCTCGGCGCCGAGCGCGTCGAGCCGGCGCACGACCGGGCGGGTGAGATCGGCGTCATATTGCGGCAGGATCCGATCGGCGGCCTCGATCACGGTGACGCGGCTGCCGAGCTTGGCGAAGGCGATGCCGAGTTCCAGGCCGATATAGCCGCCACCGACGATGGCGAGGCGGGCCGGCGGCTCGGTCAGTTCCAGCGCTTGCGTCGAGGAGACGATCTTGCCGCCGAAGGGCAGCGCCGGCAATTCGATCGGCTCGGAGCCGGTGGCGAGGATGACGTGCTCGGCCTTGACGGTGACGCGGCCGGTGTCGGTGTCGACGACGCAGGTCTTGCCGTCGGTCATGCGGCCGTGGCCGCGCAGGGTCTTGACGCCGGCCTTCTTCAGCAGGCTGGCGACGCCGGCGTTGAGGCGGCCGACGATGGCGTCCTTCCATTCCACCGTGCGGGCGAAATCCAGCGTCGGCGCGGCGGCGGCGATGCCGTGGCGCGGGGCGCGGGCATAGCTGGCGAGGCGGTGGAACTCGTCGGCGGCGTGGATCAGGGCCTTGGAGGGGATGCAGCCGACATTGAGGCAGGTGCCGCCGAGGCGATCGGCCTCGACCAGCACGCAGTCGAGCCCGAGCTGGCCGGCGCGGATGGCGGCGACATAACCGCCGGGGCCGCCGCCGAGGACGACGATCCGGGTGTCGATCAGCATGGCTTCAGACCTCCATGAACAGGGTGGCAGGGGTCTCGATCAATCGACGCAACGCCTGGATGAACGAGGCGGCGTCATGGCCGTCGACGACGCGGTGATCGAAGGAACTCGACAGGTTCATGATCTTGCGCGGCACGAAGGCGCCGTCGACGAAGACCGGGCGGACGGCGATCTTGTTGACGCCGACGATGGCGACCTCGGGGGCGTTGATCACCGGGGTGGAGACGATGCCGCCGAGCGCGCCGAGCGAGGTGATGGTGATGGTGGAGCCGGTCAGTTCATCGCGGGTGGCAAGCCCCTCGCGGGCGGCGGCGGTGACGCGGCCCATCTCGGCGGCGGCGTCCCAGATGTCGCGCGCCTCGCAATGGCGCACCACCGGCACCATCAGGCCGCCTGGGGTCTGAGTGGCGATGCCGACATGGGCGGCGCCGAAGCGGGTGATCACCTCGTGCTCGTCGTCGTAATGGGCGTTGACCTGTGGAAACTGCCGCAGCGCCCGGACAATGGCGCGGATGAGGAACGGCAGCAGCGTCAACTTCGGCCGGTCGGCGGGCCGCATGGCGTTGAGGCTTGCCCGCAGGTCCTCGAGCGCGGTGACGTCGACCTCCTCGACATAGGCGAAATGCGGAATGCGGCGCTTGGCCTCCTGCATGCGGCGGGCGATGGCGCGGCGCAGACCAACGACCTTGATCACCTCGCGGCTCAGGTCCGGACGCGGACCGGCGGCGAGCGCCGGCTGACCACCGCCGGCGACGTGGCGATCGAGGTCGTCGTGGCCGATGCGGCCGGCCGGGCCGCTGCCACGGACATAGACCAGATCGACGCCGAGTTCGCGGGCGCGACGGCGCACCGCCGGCGAGGCGATGGGCTTTTCGCCCGGCGCGCGCGGCAGGCCGACCTGCGGCCCGGCGAACGCCACCGGCGCGGCGGGCTTCGGCGTCGGGATATGCCGGGGCACGGGCGGGGCGGCGACGGCGGCCGGACGCGGCGGCGATGCCGGCTCGGCGGCTTTCCCGGCGGCGTTTTCAGGGGCTTCCGCCTCGCCCTCGGTCTCGATGCGGATCAGCGGGCTGCCGACGGCGAGCAGCGTGCCGATGTCGCAGGCGAGCCAGACGACCTTGCCAGTGACGGAAGAGGGAATTTCGACGGTGGCCTTGTCGGTCATCACGGCGGCGACGACCTGATCCTCGGCGACGTCGTCGCCGACGGCGACGGCCCATTCGACCAGTTCGGCCTCGGCGATGCCTTCGCCGACGTCGGGCAGCTTGATGGTGCGGATCGCCATGGCTCAGGCCTCCATCACGGCTTTGAGGGCGCGGCCGACGCGGGCGGGGCCGGGGAAATAGTCCCATTCCTGGGCGTGGGGATAGGGCGTGTCCCAACCGGTGACGCGCAGGATCGGCGCCTCGAGGTGGTGGAAGCAGCGCTCCTGCACCTGGGCCGACAGTTCGGCGCCGAAGCCGGAAGTGCGCGTCGCCTCGTGCAGGATGACGCAGCGCCCGGTCTTTCGCACCGATTGCTCGATGGTGTCGGTGTCGAGCGGGATGAGGGTGCGCAAGTCGATGATCTCGGCATCGATGCCGGTTTCGGCGGCGGCGGCCTCGGCGACATGCACCATGGTGCCATAGGCGATGACGGTGACGGCGGCGCCCTCGCGGCGGATCGCCGCCTTGCCGAGCTCGATGGCGTAATACTCGTCCGGGACCTCGCTGAGGGGATGGCGCGACCACGGCACCACCGGCTGGTCGTGGTGGCCGGAGAACGGGCCGTTATAGAGCCGCTTCGGTTCGAGGAAGATCACCGGGTCGTCGTCCTCGATGGCGCTGATCAGCAGGCCCTTGGCATCGTAGGGGTTGGAGGGGATGACGGTCTTCAGGCCGCTGACATGGGTGAAGCAGGCCTCGGGGCTCTGGCTGTGGGTCTGGCCGCCGAAGATGCCGCCGCCGCAGGGCATGCGGATGGTCAGCGGCGAGGTGAATTCGCCGGCGGAGCGATAGCGCAGCCGGGCCGCCTCGGAGACGATCTGGTCATAGGCGGGGTAGACATAGTCGGCGAACTGGATCTCGCAGACGGGGCGCAGGCCATAGGCGCCCATGCCGATGGCGACGCCGACGATGCCGGTCTCGGAGATCGGCGTGTCGAAGCAGCGGGTGCGGCCGTATTTGCGCTGCAGGCCGTCGGTGCAGCGGAAGACGCCGCCGAAATAGCCGACATCCTCGCCGAAGACGACGACCTTGTCGTCGCGGGCCATCATCAGGTCGATGGCGTCGCGGATGGCTTCGATCATGGTGATGCGGGCCATGGCGTCAGACCCCCAGTTCGCGGCGCTGTTCGCGCAGGTGCTTGGGCATGTCCTTGTAGACCCCCTCGAACATGGCCTTGGCGCTCGGCTTCGGGCCGGTGTGGAGGGTGCCGTGGCGCTCGGCCTCGCGGGCGGCGTCGAGCACCTCCTGATCGATCTCGGCGCGGGCCTGGGCATGGCGCTCGTCCGACCATTCGCCGATGCCGATCAGATGGTTCTTCAGCCGCTCGACCGGATCGCCGAGCGGCCAGGCATCGGATTCCTCCTTCGGGCGGTATTTCGACGGGTCGTCGGAGGTGGAATGGGCGGCGACGCGGTAGGTGACCCATTCGATCAGGGTCGGGCCGAGATTGCGGCGGGCGCGATCGATGGCCCAGCGGGCGGCGGCATGGACGGCGAGGTAGTCGTTGCCGTCGACGCGCAGCGACGGGATGCCGTAGCCGTGGGCGCGGGCGGCGAAGGTGGCGTTCTCGCCGCCGGCGATGGCCTGGGAGGTGGAAATGGCCCACTGGTTGTTGACGATATTGAGGATGACGGGCGGGCGGTAGACCGAGGCGAATACCAGCGCCGAGTGGAAATCGCTCTCGGCGGTGGAGCCGTCGCCGATCCAGGCGGCGGCGACGCGGGTGTCGCCGCGAATGGCCGAGGCCATTGCCCAGCCGACGGCCTGGACATACTGGGTGCCGAGATTGCCCGAGATCGAGAAAAAGCCGGCGTCGCGGGCCGAATACATGATCGGCAGCTGGCGGCCGCCGAGCCGGTCCTTCTCGTTGGAAAAGATCTGGCACATCATGTCGACGAGCGGCCAGTCCTGGGCGATCAGCAGGCCCTGCTGGCGATAGGTGGGGAAGTTCATGTCGCCCGGCTCGAGCGCCAGCTGGAAGGCGCAGGCGATCGCCTCCTCGCCGGTCGACTGCATGTAGAACGAGGTCTTGCCCTGGCGTTGGGCCATCAGCATGCGGGCATCGAAGGCGCGGGTCTTGATCATCGCCCGCAGGCCGCGACGCAGGCCGTCGGCATCGAGCGAGCCGGCCCAGTCACCGACCGCCCGGCCCTCGCGGTTGAGGACGCGGATGATGGTATAGGCGAGGTCGCGGATATCGGCGGCGGCGACATCGAGCGGCGGGCGACGCACCGTGCCGGCCTCGGGCACGCGCACGTGGCTGAAGTCGGGCTTGCCGCCGGGGCGGACGGCCGGCTCTGGCACGTGCAGCGACAGCGGCGGGGTCGTGGACGGCGCGACGATGGGCGGCGGGACCGGATCGGACAAGGCGGACCTCATTGCGGGTGTCGCGACCGACGCCACCGGGCGATCGGCCCCGACCCGACGACACGGGGCCAATAGCCGAAAGATGCGATTGCAAGCGCCGATCAAATCGTTATGAGGCTACGCTAGACACGCAAATTCGCCAAATGATACGGTGAATTTACCCGGCTAACCATGCAATATTGCATGGTTACGATCTTTCCTTAGTCGATCGCGAAACGAAATAACCAAGATGAACTGGGACGACGTTCGATTTTTTCTTGCGACCGCCCGAACCGGCCAGGTGACGGCGGCGGCCCAGCGACTCGGGGTCGACCAGGCGACGGTGGGACGCCGTGTCGCACAGCTGGAACGCATGCTGAAGACCAAGCTGTTCGACCGCTCGCCGCGCGGCTACGAGCTGACGGCCGAGGGCAGCCGGCTGGTGCCCTATGCCGAGACGATCGAAAGCCAGATGCTGGAGGCGCAGGAGGTTGTCGGCGGCAACCAGCGGGCATTGACCGGCGTCATCCGCATCGGCGCGCCGGAGGGGATCGCCAGCCACCTGATCGCGCCTGGGGCGGCGGCGCTGTGCAAGGAGCATCCGCAGATCGAGGTGCACATGGTGGCATTGCCGCGCACCTTCAGCCTGTCGAAGCGCGAGGCGGATTTCGCCATCGCCGTGTCGCGGCCGACCAGCGGCCGGCTGGTGGTGCGCAAGATCGCCGATTACCGACTGCATCTCTATGCATCGAAGAGCTATGTCGAGGCGCGTCCGCCGATCCAGGAGCTGGCGGACCTGAAGAAGCTGCGGGGGATCGGCTATATTTCCGAGCTGATCTTCGACCGCGAGCTCGACTATATCCCGCTGATCAACCCGGAACTGACGCCGCATCTGGCATCGACCTCGATCCATGTGCAGCTGGAGTGGACGCGGATCGGCGCCGGCGTCTGCATCCTGCCGGATTTCGTCGCCCGGCGGCATGAGGATCTGGTGCGGCTGCTGCCGAACGACATCTCGCTGACTCGGACGTTCTGGATGGTGGTGCACGAGGACAATGCCCGGCTCGACCGGGTGCGGCGCTGCATGGAGCCGATCGTCAACGGCATCGCCCGGTCGCTGCACGCCATCAACGACGGCGGCTGATCGCCGGCCGGCGATCAGCCCGGGGCGCGGCCCAGAGCAGGGGCCGCTGGCGCCGACGCGTCCGGCCTTCCGAGGGCACGCGAATTTTTCATCGGTATCAAAGACATGCGACATTCGCGTCCCGAACACCATCGGTCATTTCAAATGTGACCGATGGCATCAGACCATCATGCGCTTGCGGATTTCGTCCTCGTCCATGGTGTCGCGGGTGCCTTCGAGCGTGACCTCGCCGCGATCCATCACATACCAGCGATCGGCGAGGTCCTTGGCGAAGTCGAAATACTGCTCGACCAGCACGATCGCCATGTTGCCCTTCGAGCGCAGGTATTCGATCGCCCGGCCGATATCCTTGATGATCGACGGCTGGATACCCTCGGTCGGCTCGTCGAGCACCAGGAGACGCGGGCGGGTGACCAGGGCGCGGCCGATGGCGAGCTGCTGCTGCTGGCCGCCGGAGAGATCGCCACCACGGCGGCGCAGCATGTCGGAGAGCACCGGAAACAGGGCGAAGATATCGTCGGGGATGCCGCGATCGGCGTCCTTCAGCGGCGCGAAGCCGGTTTCGAGGTTTTCCTTGACGGTCAGCAGCGGGAAGATCTCGCGGCCCTGCGGCACATAGGCGATGCCCTTGCGGGCGCGCTCGCTGGTGGCGACGCGGGAAATGTCGGCGCCTTCCCACTCGATGGCGCCGGCGGAAATCGGCTGATGGCCGATGATGGCGCGCATCAGCGACGACTTGCCGACGCCGTTGCGGCCGAGAACGCAGGTGACCTCGCCGGGGCGGGCTTCGATTGACACCCGGCGCAGCGCCTGGGCGGCGCCATAGTGCAGATCGAGATTGGTGACGCTGAGCATGCTGCGGTCCTGACTGCAATCGATGGGGCGGGCGGAGCAACTCACCGGCCGAGATAGACCTCGATGACACGTTCGTCGGCGGAGACGACGTCGAGCGGGCCCTCGGCCAGCACCGAGCCCTCGTGCAGCACCGTCACCTTGACGCCGAGATCGCGAATGAAGGTCATGTCGTGCTCGACGACGATCACCGAGTGGTCGCGGGCGATTTCCTTGAGCAGCTTGGCGGTCTCGATGGTCTCGGCGTCGGTCATGCCGGCGGCGGGCTCGTCGACCAGCAGCAGCTTCGGGTCCTGCGCCAGCAGCATGCCGATTTCCAGCCACTGCTTCTGCCCGTGGGACAGATCGCCGGCGAGGCGGTCGCGGTCAGCGGCAAGGCGGATGGTGACGAGGATCTTGTCGATCTTGGCCTGTTCGTCGGCGGAGATGCCCCAGAACAGGTTCTTCAGGACGGTGCGGTCGGATTTCAGCGCCAGGTGGATGTTGTCCTCCACCGTCTGGTTCTCGAACACGGTCGGCTTCTGGAACTTGCGGCCGATGCCGAGATGGGCGATCGCCGCCTCGTCGAGGCGGGTCAGGTCGGTGGTGCCTTCAAACAGCACGTCGCCGGTGTCGGGCTTGGTCTTGCCGGTGATGATGTCCATCATCGTCGACTTGCCGGCGCCGTTTGGGCCGATGATGGCGCGCATCTCGCCGGGCTGGATCGACAAGGACAGCTTGTTGATGGCGCGAAAGCCATCGAACGAGACGCTGACATCGTCGAGATACAGCAGGCTCGAGGTGAGGTGGGCCGGTTCTTGCGGGGTGACGACGCTGGTCATGGCTCTCACTCCGCCGGATCTGGGGTCGGCGCGGCGACCGGTTCGGGTTTGGCGCCGGCGGCGCGGCGGCGGGCGAGATAGTCGGAGGCGGTGCCGACGATGCCCTTGGGCAGGAACAGGGTGACGAGCACGAACAGGCCGCCAAGGGCGAACAGCCAATAGGGGGCGAGCGCGCCGGTGGTGAAGGTGGTCTTGGCGAAGTTGACGAGGATGGCGCCGATCGCCGGGCCGACGAGGGTGCCGCGACCGCCGACGGCGGTCCAGATCACCACCTCGATCGAATTGCCGGGGGCGAATTCCGACGGGTTGATGATGCCGATCTGCGGCACGTAGAGGGCGCCGGCGATGCCGGCCATCATCGCCGAGAGGGTGAAGACGAAGAGCTTGTAGTTGTCGGCGCGGTAGCCGAGGAAGCGCACGCGGCTTTCGGCATCGCGCACCGCCAGCAGCACCTTGCCGGCCTTCGACATCACCACCGAGCGGGCGATCAGATAGGCGGCGGCCAGCGTCAGCGCCGTCAGGGCAAACAGGCCGGCGCGGGTGGCATCCGACTGGATGTTGAAGCCCAGGATGTCCTTGAAGTCGGTCAGGCCGTTATTGCCGCCGAAGCCCATGTCGTTGCGGAAGAACGCCAGCAGCAGGGCATAGGTCAGCGCCTGGGTGATGATCGACAGATAGACGCCGGTGACGCGGGAGCGGAAGGCGAACCAGCCGAAGATGAAGGCGATAAGACCCGGCACCGCCACGACCATCAGCGCGGCGAAGGGGAACCAGTCGAAGCCGTACCAGTACCAGGGCAGTTCCTTCCAGTTCAGGAACACCATGAAATCCGGCAGGACCGGATTGCCATAGACGCCGCGTGGGCCGATCTGGCGCATCAGATACATGCCCATGGCATAGCCGCCGAGGGCGAAGAAGGCGCCGTGGCCGAGGGAGAGAATGCCGCAATAGCCCCAGACCAGGTCCAGCGCCAGGGCGAGGATGGCATAGGTCAGGTACTTGCCCATCAACGACATGGCATAGGTGGGCACGTGCAGGGCCGAACCCTCGGGCGTCAGCAGGTTGAGCGCCGGCACCAGGATCGCGGCGGCGGCAAGGATGGCGAGGAAGATCAGGCCGCGCCGGTCGGCGAGAAGCTTGGCGGTGAGCATGGGTCAGGCCTCCACCGCGCGGCCCTTGAGCGCGAACAGGCCGCGCGGGCGCTTCTGGATGAACAGGATGATGAAGACGAGCAGCAGGATCTTGCCGAGCACGGCGCCGGCATAGGGTTCGAGGAACTTGTTGGCGATGCCGATGGTGAAGGCGCCGACCAGGGTGCCCCAGAGATTGCCGACGCCGCCGAACACCACGACCATGAAGCTGTCGATGATGTAGCCCTGACCGAGATTGGGCGAGACGTTGTCGATCTGCGACAGCGCCACGCCGGCGAGACCGGCGATGCCGGAACCGAGGCCGAAGGTCAGCATGTCGATGCGGTTGGTGCGGATGCCCATCGCCGCCGCCATGCGACGGTTCTGGGTGACGGCGCGCATCTGCAGGCCGAGGGCGGTGAAGCGCAGGAGCATGAGCAGCGCGAAGAACACCACCAGGGTGAAGACGATGATCCACAGGCGGTTGTAGGTGATGACCAGGCCGCCGAGGTCGAAGGCGCCGGACATGAACGAGGGCGCGCCGACCTCGCGGTTGGTCGGGCCGAACAGGGTGCGCACCGCCTGTTGCAGGATCAGCGAGATGCCCCAGGTGGCGAGCAGGGTTTCGAGCGGCCGGCCATAGAGGAAGCGGATCACCGAGCGCTCGATCGCCATGCCGACGATGGCCGCGACGAGGAACGCCAGCGGCAGGGCGATCAGCAGCGAGTAGTCGAACAGGCCGGGGAACGAGGTGCGGATGGTTTCCTGCACGACGAAGGTGACATAGGCACCGATCATCACCATCTCGCCGTGGGCCATGTTGATGATGCCCATGACGCCGAAGGTGATGGCGAGGCCAATGGCGGCGAGAAGCAGCACCGAACCGAGCGACAGGCCGTAATAGCCGTTCTGGGCAACGTTCCACAGCGCCAGTTCCGCCTCGATGGCGGTGATGGCGCGGTCGGCGGCGGCCTTGACGGCGGGCGGAACCTCGGCCGGCAGGCTCGACAGCAGGCCCTTGGCGTCCTGGTCGCCGCGGGCGCGGATGGTGGCGACCGCCTCGACGCGCTCGGCCTCGGTCGCGGTCTGGTCGAGCAGGACGCCGGCGGCGCGGGCCTCGATCAGCCGGGCCTTGACGCGGGCGTCGGTCTCGGCGGCGATGGCCTTGTCGAGCAGCGGCCGGGCGGAGGCGTCGCGGCTCTTGAACACGGCCTCGGCCGCCTCCAGCCGCTTCTGGCGGTCGGGGCTCATCAGTGTCAGCGCGCCCATGGCGGCGGCAAGGGTGGTGCGGATCTTGTTGTTGACGCGGATCGGCGTCGGCTTGGCGGTGGGCGTCACCGCCTCGCCGGTGAAGGCGTTCTCATAGGCGCCGGCCTTGTCGATCAACAGCGCGCCGTCGGCGGCGATGACCAGCAGCCGGTCGTTGAGGGCGCGCAGGATCGGCTCGGCGCGCGGCGAACCGGAGGCGGCAAGCTGGGTGACGGCCTTCTCGACATCGTCGAAACTGCGGCTGGCGAAACCCTTGGCCAGGGCGGCGGTATCGAGCGTCTGGGCGGCGGCGGGATGCGCCAGGGCAAACGCCACGACGAGGACCGCGAGGATCCGCGACAGAATGAGGAAAACCGCGTGCGCCATTTGAGCCTTTGATCCACATGTGACGACGGACACGCACCGCCGGGTTCCCTGCGTTCCGCACAGGGCAAGGGAAAATTCTCCCACCTCTCCCTTCGCCCCGCGCCAACGGGGAGAAGGTGCCCGAAGGGCGGATGAGGGGCGCGGCGGAAGACGCGGGCGAGGGCTGGCCCCAAGGCCATCAACCCTCATCCGGCCTTCGGCCACCTTCTCCCGATTTCGGGAGAAGGGAAAACACAGGCGCCGAGCCTGACCCACCTCTCCCTTCTCCCCGCGCCAGCGGGGAGAAGGTGCCCGAAGGGCGGATGAGGGGCGCGACGGAAGACGCGGGCGAGGGCTGGCCCCAAGGCCATCAACCCTCATCCGGCCTTCGGCCACCTTCTCCCGATCTCGGGAGAAGGGACATCACAAGCGCCGAGCCTGACGAAGAAACGGCTCAGTCAGGTCAGCCGCCGCACTTGCCGGTCTTGACGTTGAAGTTGCCGCACTTCATCGGGGCGCGGTGGTCGGCGATCAGGTCCTTCGAGCCGTCGAGGTAGTCCGACCACTCGTCGCCAACGACGAGGCCGGTGGTGTTCCACACCACTTCAAACTGGCCGTTGCCCTGGATTTCACCGATGAGGACCGGCTTGGTGATGTGGTGGTTCGGCATCATCGCCGAATAGCCGCCGGTCAGGTTCGGCACGGAAATGCCGATGATGGCGTCACGCACCGGGGTGGAGTCGGTGGTGCCGGCCTTCTCGACCGCCTTGACCCACATGTTGAAGCCGATGACGTGGGCTTCCATCGGGTCGTTGGTGACGCGCTTCGGGTTCTTGGTGAACTTCTGCCACTTCTCGATGAACGCCTTGTTGTCGGCGTTGTCGACGGACTGGAAGTAGTTCCAGGCGGCGAGGTGGCCGAGCAGCGGCTTGGTGTCGATGCCGGCGAGTTCCTCTTCACCAACCGAGAAGGCGACGACGGGGATATCGGTGGCCTTCAGGCCGGCATTGCCGAGTTCCTTGTAGAACGGCACGTTGGCGTCGCCGTTGATGGTCGACACGACGGCCGTCTTCTTGCCGGCCGAGCCGAACTTCTTGATCGCGGCGACGCGGGTCTGCCAGTCGGCATGGCCGAACGGGGTGTAGTTGACCGAGATGTCGTCGGCGGCAACGCCCTTGGCCTTGAGGTAGGCCTCGAGGATCTTGTTGGTGGTGCGCGGGTAGACGTAGTCGGTGCCCTCGAGCACCCAGCGCTTGACGCCCTGGTTCATCAGGTAGTCGACGGCCGGGATCGCCTGCTGGTTCGGGGCGGCACCGGTGTAAAAGATGTTCGGCGAGGACTCTTCGCCCTCGTACTGGACCGGGTAGAACAGGATGCCGTTCAGCTCCTCGAACACCGGCAGCACCGACTTGCGCGACACCGAGGTCCAGCAGCCGAAGGTGGCGGCGACCTTGTCCTTGGTCAGGAGTTCGCGGGCCTTTTCGGCGAACAGCGGCCAGTTGGAGGCCGGATCGACGACGACGGCTTCAAGCTTCTTGCCGAGGAGACCGCCCTTGGCGTTCTGTTCCTCGATCAGCATCAGCATGACGTCCTTGAGGGTCGTCTCGGAGATCGCCATCGTGCCCGAAAGCGAATGCAGGATGCCGACCTTGATGGTGTCGGCGGCCATGGCGGGCAGGGACACGGCGCTCATCAGCGCACCGGCGACCAGACCCATGACGGTGCGACGAGAAAACGAGAGCTGCATGAACTGGATTCCCCTCATATTTTGTTCGCCGCGGGAGGGTGCGGCGCGCCAAACGATCGCAAGGGGCGTGCCAGATGGCCGGAAACCGTCATAAACGTTGATAAACCTACAATATTCCGCACTGCACAAAATCGCGGCGGCGACCGATCCGGGGTAATGCGTGGATGCCGGGCAGGAACCGGGAAGCGTCGCTTAATTGTTGGGCATTTTCACGCCACCCTGAAATATGCCTAAATTCTGATCTATGCTATCAACTGCCGAAATCGGGCTTGCTGGATCAATTAAATTGCATGGGACTGAGCGCCTTGCCGGGCGCGCGCAACAATCTGCGCCTCGGCGGCGCATAAGCGCGACGAGCGCCGGTATGTGTGCTTGGTTTCTCGGCAAAATGCAGCAATGCACACGATTTCGCGGCCGATCGTATGCATTGCCGGGGTCGGTGATCAGCGCGTCGCCACGACCACAGCGACGCCGCCCATCATGCCGGCGGTCAGGCGGTTGATCAGCTTCAGGGCGCGCGGCGAGCGGAACAGCCGGCGGGCGCGATCGGCCAGCAGGGCATAGGCCCACATGGTCGCCGAAATCACCACCATGATGATCGCGGCCATCTCGGCATAGGCGGCGATGCCGATATCCTTGACGTCGACCACCAGCGGCATGATCGACAGGAAGAAGATGATCACCTTGGGATTGCCGAGCGTCAGCGTCAGGCTGGCGAAAAAGGCGGCGAGATTGTCGGCCGGCGTCGAGTGGGCGGCGATCTCGGTGGCGGCGACCGGGGCGGTCCAGATCTTGTAGGCCATGAAGGCGAGATAGCCGGCGCCGACATAGCGGATGACGACGAACAGGGTTTCCAGCGTCTGGGCGATGATGGCAAGGCCGGTGGCGGCGACGGTGAACCAGACGAGATCGCCGACGACGAAGCCGAGCACATAGCCGGTCATGCCGGCAAGGCCGCGGGCCATCACCCGGGCGATGATCGAGGCGATGCCGGGGCCGGGCGACGACACCGCGACGAAATAGACGCCGGTGAAGGCGGCGAGAGCGAGGATATCCATGTGGTTTCCGATCCCGGATCTGTCCGAACGCAGCCTTGCTGGTTGGTTTTCGTCACGATCGCAGGCACCCGGCCGGCTGGCAAGCGCGGCGGCGTCACATCCGGGTTGCGTTGCCCGAACCCTCGCCGCCGGATGGGCGGGGCGTCAGCCGCGCGGGCGGACCGTGCCGTCGCGGACCTCGACCACCAGCGCGCGCGGGCCGAGTGCGACGAAGGCCTCGGCGTCGGTGCCGGTCATCCAGCATTGGCCGCCGAGATGATCGAGCGCATCGAACAGGCCGGCGCGGCGGCGGTGGTCGAGATGGGCGGCGACCTCGTCCAGCAGCAGCACCGGCGCCTGGCCGGTCAGGCGGCCGACCAGCCGGGCATGGGCCAGCACCAGCCCCAGCAGCAGCGATTTCTGTTCGCCGGTCGAGGATTGCGCCGCCGGCATCGCCTTGGGGCCATGGCTGACGGCGAGATCGGAGCGATGCGGGCCGTCGAGGGTGCGGCCGGCGGCGGCGTCGCGCGGGCGGGCGTCATGCAGGATGCGGCGATAGCCGTCCTCGGCGCTGCCGGCGCCGGCGCCGTGGGAGAGATCGGCCTCGATCTGGCCGGCGAGCGCCAGCTCGGCATGGGGAAACGGCGAGGCATCGTCGCGGGCTTCGGCGATCAGCCCGGCGAGGCAACCGACGGTCTCGACCCGGCCGGCGGCGATCGCCACCGCCATTTCGGCCATCTGCGCCTCGATGGCGTCGAGCCAGGTGCGGTCGGGGCGGGCGTCCTCCAGCAGGCGGTTGCGGCCGCGCATGGCCTTTTCGAAGGCGTTGACGCGGGCGCCGTGGTCGGGGTCGATGGTGCCGACCAGTCGGTCGAGGAAGCGCCGGCGCTCGGCGGCCGGACCGGTGAACAGGCCGTCCATGGCCGGGGTCAGCCAGAGGACGCGAATGTGCTCGACCATGTCCTCGGCGCGCCGGGCGGGAACGCCGTCGATGCGGATGACGCGGGCGCGGTCGTCATCGGGATCGGTGCCGAGCGCCAGGCCGGTGCCGATGCGGGTTTCGCCGTCGGGCGAGCCGATGACGGCGGCGACGGCGAAGCTGCCGTCGCCGGCAAGACGGGCCATCTCGCCAAGGGTGGCGCGCCGGAGGCCGCGACCGGGGGCGAGCAGCGACACCGCCTCGATCAGATTGGTCTTGCCGGCGCCGTTGTCGCCGGCGAGCACGACATGGCGGGCGTCGAGATCGAGGGCGAGGCGGGCATAGTTGCGGAAATCGGTCAGCCGCAAGGTCGTCACGGCCGCGCGCTGCGGCAGATCGGAAACGACATCGAGGCGGGGAAGCGACACGGGGCGCGGACTCCGGCGACTGCGGCGGCGCGAGGCGAACCGGCGCCGATTCGGAAACGGGAGCCATTGTTTTGGGTCGCCCTGCCCGCCCGGTCAAGCCGCCCGGCCGAAACCGGCGACAGCCGCGCTCAGAACTTGAACACCGCGTCGGCGGCGGCGCGGCCGGCCTGTTTCGTCGCCCTCGCCTGCCTCAACCGTTCGATCTCGGCGGCGAGTTGCTCCATGCGCTCGTCGAGTTCGTGCACCGACAGGGCCGACAGGTCCTGGCCGAGTTCATGGACGAGCTTCTTCCTCGGGGCGGGTTCGTCGATAAACGCCATGGGCGGGCTCCTCAATCGACCGGTTCCGCGGCCATCTTCGGATCAGCGACGACGGCGGTCAACGGCTGTCGGCCATGGCGGACGCGGCGGCGGAGCGATTGACCCTGCCCGAGGGTTGGGCCAGAGATTGGCGAACCGAACCGACGAGGATGCCATGCTGCCCGAGACGATGACCGCGATCGAAATTGCCACCCCCGGCGGCCCGGAGGTGTTGCGGCCGGCATCGCGGCCGGTGCCGGCGGCACGGCCGGGCGAAATTCTGGTCAAGGTCGCCTATGCCGGCGTCAACCGGCCGGACGTGCTGCAGCGGCAGGGCGGCTATCCGGCGCCGAAGGGGGCGCCGGACACGCCGGGGCTGGAGATCGCCGGCGAGGTAGTGGCGCTGGGCGAGGGTACCGGCCGCTGGGCGGTCGGCGACAAGGTGACGGCGCTGGTGGCCGGCGGCGGCTATGGCGAATACACCTGCGTCCATGGCAGCAATGCCCTGCCGATCCCGGCCGGATTGTCGCTGGCCGAGGCGGCGGCGCTGCCGGAGACGTTCTTCACGGTGTGGTCGAACGTGTTCGACCGGGCCGGGCTGAAGCCGGGCGAGAGCTTTCTCGTCCATGGCGGCACGTCCGGCATCGGCACCACGGCGATCCAGCTCGCCAAGGCCTTCGGCGCCAAGGTGATCACCACCGCCGGATCGGACGAGAAATGCGCCGCCTGCGTTGAACTCGGCGCCGACGTGGCGATCAACTATCGCACCACCGACTTCGTCAAGGCGGTGAAGGACGCCACCGGCGGCGGCGTCGACGTCATCCTCGACATGGTCGGCGGCGACTATATCGCCCGCAACCACGAGGCGGCCGCGGTCGAGGGCCGCATCGTGCAGATCGCCTTCCTGCAGGGCTCGAAGGTGACGATCGACTTCACCCGGCTGATGCTGAAGCGATTGAGCCATACCGGATCGACACTCCGGGCCCGCGACGTCGGCTTCAAGGCGGCGATCGCCGCGGCGCTGGAAGCCGAGGTCTGGCCGTTGATCGCCAGCGGCCGGATCAAGCCGGTGATGGACCGGATCTTCCCGCTGGCGGAGGCCGCCGCCGCCCATGCGCGGATGGAGGCGTCGACGCATATCGGCAAGATCGTGCTGGCGGTCGCGCCGGAGTGACGGGGCGCGGGAATTCCGGCTGACGGGGCGGTCTGGCGGCGTTCAGCCGCCGGACTGGACGAAGTGGCGGATCAGCACCTGCGCCACCGCCGTTCCGGGCGGCACGAACAGGCCGTGCGGATGGGCCTTGGCCAGCATGGCGGCGACCTCGGCGCGGGGGAACCAGCGGACGTCCTCTAGTTCGGTTTCGTCGCGGCGGATCTCGGTCGAAACCGCCTCGGCGAGGAAGCCGAGCATCAGCGAGGCTGGGAACGGCCAGGGCTGGCTGGCGTGATAGGCAACCCTGCCGACGCGAATGCCGGATTCCTCCATCGTTTCGCGCCGGACGGCGGCCTCGGCGGTTTCGCCCGGCTCGATGAAGCCGGCGAGGCAGGAATACATGCCCTCGGGAAAATGTGGCTGGCGACCGAGCAGGCAGCGATCGCCATAGACGGTCAGCATGATCGCCACCGGATCGGTGCGCGGAAAGTGCTGGGCGCCGCAGGCGGGGCAATCGCGGCGGTAGCCGGCCTGGGCAAGCTGGCTGGCGGTGCCGCATTTCGAGCAGAAGCGGTGGCTCGCATGCCAATGGGTGATGGAGCGGGCTTGCGCCAGGAGGCCCATGACATCCGCCGGCAGCACTCCCTGCACCACCAGCGAGCGCAGGTCGATCGCCTTGACCGGAGCCCCGACCGCGATCGCCTCGGCCTCGATCGCCTCGACCGGCCGGTCGAGCAGCGCGGCGAAACGGGGGGCGCCGGCGGCCTCGCCGTCGGTCTCAAGCCCGAGCAGCGCCATTTCGGCCGGGTCGGCGCCGAGGGCAAGGGCCAGTTCAAGACCATGCAGGGCATCGAGGCCGCCATGGGCGTCGATGGCAATCAGCGGGCGGTCGCCGCAGAACAGGGCAAAGCGGGCATCGGCGCGCTGGCGCAGGGCGACGACGAAATCGGCGTCGAGCCGGCGTTCCGACAGCCGATCGAGCCGATTGCCGGAAAAGCCGGTCTGGCGCGACGGTTCGCGTTCGGGCGGGAGATCGGCAAACCAGCCCATGGCGTCAATCCTGTAGCCGGCCCCGCAGCCGGGCGACGAGATCGGCCTCGGCGGCGGGCTCGTAGGGGCGCGACGGCAGCTTGCCCCAGACCGGGCCGGGCCAGGCGGGATCGGTCTCGAAGCGGGCGATGACGTGGATGTGCAGCTGGCGCACCATGTTGCCGAGATTGGCGATGTTGAGCTTGTGGGCGCCGGTTTCGGCCTGGAGCGCCCGGCCGACGCGGGCGACCTCGTCCATGGCCCAGCGCCGGTCATAGTCGGTGAGATCGGTGAGATCGGCGAGGTCCGGCAGGCGCGGCACGACGATCAGCCAGGGGTAATTGGCATCGCGGCTAAGGCGCACCGACGACAGCGGCAGCTCGATCACCGGCACGCTGTCGGCTTCGAGGCGCGGGTCAAGGCGGTAGGTGGACGGCATGGGCGCTCCGGCGGGCATCTTTGCGGTGGCGAACAGTTCCCTCTCCCGGGGCTTCGCGCAAGGGCAAATCCGCCATGCGGGCGGCATCGACGTTTTGCCGGGGATGTCGCGCGACGAGGCTCTTGCATTTCCTCGCTCAAACCGTGATATAGCGCTCGGGAGGTTGGCGGTGGACGTGTCCACTCGCCAATCGGGTCAGGTCCGGAAGGAAGCAGCCCCAACGAACCTGGCGCGGGTCATTTGTCAGCCTCCCACCTTCGCTTCGCCCCTGGCGCGCGGTCCGGCTCGATGCCTGACGCGCCGGCGAGGTTGCTGCGCCCGCGAGGCCCGCCACCGCCGCGGAGCCGCAAGACAGCCGTTTTCGACCCGCGAACCTAACCCGCGAAGGTGCCCCGGATGGACGAGACCACATCGGATCTCACCCCGCCGGACGGTCCGGCGCTGTTTGGCGCGGCGGAACTGCCGAAATCGTCGCCGGCATCGACGAGCAATGCCGGCTACCGGGTGCTGGCGCGCAAGTATCGCCCCCGCGATTTCGACGACCTGATCGGCCAGGAGCCGATGGTGCGGACGCTGTCCAATGCCTTCGACAGCGGTCGCATCGCGCAGGCCTACATGCTGACCGGCGTGCGCGGCGTCGGCAAGACGACGACGGCGCGGATCCTGTCGCGCGGGCTCAATTACGAATTGCCCGGCAAGGCGAACAAGCCGACCATCCACATGCCCGAGCTCGGCCTGCATTGCCAGGCGATCATCGACGGCCGGCATGTGGACGTGATCGAGATGGACGCCGCCTCGCATAACGGCGTCGACAATATCCGCGAGATCACCGATGCGGCGCGCTACAAGCCGGTGTCGGCGCGGATGAAGATCTATCTGCTCGACGAAGTGCACATGCTGACGACGGCGGCGTTCAACGCGCTGTTGAAGACGCTGGAAGAGCCGCCGGAGCATGTGAAATTCATCTTCGCCACCACGGAAATCCGCAAGGTGCCGGTGACGATCCTGTCGCGCTGCCAGCGCTTCGACCTGCGGCGGATCGAGACCGAGGTGCTGGTGCGGCATCTGGCGCGGATCGCGGCGGCGGAGCAGGTGACGATCGACGACGAGGCGCTGAAGCTGATCGCCCGGGCGGCGGAAGGGTCGGTGCGCGATTCGCTGTCGCTGATGGACCAGGCCATCGCCCATGGCGCCGGCGAGGTCACGGCCGAACGGGTGCGCGACATGCTCGGCCTCGCCGATCGCGGCCGGGTGATCGACCTGTTCGAGCAGGTGATGCGGGCCGACATGGCGGCGGCGCTCGGCGAGCTGAAGGCACAGTACGACATCGGCGCCGATCCGGCGGTGGTGCTGGCGGATCTGGCCGAATTCACCCATTTCGTCACCCGGCTGAAGCTGGTTCCGGACGCGGCGCGCGACGCAGCGGCGACCGAGGCCGAGCGGGTGCGCGGCAGCGACTTCGCCGGCAAGCTCGGCATGCGGGCGCTGACCCGGGCCTGGCAGATCCTGCTGAAGGGCATCGACGAGGTGAAGACGGCGCCGCGACCGCTGGCGGCGGCGGAGATGGTGCTGGTGCGGCTTGCCTATGCCGCCGACCTGCCGACGCCGGACGAACTGATCCGGGCGCTGCAATCCGGCGCCCCGACGAGCGGTGGTGGTGGCGGCGGCCGGGCGCCCTCGGGCGGCGGCGGGCCTGGCGGGGCGCAGATGAACGCCACCGGCGCGGCGGCGACAGCCGACGGACGCGGCGGCGGCGCGACGATGGGCGGCGGCTTCGCGCCGCGACTGGTCGCGGGCCTCAATGGCGGCGCGGGCGGCGCGACGGCGCGGGCCGAGCCGGTCGCGCCGGCGACGACGCCATCGCCGCAGGCGGCGGGCCTCAAGACGCTGGACGACATCGCGGACTTCTGCGGCAAGCAGCGGGATTTCCGGCTGAAGGTGATGGTCGAGCGCGGGCTGCGGCCGGTGCGGCTGGAGCCCGGGCGGATCGAGGTGGCGCTGGCGCCGGAGGCGGCGCGCGACCTGCCGGGGGATCTCGGCCGCAAGCTGACCGAGTGGACCGGGATGCGCTGGATCGTCAGCGTCAGCCGCGAGCCGGGCGGGCCGACGATCGCCGAGGCGCGCGAGGCGGTGCGCGCCACCAACATGACCGATGCGCGCTCCGACCCGCTGGTGTCGGCGGTGCTGCGGCGCTTCCCGGGATCGGAAATCGTCGACGTGCGCATCCAGCGCGCCGAGACCGAGGCGACCGAGAGCGAGACGGAGGACGACAGCGGCTATGCCGGCTTCAGCCCGCTGGAGCCGCCATCGGAAGCCGACGACGACTGAGCCAAGGGCCGGAGGTGCCGGCGCAGCCGGCGACATCGTCAAGGCGGACCTTCCATCATTGCCCCGGCGAACCCATATCGAAACCGATCACGATCAACCGACGCGGCCGAAGGAGCAGGTGCGATGGACTTTCTCAAGGTGATGAAGCAGGCGAAGGAAATGCAGTCGAAGATGGCCGACATGCAGAGCGCGCTGGGCGACATGCGCGCCACCGGCACGTCGGGCGGCGGCCTCGTCGCGGTGACGCTGTCGGGCAAGGGCGACCTTGCCGGGGTCAAGATCGACCCGTCGCTGCTGAAGCCGGAGGATGCCGAGATCGTCGAGGACCTGATCCTCGCCGCCCATGCCGACGCCAAGACCAAGATCGAGGCGCAGATGGCGGAAAAGATGCAGGAAGTCACCGGCGGCCTCGGCCTCCCCGGCGGCTTCAAGCTGCCGTTCTGAGGGCGGGCGCCCGCGTTGGTCCGAGGGCGGCGTCGCGAGGGCGATGCGGCGCAGTTCGCCTAATTCATAGGCAGGCGAGGGCGTGGGCGGCGTTGCCCATGATGTCACCGGTTTTCTATACTGCGGATACCCGCTTGTTCCGACCGCAGGAAATCCGAGCCTTGGCCATTCTCACCGCGCTTCATCACGTCACGCATTACAAGTACGATCGTCCGGTGCAGCTGGGGCCGCAGATCATCCGTCTGCGACCGGCGGTGCATTCGCGCACCAAGGTGCCGAGCTATTCGCTGCGGGTGACGCCGTCGGAGCATTTCATCAACTGGCAGCAGGATCCGCACGGCAATTTCCAGGCGCGGTTCGTGTTTCCGGAGAAGACCACCGAGTTCAAGATCGAGGTGGATCTGATCGCCCAATTGGCGGTGGTCAATCCGTTCGACTTCTTCGTCGAGCCCTATGCGGAGGCGTTTCCGTTTTCCTATCCGCCGGAGCTGGCGGCGGAGCTGAAGCCGTATCTGGAGCCGGCGGAGGCGCTGTCGCCGCCGCTCGCCGCCTATCTGGAGACGATCCCGAAGACGGCGCCGAACACGGTCAACTTCCTCGTCGACCTCAATGCCCGGCTGCAGCGCGAGATCCGCTATGTGATCCGCATGGAAACCGGCACGCAGACGCCGGAGGAGACCCTCGTCAACGCCTCCGGCTCGTGCCGCGACAGCGGCTGGCTGCTGGTGGAGGTGTTGCGCCGGCTCGGACTGGCGGCGCGGTTCGTATCGGGCTACCTCATTCAGTTGAAGGCCGACGTCGATCCGCTGGAGGGGCCGAAGGGCACCGACAAGGACTTCACCGACCTGCATGCGTGGTGCGAGGTTTATATTCCCGGCGCCGGCTGGGTCGGCTTCGATCCGACCTCGGGGCTTCTGTGCGGCGAGGGGCATATTCCGCTTTGCGCCACGCCGCATTACCGCTCGGCGGCGCCGATCACCGGGCTGGTCGATCCGGCGGAGGTCGAGTTCCATTTCGACATGAACGTCACCCGCATCCACGAGGCACCGCGCGTCACCGCGCCGTTCGCCGACGAGGACTGGGAGGCGCTGGACCGGCTGGGCGAACAGGTCGATGTCGATCTGGTGGCGCAGGACGTGCGGCTGACGATGGGCGGCGAGCCGACCTTCGTCTCGGTCGACGACTACCAGTCGGCGGAATGGAACACCGCCGCGGTCGGGCCGACCAAGCGCGGGCTGGCCGATACGCTGATCCGGCGGCTGCGGCGGCGGTTCGCCGCCGGCGGCATGCTGCATTACGGTCAGGGCAAGTGGTATCCGGGCGAAAGCCTGCCGCGCTGGGCGTTCGCGCTGTACTGGCGCAAGGACGGCAAGCCGATCTGGCGCAATGTCGACCTGATCGCCAGCGAGGCGGGGGCGCGGCCGGTTGGCGTCGCCGAAGCCAAGCTGCTGATCGAGACGCTGTCGGACAATCTCGATATCGGCACCGACTTCGTGCATCCCGCCTATGAGGACCCGGCGCTGTGGGTGCTGAAGGAAGCCGAGTTGCCGGCCAATGTCGATCCGTCCAACTCCAAGCTCGAGGATCCGGAGGCGCGGGCCCGCATGGCCCGGGTTTTCGAGCGCGGACTGACGACGCCGACCGGCTTCGTGCTGCCGGTGCAGCGGTGGAACACCGCCGCCAAGGCGGCGCGCTGGGTTTCGGAAGTCTGGGCGCTGCGGCGCGGCCGGCTTTATCTGGCGCCCGGCGACAGCCCGGTCGGCTACCGGCTGCCGCTCGGCTCGCTCGAATATATCTCACCGGCGGCCTATCCCTATGTGGTCGAGCAGGACCCGATGGAGGACCGGCCGGATCTGCCGGACCCGGACGAGTTCCGCCAGCGCTACACCCGCGCCAGCGCCAAGCCGGGCGCGGCGCCGCGGCGGCTGAAGCAGAACGAGCAGAAGCTGGTGTCGGGCGGGCCGGTGCGCACGGCACTGTCGGTGGAGCCGCGCAACGGCATCCTCCACGTGTTCATGCCGCCGGTCGAACGGCTGGAGGACTATCTCGACCTCCTGGCGGCGATCGAGGCGACGGCGGAGGAAACCGGCCTGCCGGTGCATATCGAGGGCTATCCGCCGCCGTTCGATCCGCGCCTCGACGTGATCAAGGTCACCCCCGATCCGGGCGTGATCGAGGTCAACGTCCATCCGGCGAAGTCGTGGCGCGAATGCGTCGACATCACCCGCAACCTCTATGAGGAAGCGTTCCAGTCGCGGCTCGGCACCGACAAGTTCATGATCGACGGCCGGCATACCGGCACCGGCGGCGGCAATCACGTGGTGATCGGCGGCGCGACGCCGTTCGACAGCCCGTTCCTGCGCCGGCCGGACCTGCTGAAGAGCCTGGTGCTGTACTGGCAGCGGCATCCCTCGCTCAGCTACCTGTTCTCCGGCCTGTTCATCGGCCCTACCTCGCAGGCGCCGCGCATCGACGAGGCGCGCCATGACGGGCTCTATGAACTCGAAATCGCGATGGAGCGGGTTCCCGCCCCGGGCGAGGGGCTGGCGCCGCCGCCGTGGCTGCTCGACCGGCTGTTCCGCAACCTGCTGGTCGATGCCTCGGGCAATACCCATCGCTCGGAGATCTGCATCGACAAGCTCTTTTCGCCCGACGGGCCGACCGGCCGGCTGGGCCTGGTGGAGTTCCGCTCGTTCGAAATGCCGCCGGATGCGCGGATGTCGCTGGCGCAGCAGGTGCTGCTCAGGGCGCTGATCGCGTGGTTCTGGCGCGAGCCGCAGCGCGGCGAGTTCGTGCGCTGGGGCACGGCGCTGCATGACCGGTTCATGCTGCCGCATTTCGTCTGGGAGGATTTCCTCTCGGTGCTGGCCGACCTGCAGCGGGCGGGCTATCCGTTCGATCCGATCTGGTTCAAGGCGCAGTGGGAGTTCCGCTTTCCGTTCTACGGCAAGGTGGAGCACGGCGGCGTGTCGCTGGAGATCCGCCAGGCGCTGGAGCCGTGGCACGTCACCGGCGAGGAGGGCGCGGTCGGCGGCACCGTGCGCTATGTCGACAGTTCGGTGGAGCGGCTGCAGGTCAAGGCCAACGGGCTGGTGCCCGGCCGGCATGTGATCACCTGCAACGGCCGGCGGCTGCCGATGACCTCGACCGGGGTCAATGGCGAGGCGGTCGCGGGGGCGCGCTACAAGGCGTGGCAGCCGGCGTCGGGCCTGCACCCGGCGATCCCGCCGCATGCGCCGCTGACCTTCGATGTGCTCGACACCTGGACCAACCGCTCGCTCGGCGGCTGCGTCTATCACGTCGCGCACCCGGCGGGTCGCAATTACGAGACCTTCCCTGTGAATACTTACGAAGCCGAGGCGCGCCGGCTTGCCCGCTTCCAGGATCACGGCCACACTCCGGGAATCATGACCATGCCGCCGTTGGAGCGATTGGGCGAATTCCCGCTCACCCTCGATCTGCGCAGAGGCGGATGACGGGTGGGATATGGCTGGTTTGGCGACCCAGGAGCAGCGACGATCCGGCGAACGGCTGCAACGGCTGCTCGCCGGTTATCGGCCGCAATCGGGGGTTTTCGACGAATTGCTCGATGCCGACGGCCGGCCGCGCCCGCACTGGTCGACGCTGCTCAACACGCTGGCCGACCATACCGGTGGCGAGCTTGAGGCGCGATTCGCCACCGCCGACCGCTATCTGCGTGATTCGGGCGTGTTCTACCGGGTGCAGGACGATCCGACCGGCGGCGAGCGGCCGTGGCCGCTGGCGCATGTGCCGCTGGTCATTCCGGCGGCGGAATGGCGCGGACTGGAACGGGGGCTGATCCAGCGGGCGCGGCTGCTGGACGCGGTGCTGGACGACGTGTTCGGGCCTGGGCAGTTGATAAAGGACGGGGCGCTGCCGGCGACGCTGGTGGCGGGAAACCGCGAGTTTCACCCGGCGCTGCGCGGGGTTCCGGTCAAGACCGGGCGGCGGCTGGCGTTCTATGCCGCCGATCTCGGCCGGGGGCCGGACGGGCGCTGGTGGGTGCTGTCGGACCGGGCGCAGGCGCCCTCCGGGTCGGGCTATGCGCTGGAAAACCGCATCGCTCTCGCCGGTGCCTTCGCCGATCTGTTCGGACGGCTGTCGGTGGAGCGGCTGGCGCCGTTCTTCCAGGCGTTTCGCGACGGGCTGGCGGCGGCGTCGGGGCGCGACGAGCCGCGCATCGGCGTGCTGACGCCGGGTCCGCTGAACGAGACCTATTTCGAGCATGCCTATCTGGCGCGCTATCTCGGCTTCGTGCTGGTGGAGGGCGGCGACCTGGTGGAGAACGACGGCACGGTCTATGTCCGCACCGTCGAAGGGCTGAAGCGCGCCGATGTGCTGCTGCGGCGCCTCGACACGGATTTCGCCGACCCGCTCGAACTCAACGCCGCCTCGCATATCGGCGTGCCGGGGCTGGTGGAGGCGATCCGGCGCGGCACATTGACGCTGGCGAATTCGCTCGGTTCCGGTTTCGTCGAATCGCCGGCGCTGATGTCGTTCCTGCCAGGGCTCGCCCGGCGGCTGCTGAAGGAGGAGCTGATCCTGCCGTCGGTGGCGACGTGGTGGTGCGGCCAGCCGCAGGCGCGCGAGACGGTGCGGGCCGAGTTCGACGCCCGCGTCATCGGCTCGGCCTTCGGCCGGCGGATTCCGGTACTGCCGGGACAGGGCGGCACGATCGGCGCCGATCTCGACGGCAAGACCCGGGCCGACATCCTGGAATGGATGGAGCGGCGCGGTGTCGACCTCGTGGCGCAGGAAGTGGTGCATCTGTCGACCATGCCGGTGTGGCAGGCCGGGCGGCTGGTGGCGCGGCCGTTCGTGCTTCGGGCCTATGTCGCCGCCACCGATGACGGCTATGCGGTGATGCCGGGCGGCTTCTGCCGGGTGTCCGACACCGAGGATGCCCGCGCCATCTCGATGGGCTCGGGCGCGCGCGCCACCGACGTGTGGGTGCTGTCCGACAAGCCGGTCGAGGCGGTGTCGCTGCTGCCGGCGCCGGACAAGGTGCGGGTGCATCGCGCCAATGCGTCGCTGCCGAGCCGGGCGGCGGACAACCTGTTCTGGCTCGGGCGCTACTGGGAGCGCACCGACATCACGCTGCGGCTGGTGCGGGCATTGTCGGCGCGGCTGTCGGAGGCGGTTTCGGGCGGGCGCGGCGGCGCATCCGCCACCAAGCGGCTGATCGAGACGCTGGTCGGCTGGGACGCGGTGCCGGCGGCGCTTGCCGGCCTGCCGGCGAACGTGCCGATGGCGGCGCTGACCGAGGCGGTCGGCACCGGCTCGGCGCTGGTGCTGGCGCGCGAGGCGCGGCGGGCGGCATCGGCGATCCGCGAGCGGCTGTCGGGCGATACGCTGCGGCCAATCGACGAACTGGTGGCGCTGCTCGACGCGGCGCGCTCGGACGAGGAACTGACCCCGCCGGAGGCGCACGCGCTGACCGAGCGCGCCATGCGCGAGATCGCGGCGCTGAACGGCTTCATCTTCGACTCACTCAACCGGCGTGGCGGCTGGCGCTTCATCGATGTCGGCCGGCGGATCGAGCGGGCGGTCGCCATCGCCCGGCTGACGCGGCAGTTTGGCGAGCCGACGGCGACGCCGGACATGCTCGACCTCATCCTGGAAATCACCGACAGCCAGATCACCTACCGGCGGCGCTACCTGTTCGGCGCGGCGCGGCTGCCGATCCTCGACCTGGCGCTGCTCGATCCGGCGATGCCGCGATCGGTGGCGTTCCAGGTCAACGAGATCGTGGCGCATCTGGCGGCCTTGCCGCTCGACCGCACCGACGGCATGCTGGAACCCTGCCGGCGGCTGGCGCAACGGCTCGCCGCCGAGCTGGCCACGCAAGAGGCGGGCGGGATCGACCGGACGCGGATTCTCGGGTTCGAGCAGCAGGTGATGCAGTTGTCGGACGAATTCTCCAGCCGCTTCTTCCGCCAGAACCGGCTCGACGGCAGCGACGTCAAGGGCCTGACATGATCTACGATCTCGCCCACGTCACCCGCTACGACTATTCCGCGCCGGTGGCCGAATCGCGCTGCCTTCTGCGGCTGATGCCGGTCGACCGGCCGGGACAGAAGGTGCAGGCGGCGAAGCTGGCATTCGAGCCGGAGCCGGCGCGGCAGGTGAGCCGCATCGATGCCTTCGGCAATCACATCGTCGAGGTGGAGTTCGACAAGCCGCACAAGTCGCTGATCATCAAGGCGACGGCGCGGACGTCGATCGAGCGGTCGATGTTCACGGTGCCGGCGGCGACGCGGCCGTGGGAGACGGTGCGCGAGGCAGCGCGGGAGGCGACCGATCTCAGCGAGGCGGGGCCGGCGATCTATCTCTACGAGAGCCGGCACATCGCCTTCGACACCCGGGTCACCGACTATTGCGCCGCATCGTTTCCGCCCGGGCGGCCGATCCTCGAAGGGGCGCTGGAACTGGCGCGGCGGATCCAGAAGGATTTCGCCTACGACCCGAAGGCGACCGAGGTGTCGACGCCGCTGGCGCGGGCGTTCCAGGTGAAGCGCGGCGTCTGCCAGGATTTCGCCCATGTGATGATCGCCGGCCTGCGCGGGCTGGGGCTGTGCGCCGGCTATGTCTCGGGCTATCTGCGCACGGTGCCGCCGCCGGGCAAGCCGCGACTGGAAGGAGCGGATGCGACCCATGCCTGGGTATCGGTGTGGTGCGGACCGGAAATCGGCTGGGTCGGCGTCGATCCGACCAACGGGATCCTCGCCAGCGACGATCACGTCATTCTGGCGATCGGCCGCGACTATGCCGACATCGCCCCGGTGGACGGGGTGATCATCGCCTCGGGCAACCACAAGCTCAGCGTCGCCGTCGATGTGGTGCCGGTGGCGCGGGCCTGATTGGTTGGGCCTGATCGCGGGGGCCTGATCGTGGGGGGGCTATTCTCGAAAGGCGGTTTTCACGCTATATCCCGCGCCTTGTCGAGGATCGCGCCCAAGGGCGCGCGAGCGGACGCGGCCTGATGCGGCGGGCGTCGACGAACAGATAAGGCACCCGGCGTGAAGAAGCTCTACGTCAAGACCTATGGCTGCCAGATGAATGTCTACGACAGCGACCGGATGGCCGATACGCTGGCGGTGGAAGGCTATGAGGCGACCGGCACGCTCGAGGATGCCGACCTGATCCTGCTCAACACCTGCCATATCCGCGAAAAAGCGGCGGAAAAGGTCTATTCCGAGCTCGGCCGCATCCGCAAGCTGAAGGCGGCGCGGGCGCTGGAGGGCAAGGAGACCATGGTGGGCGTCGCCGGCTGCGTCGCGCAGGCCGAAGGCGCCGAGATCCTGCGGCGGGCGCCGGTGGTGGATCTGGTCGTCGGCCCGTCGAGCTACCATCACCTGCCGGAGCTGATCGCCAAGGCGCGCGACAAGCGCGGCGCGATCGAGACGGAATTCCCGATCGAGGACAAGTTCGAGCACCTGCCGGCGGCATCGCGGGAAAAGACCATCGCGCGCGGCGTCACCGCGTTCCTGACGGTGCAGGAAGGCTGCGACAAGTTCTGCACCTTCTGCGTCGTGCCGTATACGCGCGGCTCGGAAGTGTCGCGGCCGGTGGCGCAGCTGATCGACGAGGCGAAGCGGCTGGTGGATGCCGGCGTGCGCGAAGTGACGCTGCTGGGGCAGAACGTCAACGCCTATCACGGCGCCGGGCCGGACGGGACGGACTGGACGCTGGGGCGGCTGTTGCACCGGCTCGCCGAAATCCCCGGGCTCGACCGGCTGCGCTACACCACGAGCCATCCGCGCGACATGGACGACGCGCTGCTGGCGGCGCATCGCGACCTGCCGCAGCTGATGCCCTATCTGCACCTGCCGATCCAGGCCGGCGCCGACCGGGTGCTGGCGGCGATGAACCGCAAGCACACGCGGGCGGACTATCTGGCCCTGATCGAGCGCATCCGCGCGGCACGGCCGGACATCGCCATGTCGGGTGACTTCATCGTCGGCTTTCCCGGCGAGACCGAGGCGGAATTCGCCGAGACGCTGGCGGTGGTCGACGAGGTCGGCTACGCCTCGGCCTATTCGTTCAAGTATTCGGCGCGGCCGGGGACGCCGGCCTCGGCCGAGGCCGACCAGATCGCCGATGCGGTGAAGTCGGAGCGGCTGCAACGGCTGCAGGAGCGGATCGACGCGCAGGCGCGGGCCTTCAACCGCAGCCGGGTGGGGATGACGTTCGACGTGCTGTTCGAAAAGCCGGGCAAGCGCGCCGGCCAGCTGGTCGGGCGGTCGCCGTGGCTGCAGCCGGTGCATGTCATGGCGCCGTCACAGCTGATTGGTGAAATCGCCGCCGTTGTCATCGACGATATAGGCACCAACAGCTTGTTTGGTACACTGATCGAACCGGTGACAGAATCGCGAGTCGCGATGTCAGGGGGTAAGCGGTGAACGAACGTCCGTCGAGCACGAGCCGTCCCAACGAACGCCCCGCCCGTCCGAGCTTTCCAACCATGGCGCATGCCTCGGATCTGACCCATGTGGTGCTGGCGTTCGACGACAACCGGCTCGTCGGCGATCTTTACGGACAGTTCGACCAGAACCTCGCCGAAATCGAGCGGCGACTCGGCGTCAGCGCCATCGCGCGCGGCAACCAGGTGACGATCAAGGGCACCCACGATGCCTGCGAACAGGCGCGCGGGGTGCTGGAAAGCCTCTATGCGCACCTGCATCAGGGGCAGGAGATCCATGCCGGCGATGTCGACGGCGCGATCCGGCTGGCGCTGGCCGCCGGCCAGCAGCTGACGCTGCCGACGATGGAGACCAAGTCGCGGTTCGAGCCGGCGCGGATCGCCACCCGCAAGAAGGCGGTGCAGGCACGCACCGCGGCGCAGGACGCCTATGTGCGCGCCTTCGACCGCTCCGACCTGATCTTCGGCATCGGCCCGGCCGGCACCGGCAAGACCTTCCTCGCGGTGGCCTATGCGGCGGCGATGTTCGAGCGCGGGCAGGTCGACCGCATCATCCTGTCGCGCCCCGCGGTCGAGGCGGGCGAGCGGCTGGGCTTCCTGCCGGGCGACATGCGCGAGAAGGTCGACCCGTATCTGCGGCCGATCTACGACGCGCTTTACGACATGCTGCCGCCGGAGCGGGTGGAGCGCGGGCTGCAATCGCAGGCGATCGAGGTGGCGCCGCTGGCGTTCATGCGCGGGCGGACGCTGACCAACGCGGTGGTGCTGCTGGACGAGGCGCAGAACTGCACGGCGATGCAGATGAAGATGTTCCTGACCCGGCTTGGCGACAATTCCAAGATGATCGTCACCGGCGACCCGACCCAGGTCGACCTGCCGCCGGGACAGAAATCCGGGCTCGTCGACGCGCTCGACGTGCTGTCGGGCGTGCCGGGCATCGTCTCGGTGCACTTCACCGATGCCGACGTGGTCCGCCACGAGCTGGTGGCGCGGATCGTGCGCGCCTATGACGATGCCGGCCGGCAACGGCTGGCGGAGCGCGAGGCGCGCAAGAGCGAGACAGGGGCGGCGTTTTGACCGACGGCAACGGCACGCCCGACGGCGAGACGGCGATCGAGATCGACATCCTGGTCGAGGACGACGGCTGGGGCGATGGCGAACGCTGGCGCGAGGCGGTGACGCGGGCCGTGACCCGAACGGTGGCGCTGGCCGGGGTGGAGCTGCCGCCGGCCTGTGAGCTGTCGGTGGTGCTGGCCGACGACGCGCGGGTGAAGGAGCTGAACCGCGACTATCGCGGCAAGGACAAGCCGACGAACGTCCTGTCGTTCCCCGGCTCCGACGATCTTGATTCGCCGCTGCTTGGCGACGTCATATTGGCGCGCGAGACGGTGGAGCGGGAAGCGATTGACGAGGCCAAGTCGTTTGAACACCATTTCGGTCACCTGATCGTGCATGGTATGCTGCATCTGCTGGGCTTCGACCATCTGACCGACGACGAGGCGGCCGAGATGGAAGCGCTGGAGACCGAGATCCTCGCCGCGCTCGATATTCCCGATCCCTATGCCGGCACCGTGCCGGTGGGCGCGGGCGATCATTGAGCCGGGCGGATCAACACTGATTGGAAGGCGCCGGGCGGGCGATGTGCAGCCGGCAGCCGAAATGAGAAGGCGAAATGAGCGATTCGAGCGGTTCCAGTAGCCCCGCCCCGAACCAGGCCCCGAATGATCAGGGCCCGGACGTCCGGGGCGGCGACACCGAACGGGCGGGCAGTTGGTTCGGCAAGTTCATGACGGCGTTGGGGCTGAAGTCCACGACCGCCACCTTGCGCGCCAATCTCGAAACCGTGCTCGACGAGGCCAATGACGCCACCGCCGACGCCGTGTTCAGCACGGAAGAGCGCGAGATGATTCGCAATATCCTGCGCCTGCGCGAGACGCGGGTGGAGGATGTGATGGTGCCGCGCGCCGAAATCGACGCGGTGCCGGAGACGATCACGCTCAACGACCTGATCCTGCGCTTCCGCGAATGCGGCCACAGCCGCATGCCGGTCTATCGCGAGACGCTCGACGACGCCGAGGGCATGGTCCATATCCGCGACCTGATGACCTATGTGTCGGCGGTTGCCGCGACCCCGGCGGCGGGCGCCGCCGCCACGACCGAGGGCGAGCCGGCGATGCTGGACCTGACGCGGGTCGACCTCAGTCTGCCGCTGATCGAGACCGGCATCGTCCGCGAGGTGCTGGTGGTGCCGGCATCGGTGCCGATCGCCGATCTGATCAAGCAGATGCAGACCAAGCGGCTGCAGATGGCGCTGGTGATCGACGAATATGGCGGCGTCGACGGGCTGGCGTCGCTGGAAGACCTGGTCGAGGTGGTGGTCGGCGACATCGAGGACGAGCACGACATCGACGACGACCCGGAAATCGCGGTGATCGGCGTCGGCGAATGGCAGATCGACGGACAGGCGGCGATCGAGGACGTCACCGAACTGACCGGCGCCGACCTGACGGCCTGCGAGGTCAGCGAGGAAGTCGACACGGTCGGCGGGCTGGTGGTGGCGCTGGCCGGCCGGGTGCCGGCGGAGGGCGAGAAGATCAGCACGGCGGAACTCGACGGCTACGAGTTCGAGGTGATCGAGGCCGACCAGTTGCGGGTCAAGCGACTGAAGCTGTTCAAGCTGATGCCGAAGGACGAGCTGGAAGCCAAGCAAAGCGCGGCCTGAGGCGACGGGGCGCGGACCATCGCCGGGCGATGGCCGGGCGCCAACTCGCGAGCGGCGCGACGGGCGGTGGCGTCACTCGCCGCGCAGCAGCCGCTCGAGATAGTCGCGCTCCACCGGCGGCCGGAACTGTTCCGACAGGCGGCGGCGGATATCCTCGAGGATGCGGCGGGCGCGTTCGGCGTCGACCTCGCCCGGGACCTTGGTCTGGTCGCCGAGGGTCTGGCCGTCATTGCGGCGCGGCCGGCCGAGCGGGTCCTCGTTGAACGGGTCGTTGCCGCGCGCGGTGTTGCCACCCTGACCGTCGCCGCGTTCCTGGCCCTGACCGCCCTGCCCCAGCTGCTGCATCAGTTCATCGACCAGTGAGCGGGCGCCGTCGCGCAGCGCCTGCAAGGCCTGGCCTTGCTGGTCGATGGCGTTGCCGGTCTTGCCGTTGCCGAGCGAGCCCTCCGCCTCGCCCATGGCGTCGCCGGCGTCGCCGAGCTGGTCGAGGCTCTTGTCGCCCTGCCCGCCCTTGCGCAGTTGCTCCATCAATTGCTTCAGCCGGCCCTGCAGGTCGCCCTGTCCCTGTTGCAGCTGCCTCAGGGCCTCTGCGCGCTGTTCCGGCGTCATGTCGCCGGCGCCGGGCTCGCCTTGCTGGCCGCGCTGGCCCTGTTGCCCCTGCTGGCCACGCTGGCCCGGCTGGTTGCGCCGCGGCGGGGACTGGCGGCCCTGCTCGCCGTTCTGGTCGAGGCCGTGGGTCTCGTCCATCAATTGCTGCTGACGGCGGATCATGTCGCCCAGCTCGTCGAGCATCTTCTGCATTTCGCCCATCTGGCCGCCCTGCTGCTGTTGCGGGCGGGCCTGACGCAGGTTTTCCATCATCTGCTGCAGTTGCGACAGCAATTCGCGGGCGGCATCGCGGGAGCCGGAGCGGGCGAGGTTTTCCAGCCGGTCGAGCAGGCGGTTGAGATCCTCGGGGCGGAGCAGGCGGTTGGCGGGGTCGCGCGGGTCCTGCATGCCGGGATTGCGGCGGGCGAGTTCGGCGAGTTCCTGTACATAGCGGTTCATTGCCTCACGCAGCTTGTCCATCAGCCGCTTGATTTCCTCCTCCGGGGCGCCGCTTTCCAGCGCCTTGCGCAATTGCTCCTGGGCCTGGCGCAGGGCCTGCTCGGCATCGGAGAGGTCGCCATCCTCGATCTGGCGGGCAACGGCCCACAACACGTCGAGGACTTCGCGCAATTCGTCGTCGTTGGCGGCGGCGACGAGGCGGGCGCGGGCATACTGGACGCCGAGATAGATCGAGGCGTCGTCGTAGAACGCCTCGGGCGCCAGAAGCAGCGCGTCGAGCCCGTCGGCGACGCGGCCGCGACGGTTGGCATCGAGCGCGAGGACCCGGCGCTGTTCGACGAGGGCGCGGGCGAGCGGCTTGGAGAAGGGCAACGCCGGCAGGACGACCTCGACCGGTTGGCTGCGGCCTTCCTGACCGGCCTCGTCGCGGGCAACCAGCGTCATGCGGACGCTGGCGCCGGCCCAGGGGTGGGAGGTGAGATCGCGGATGGTCTGGGCCTTGCCGGAGCGGGCCTTGCCGGTCGGAAGCACCAGCGGGAATTCCGGCGCGCCGACCAGCGGTCGGGTCTCGGTCTCGGACGAGGAAAAGGCGAAGGAGCGCCCGGTCGGCTCCAGCCGTGCCTCGGCGGCGGTGATGCCGTAGTCGTCGGTGGCCTCGTAGGCGAGCTTCAGGGCACCGGAGGCCTGGCCCTCCGGCGTTTCCGTTAGCGCGATGGCCGGATCGGCATCGGGCGTCACCGACAGGCGCCATGACGCGACGGTCTTGTCGCCGCGCCGGACTTCGATCGCGGTGTCGGCGGCAAGCATGACGGCATGATCGATCGGCTTGCCCGCCTGCGTCGTCGCCACCGGAGCGGCGGCGGGATCGGCCGTGGCGGTGTCTTCGACGCGGGGCACCGGGCGGGCCGCACCGTCCTTGCCGATGGCGAGAACCTTGTAGTCGGCGCTGCCGGGGATCCGCGCGATCAGGCGGCTGCCCTCGGGCACGACGACGGAGGAGGCGGGATCGGCGGCGGCGCGGGCATCGCCGGTGAGGAAGACCGGCGGCTGCAGGGTGTAGGCCGGCGGGGTGACCCAGGCGTCGATGCGCGGCGGCACCGGCATGACCGTCTCGGGCAGGCGAAACGCCTCGGCGATGCGGCGGCCGTGATTGCCGCCGGCGGCGAGCGCGCCGACGAACAGCGCCAGCGCCAGCAGCAGCCGCAGGCCCCAGCGATCGGTTCGCGCCAGGCCCGGTTCGGGCATGCCGACGCGCAGGCTGTCGATGGCGGCGACGACGCGGGCCTTGTGGGCGCGCCAGAGCGCCGCGGCAAAGCCGTCGCCACCGGGGGGCAGCTGATCGGCAAGGGTGGACAGCGGCCGATGGCGATAGCCGTTCAGCGCCTCGATCCGCGCCATACCCTCGGCCCGGCCGGGGAAGACGAAGCGCCGGAGCGGTAGAGCGCTGGCGACCAGGGCGGCAAGGAAGCCGATGAGCAGGGCGAGGCGGACGAGATCGGGCACGACGCGCCAGAGGCCGAGCCACGAGACGGCGACGAAGACGCCGATGACGCCAAGCGGCCAGATCAGGGCGGGCCACAGCCGCTCCCAGCCGAGCGCCAGCCGGGCGCGCCAGACGGCGCGATCGACGCGGGCCTGCAAGCGGTCAAGCCCGGCGGCTTCCGGGTCGGGATCGCTCGATCGCGGACTTGGCGTCGCTGTCAAGGCGTCGTCCTTCTTCACGGCCGCTCGAGGGGCCTGCGCCAAACTGTCCCACAGCCGGCCCGGCGGCGCAATCATCCACGACGGTCGCGACGGCGGCGCGCGCGACAACGTGATCGCGGCGCCACTGGGCGGCATGGCCTGCCACGCCCGCAGGTTCGGCGGGATTTATGGCGGCATCATGGGGAAGGCGCCGGGCGGTGCGCGGCGGAGGGCGCCGCGCACCGCCCGGCCGAACGTTCCGGATCAGAGCAGCGGATCGAGGAGGAACGGGGTTTTCGGCTTGACCACGCCACGGCTCGGCGACTTGGTGGTCGGCAGCGCGGCGCCGAAACTGTCGCC
This sequence comes from Hyphomicrobiaceae bacterium, assembly GCA_016793065.1. Taxonomy (GTDB): domain Bacteria; phylum Pseudomonadota; class Alphaproteobacteria; order Rhizobiales; family Ancalomicrobiaceae; genus JAEULV01. Next base: position 36,653 of record JAEULV010000052.1, read on the forward strand.
GCCGGCCGGCTTGGCGGCCTGGTCGACGCCCGGCGGTTCGGGATCGGCGCGACGGCCGCAGCCGGCGATGCCGCCGACGATGACGGCCAGCCCGAGAAGGGCGGCGAGACGCGCGGGCTTGGCGAATTGGGGCACGGGCACTCACTCTTCCTGTCGGCGTGGCAAGGGGCAATGGACGTCAGGTCGGGTCGGCGCGGGCTTCCGCCACCCCGATCGTCAGCGGCCGGCGAGCCGGCTGCCGGCGCGCCCGAGGCAGGTTCTTCCCGGGCGGACCCGGATCGAATCGAAACCTGCTCCCGGTCGCTTGTTTTCGCAAGCCTTTTTCGTCCGGGACGGTCGGGCTTGACGGATCCGCCCGGGAACGGCGGCGGCCGGTTTCAAACCACTCGCCGCGCCGAGGCGGCAATTAGGCGCGGGCGGCCTCGCGGGCGAGCCGCGCCAGCCAGCTGCGGGCCTGACGGGAGACGTTGGCCGGGGCGGTGCCGCCGTAGCTGGTGCGGCTGCGGACCGAATTGACGACGCCGAGGACCTCGAACACCGCCTCGGTTATGCCGGCATGGACGGACTGCATGTCGGCGAGCGGTACCTTGTCGAGGGTGATGCCGCGCTCGGCGGCGATGGCGACGATGCGGCCGGTGACGTGGTGGGCGTCGCGGAAGGGAATGCCGAGCACCCGCACCAGCCAGTCGGCGAGGTCGGTGGCGGTTGAATAGCCGGAACCGGCGGCCTTGCGCAGCACCGCGACGTTGGGCTCGAGGTCGCGGACCATGCCGGCGGTGGCGGCGATGGCGAGGGACAGGCTTTCGAGCACGTCGAAGGTCTGTTCCTTGTCCTCCTGCATGTCCTTCTGATAGGCGAGCGGCAGGCCCTTCATCACCACCATCAGTGCGGTCATGCCGCCGATGATTCGCCCGGTCTTGGCGCGCACCAGCTCGGCGGCATCGGGGTTGCGCTTCTGCGGCATGATTGACGAGCCGGAGGTGAAGGCATCCGACAGCTTGACGAACTGGAACTGCGCCGACGACCAGATCACCAGTTCCTCGGCGAAGCGCGACAGGTGGGTGGCGGCGATGGAGGCGGCGGCCATCGCCTCGAGCGCGAAGTCGCGATCGGAGACGGTGTCGAGGGAATTGGCGGTCGGGCGGGCGAACCCGAGGGCGGCGGCGGTCATGTGCCGGTCGATCGGGAACGACGTGCCGGCAAGGGCGGCGGCGCCGAGCGGGCATTCGTCCATGCGGACGCGGGCATCGGCGAAGCGCGAACGGTCGCGGCCGAACATCTCGACATAGGCCAACATGTGGTGGCCGAAGGTTACCGGCTGGGCGGTCTGCAGGTGGGTGAAGCCGGGCATGACGACGCCGGCATGGGCCTTGGCCTTCTCGGCGAAGGCCAGCTGCAGGTCGAGCAGCTGGGTAGCGATGTGGTCGACGGTGTCGCGGACCCAGAGGCGGAAATCGGTAGCGACCTGGTCGTTGCGCGAGCGGGCGGTGTGCAGGCGACCGGCGGTCGGGCCGATCAGCTCGGCGAGGCGGGCCTCGACATTCATGTGGATGTCTTCAAGTTCGCGCTTGAAGGTGAAGGCGCCGCTCTCGATCTCTGACAGGATCGTGTCTAGACCTGCGAGGATCTTGTCGCCATCCTCGGGCGCGACGATGCCTCGGGCGACCAGCATCCGGGCATGGGCCTGGGAGCCGCGAATGTCCTGGGCGTAGAGCTTCTTGTCGAACTCGATGGAGACGTTGATTTCTTCCATCACGGCGGCGGGTCCGGTGGCGAACCGGCCACCCCACATTCGATTTGCCATCTGTCAAAGCTCTCGCGGTCACGGTCAGGTCAAGGGGACAACATGAGCGAACATACGCCGTCATCCGGTTCCAGGTCGAAGCGCATCACCAGCGTCGCGGTGGCGGCGGTGGTCGGCATCGGCCTCGGGCTTGCCGGGATATACGGGATCGGCGGCTTCGATGGCAATGGCGCGGCGGCAACGGAATGCAGGGCGGCGCTGGAAACCGGCAAGAAGATCGATCCTCTGCGCAGCGGCGAGGTGGCGGCGCTGATGACGGCGCGGACGCCGCTGTCGCTGAAGGAGCTGAAATTCAACCGGGCCGACGGCAGCGAGACGACGATCGGCGCCTTTGCCGGAAAGACGGTGCTGCTCAATCTGTGGGCGACGTGGTGCGCGCCGTGCCGAAAGGAAATGCCGGCGCTCGATCGGCTGCAGAAGGCCAGGGGCGGGGCGGATTTCGAGGTGGTGGCGATCAATATCGACACCCGCGACGCGGAAAAGCCGAAACGGTTCCTCGCCGAGATCGGGGCGGCGAACCTTGCCTACTACTCCGACGCCAGTTTCGGGGTGTTCAACGCGCTGAAGAGCAAGGGCCGGGCGCTCGGCATGCCGACGACGGTGCTGATCGACGCCAAGGGCTGCGAGATCGGCACGATGAACGGGCCGGCGGAATGGGATTCGCCACAGGCGGTGGCGCTGATCGAGGCGGCCAAGCGGCCCTGAGGCAGGAGCGCCGCGGCAAACGGATCGGAGCGCGGCGGCTCAGGCGGCGGCGGGTTCAGGCGGGGACGGCTGCTGGGCGAGGCCGTAGAAGGCCACGAGACGGTCGAAGACCTCGCCGGACATCACCTGATTGAACTTGACGCCATAGCCGACCGGGCGGGTGTTCATCAGCTTGCCGGCGATCTTGATGTCGGCGAACTCGACCTCGACGTCATCGCCGGAGCGCTCGAGGATGAACTTGGAGGCGGGGCGGAACAGAAGGCCGCCGAGCGACAGCTCCATGACGGTGCCGTCGATGATCACCCGGCGCTCGACCAGGTCGATGGTGCCGACGATGAAGCAGTCGTGACGGCTGTGGCGGCGGACGAAGGTCTGGCGCTTCTTCTGGAACGGCAGCTGCGGGAACTTGAAGCGCGGCTTGACCAGGGTGGTTTCGGTCGTCATGGCGGGGTGCTCCGTTGTCCGGATCGGGGGGCCGGGGCGGGTCAGGCGCTGGCGGCGGGCTTGAGGGTCTTGGCCGCCGTCGAGATCAGCCGCTGCATCATCTCCTGATGATCGTTGAACTGGCGGGCGGCGGCGTCGCCGATGATGGTGACCTTGTGCTCCTCGGGTTCGGCCGCCGGCTGGGGCGGGGCGACCGGCGCGGCCTGGAAGCCGGCATTGTGCTGCATCTGGCGGACCAACTCGGCATAGCTGAGGAAGGCCTGCTCGATGTTGCGCGACATCTCGACAAGGCCGTCGCGCAGGCCGGATTCCATCACCTGCGACAGGTTGGCAAGCTCGGCGCGGACGCCGGCAATGTCGGCGCGGTCCTGGGCGGCGGCGAAGGTTTCCAGGCCCTGGGCAGTGCGGCGGGCGGAGGCATCGACGGTCTTGGCAACCTCGCCGAGGCCGCGCACCAGGCCAACCTCGATGGCCTGGCCGAGCCGGGCGATATCGACCGCCGGCGTCGCCGGGACCTGAACCACCGGGGCGACGACGGTACGGGCCTGGGCCTCGATCAGCTCGGAGATCTGGGTCGACTGGGTGTTGGCGCCGGCCTCGATGACGCGCGCGATATCGTTGAAGCCGCGGCTCATGCCGGCCTCGACCGCCTGGGCGACGCGGCGCAGGTCCTCGGGCGCGGCGGACTGGCGATTGGCCATGGCACCGAGGGAGGAGGCAATGGTTGCCTGCTGGCTGGAGAGCTGGGCGACTGCGGAGGCCTGCGCCGCCGTGGCGGTTTCGAGAATGCGGCCGGTCTCGCGGAAGCCGTCGGACATGACGCCGGTGACGGCGCCGGAAAGGGTGGCGATCCCGGCCTGCAATTCGCCCTGGCGGATGGCCAACTGGTCGATGCCGTTGGCGGTGCGGGACAAGAGCGAGCCCTGGGCCTTCTGCGCCTCGACGATGGTCTCGAGCAATTCGACCGACCGGGACATGCTCTTGGCCATGCTCTCGAGGGCGCGGTTGGCGAGCTTGGCCTTTTCACCGTCCATGCCGATGGCGGCGGCGACCGGGGCGATGTTGGCGGCGGTCTGCGGCTGGTCGCCGTCCTCCTCGATCTGGGCGACGTTGGCGAGCCAGCCCTCGAACTCGACCTTCAGCACCATGGCGGCGTGGTTGGACAGACGCGCCATCAGGCCGAGGATCAGCGAGCCGGTGAGGCCGAACAGCGACGAGGAAAAGCCGACGGACATGCCCTTCAGCGGACCCTGCAAGTCGCCGATGAGGCGGGTGAACATGTCGGCGCCGCCGCCGCCGCCGAGACTGCCGACGATGGTACCGACCGACGACACCATCTGCATCAGGCCGATGAAGGCGCCGATCAGGCCCATGAAAACCAGCAGGCCGGAAAGATAGAGCACCAGCGAGCGCTCCTCGGCGAGGCGTTGCTCGACGCCGTGCACGAGGCTCTGCATGGTCGGCACCGACATGCGCATCTTGCGGGTGCGCAGCAGCTCTTCAAAGACGATTTCGTAGAAATGGCCAAGAATGCGCGGGCGGGTATAGACCTGCGCCGGTTCCAGGCACTTGTAATGGCGCCAGTAGGGATCGGTTTTGGCCTTGGCCTCGTTGACCTTGAAGTCGTCATAGGTCTCGACGAGGGCGGCGAAGGCCATCTCATCGTTCTTCAGACTCAGCACGGTCCGGAAGGCCATGAAGATGCCGTAGAAGAAGACAAGGAAGATCGTACCGTTGAGGTAGAGCTTCGCCATCAGGCCGGACATGACGAAGTCGCGGGCAAAGACGACCAGGACGGTCATCAGGACCATGACGATCGACATCTTGAAAAGCTGGCCCCGGATCTGTTTCCGGATGCCGGCAATGCCACCGTGCGAACTGCTGCTCATTGATCCCGATCCGTTGAGCGACGCCGGGGCCGGTCATGGCCGCCCGCGATTGATGCCATCCGCGCTTCCCAACCGTCGCGCGCCGCGGTGAACGGGATTCACCGGAGCGGACGATTCAAGGCACGCGATCGTGCGTTTCGATCATGCCCGTTCAGGCTCAACAAAGAATTAAGTGGCGGGAAAATCGGCTCAAATGATCCGGCGCGACGATCGCGGCGCGCCTTGTAATCCGCCTGCCGGCATTGGGCATGCCACGCTTCGGCGTCGTCGTCGCCACCGTCCGACGGCGGTGCGGCGCGGCGGGCGATGGCTGCCTGGGCGGAACGATCACTTGGCGTAGATGCGGGCGATGTCGGTGTCCTCGGCGGCGTTGGACAGCTCGACCTGGATGTTGACCTTCTCGGCGGGAATGCCGGCGGTGATCAGGCTCGAACGCAGGATCATGGCGCGGTAGTAGGCAAAGCGCTTGGCTTCCGAGATCGAGCCGACGGCGAGGCTGGCGAAGGCGCGGACTTCCAGCACCTTGGCGGACTTGGCGGCGGCGGAGGTCTCGAGGAAGGTCTTCAGCTCGGCCTCGGCGGTGGCGTCGAGCCGGCTCTGGCGGACCGGATATTTCAGCGTCAGCATGGTCTGGGTCGAGGTGGCCGCGACCTTGTCGACGGGCTTCTTTTCCTCGACCGTCGCCTCGATCTTCTTTTCCTGCTCGACCGGCTGGGTTTGCAAAGGCACGGGCTTGGCCGCCGCCTTCAACTTCTCGATCGCCTCGATGACGTCGCGGGTCGACTTCTCGGCCGACGCCGTCGGCTCGACCGGCTTGCCGATCGCCTCCGAAATCTGGTCGATGACGTATTTCGAGACGTTCTGGGCGAGGCTGGCGATGGCGACCGAGAGGATGAGCATGACGAAGGTCAGGATCATCGTCATCGTCGTCAGCGCGTCGACGAATGCCGGCCAGCTATGATCTTCGTTGTCGCTTCCGGCCGACATCAGGCTACCCCTCACACCCGTACAGGTCGACCCTGCGCGAGATGGCGGGGCTCCCGGGGATCATGGCGCGTTATCGTTAGTGTCGGGTTAAGTCCGCACCGTCATTCGAGCTTTCAGCACCCGCCCGACGGCGGCGCGAACCGGCGGTCGATCAGGCAACGTTGATGATCAGCTGGGCGATCTGGTTGGTGTGACCGGCGTCGTCGAACATGGTGACGGTGGTCTGGCTGCCGACGGTGTTGGTCGAATAGAAGCTGGCGGTGAAATTGACGGTATCGCCGGAGTTGGCGTCGACGGTCAGGACGTTGCCGGTGCCCTGAGCCTGGCCGGTCAGGTCGGAGATGTTGGTCGCGGTGAGGTTGATGTCGGAATTGACGCCCGACTGGGTGAAGTCGAGCACCTCGACATTGGTGACGACATCGACGAGGCCGGTATTGTCGACCGTGCCGGAGCCGGCGGCCAGCCGCAGGGTATCGGTGCCGGTGCCGCCGTCGACGTCGGTGGTGCCGAAGTTCAGCGAGGTTTCGTCGATGATCAGCAGGTCGTTGTTGGCGCCGCCCTGCAGAACGTCGGCGCCGCCACCCGAGGTCAGGGTGTCGTTGCCGGCATTGCCGACCAGGGTTTCGGCGCCGGACGAGCCGGTGATGACGTCGGCCTGCGACGAGCCGAGCACGCGCTCGATCGTGGCATAGGTATCCTGATCGGCATCGCCGCCGACGCCGGTGCCGGTGGCGAGATTGACCGTGACCAGGGCGGAGGAACCGGAATAGTCGACGGTGTCGGTGCCGCCACCGCCGATCAGCGCATCGGCGCCGTCGGTGCCGACAAGCGTATCGTTGCCAATGCCGCCTTCCAGCGTGTCGACGCCGACCCGGCCGGTGAGGGTATCGGCATGGTCGGAGCCGATGACACGCTCGATGCCGCTGTAGGTATCGCCATCTGCATGGCCGCCGGTGCCGGAATTGGTGGTCAGGCTGACGGTGACGGCCGAGGTCGAGGCGGAATAGTCGGCGGTGTCGGTGCCGGAACTGCCGAAGAAGGCATCACCGCCGGCGCTGCCGACGAAGGTATCGTCACCGCCGCCGCCGTTGAGGGTTTCGGCAAAGTTGCCGCCGGTTAGATGGTCGGCGCCGCTGGTGCCGACAACGCGCTCGATCGTCGACAGCACGTCGCCTTCGGCGTCGCCGCCGGTGTTGACGCCCGTGGTCAGATTGACGGTGACCGCCGAACCGGACGTCGAGTAGTCGGCCGAGTCGAGACCATTGCCGCCGACAAGGGTGTCGATGCCGCCACCGCCGACAAGGGTGTCGTCGCCGTCGCCGCCATTGAGGGATTCGGCTCCGGCGGTGCCGGTGAGGCTGTCGTTGAGCGCCGAGCCGATGACGGCCTCGATACCGGAATAGGTGTCGCCGTCGGCAATGTCGCCGACGCCGGTGCCGCCGAGGCTGACAGTGACCGAGGTGGCGGCGGACGAGTAGTCGACCACGTCGGTGCCGAGACCGCCGATGAGCACATCGGCGCTGGCGCTGCCGACGAGGGTATCGTCGCCGCTGCCGCCGTCGAGGGTTTCGGTGCCGGTGCCGCCGGTGAGGCGATCGCCGTAGATCGAACCGAGGATGCGCTCGATCGAGGTCAGGATGTCGCCGTCGGCATCGCCGCTGGTGTTGACGCCGGTCGTCAGGTTGACCGTCACGGCGGCGCCGGAGCCGGAATAGTCGGCCGTGTCGGTGCCGGAACCGCCATTGAGGCTGTCGCCGCCAGCGCCGCCGATCAGGGTGTCGGCGCCGGTCGTGCCGGTGATGGTGTCGGCGTGGGCCGAGCCGATGACGCGCTCGAAGCCGGAATAGGTGTCACCCGCGGCAAAGCCGCCGCTGCCGGAGCCAGCGTCGAGATCGACGGTCACGGCCGAGGTCGAGGCGGCATAGCTCAGTGTGTCGGTGTCGGCGCCACCGATCAGGGCTTCGGTGCCGGCCGCGCCGATCAGGCTGTCATTGCCGGCGCCGCCGTCGATGGTGTAGGTCCCGGCGCCGTTGCCGCCGGTGAGGATGTCGGCCAGGGTCGAGCCAAGCAGCCGCTCGATATTGGCGAGCGTGTCGCCCTGGGCGTCGCCGCCGCTGCCGGTGCCGCCACTGAGACCGACGGTGACGCCCGAGGCGGACTGCGAATAATCGACCGTGTCGGTATCGGCGCCGCCGTCGATGACGTCGTTGCCGGAGCCGGTGTAGAAGGTGTCATTGCCGGCGAGGCCATTCAACGTGTCGTTGCCGGCGCCGCCAAGGAAGGTTTCGGCGACGAGCGAGCCGTGGATGGTGTCGTCATTGGCACTGGCAATGATGCGTTCGACATTGAACAGGCGATCGCCGAGGGCATCGCCGAAATAGCCGACGCCGTAGCCGGCCATGTCGCCGAGGTTGATCTCGATGCGCGAGGCGGAGGCGGAATAGTCGACCGTGTCGGTGCCGTTGCCGCCGTCGATATCGTCATAGCCGGTGCCGCCGACGAGGCTGTCGTCGCCGTCACCGCCGTTCAGCGTGTCGTTGCCGGCGGCGCCGTTGAGGCTGTCGGCGCCATTGAGGCCGTTGAGGATGTTGTTGCCGCTGTTGCCGGTGAGGAAGTCGGCATTGGCCGAACCGGTGAGGTTCTCGATGTTGACCAGGGTATCGCCCTGGGCGTCGCCGCCCGAGACCGAGCCGCCGAGGGTGACGGTGACCGCGAGGGTCGAGTTGGTGTAGTCGGCGGTGTCGCTGTCGGCGCCGCCGTCGATATAGTCGGCGCCGGCGCCGCCAGCGATGGTGTCGTCATCGGCGCCGCCGAGGATGGTGTCGGCGCCGGCCATGCCGGAGATGGTGTCGTCGCCGTCGCTGCCCTCCAGCGTATCGACGCTGGCGCTGCCGACGAGGGTGTCGGCGAAGTTCGACCCCACGACCCGTTCGATCGAGATCAGCACGTCGCCGGCGGCATCGTAACCGCTGCCGAGGCCGTCGGTAAGGCTGACCGAGACCGAGCCGATCGACAGCGCGTAGCTGGCGGTGTCGGTGCCGTTGCCGCCGTCGATCGTATCGGCGGCGCCCATGCCCTGCAGGACGTCGTTGCCGTCGCCGCCGCCAAGGCTGTTGCCGCCGCTGGTGCCGATGAGGGTGTCGGCATTGGAGGTGCCGATCAGGTTCTCGACGCCGGAGAACCAGTCGCCAGCGGCGTCGCCGCCGGCGGCGGTGTTGTTGTAAAGGTCGATGGTGACCGCGACGGAGTTGGACGAGTAGTCGACCGTGTCGGTGCCCCAGCTGCCGTCGAGATAGTCGGCGCCGCCGCCACCGATCAGGGTGTCGTCGCCGGACCAGCCGTGGAGACTTTCGGCCGAGGACGAGCCGGTGAGGCGATCGTTGTAGCCGGAGCCGACGACGTATTCGATCGAGATCAGCTGGTCGCCGAGGGCATAGGCACCGCTATGCACGCCGGTCCCGAGGTTGATCGTCACGGCGGACGTCGCCGTGGTGTACCAGGCCAGATCCTGACCGCTGCCGCCATTGAGGACGTCGGCCGCGCCGCCGGCATAGAGATAGTCGTCGCCGCCGCCGGCCTCGATGGTGGTGCTGACGGCGGAATTGGCGCCGAGTTCGTCGTTGAAGTTGGAGCCGACGATGCGCTCGAAATTGAGGAACGTGTCGCCCTGGGCCTCGTTGTAGTTGCCGGTGCCGTTGGTGGTGTTGTTGAGGAAGGCCCAGACGCCGCCGGTGGCGGTGGAGAAGTCGAGCGTGTCGCTGCCGTTGCCGCCGTCGAGATAGTCGGCTCCGGCGCCGCCGGTAATGGTATCGTTGCCGTCATTGCCGAAGACCGACTCGATGCCGGTATTGGCGATGAGTGTGTCGTCATAGGCCGAGCCGCGCACGACCTCGAAGCCCGACAACGTATCGCCGGTGGCCTCGCCGCCGGTGGCGACGCCGGCGGCGAGGCTGAGGCTGACGGCGGAAGTGTTGGCGGTATAGCTGACCGTGTCGACGCCGGCACCGCCGATCAGCACGTCGGCGCCGTCGCCGCCGACAATGCTGTCGTCGCCGCCCTGGCCGTTGAGGGTATTGGCGCCGGTCGAGCCGGTGATGACGTCGTTGAGGTTCGAGCCGAGCACGTGCTCAAAGTTGGAGACGACGTCGCTGGCGGCGTCGCCGCCGGAAACAGTGTTGGTGGCGATGTTGACCGTTACCGCCGTGCCTGAAACATTGTAGCTCAGCGTGTCGTTGCCACCGCCGCCGTCAAGGGTATCGGCACCGGAGCCGCCCTGCAGCGTATCGTCACCATTGCCGCCAGTCAGGGTGTCGGCGCCGGCCGCGCCCCACAGGTAGTCGGCACCGTCGCCACCGGTCAGGGTGTTGACGAGGTCATTGCCGTTGATCGTATCGTTGTAGATCGAGCCGACGACGCTTTCGAGGTTGAGATAGGTGTCGCCCTCGGCATAACCGCCGCTGCCGACATTGGTGGCGAGGTTGACCGTAACGGCCGCCGTCGAACCGGAATAGTCGATGGTATCGGAATTGCCGCCGCCATCGAAATAGTCGCCGCTCGCCGACGAGAACAGCGTGTCGTTGCCGTTGTGGGTATAAACCCACTCGTTCGAGGCGCCGCCATAGACGATGTCGGCGTAGTCGGTGCCCCAGATCGCCTCGAAATTGGAGAAGACGTCGCCTTGCGCCTCGCCACCCTGGCCGGTGCCAGTGGCGAAGTTGATGGTCACGCCGACGGAGCCACCATAGTAGTTCAGCATGTCCCAGCCGCCGCCACCGTCCATGGTGTCGCCGCTGGAATAGCCGCGGATCCAGTCGTCGCCGGCGCCGCCGTTCAGGGTGTCGACGCCGGTCGAGCCGAGGAACGTGTCGTTGTAGTTGGAGCCGATGACCCGCTCGACGCCGGTGATGGTATCGCCCTGGGCGTCGTTCTGCGAGCCGGTGCCGGCGTTGAGGTCGATCTGCACCAGGCCGGTGGCCGTGGTGTAGTCGATGGTGTCGATGCCGTTGCCGCCGATCAGGGCGTCGGCGCCGGCGCCGCCGATCAGGCTGTCATTGCCGTCGCCGCCGTCGAGCCGGTTGTCGTCGGCGCCGCCGGTGATGATGTCGGCATTGGCCGAGCCGGTGACCTGCTCCACCGTCGAGATGACGTCGCCCTCGGCATCGCCGCCGAGGCCGGTGCCGGCGGCGAGGTTGACGGTGACGGCGGCGGTCGAGGCGGAATAGTCGAGGCGGTCGATGCCGGTACCGCCGATGAGCGTGTCGGCGCCGGCGCCGCCGATGATGGTGTCGTTGCCGGCATTGCCGTCGATGGTGTCGACGCCGCTGGAGCCGGTCAGGCTGTCGGCATTGAGCGAGCCGAGAATCCGCTCGATGGCGCTCAGCGTATCGCCGGCGGCATCGCCGCCGCTGCCGGTGCCGGTCGCCAGCGACACGGTGACCGCCAGGCTCGAGGCCGAGTAGTCGGCGGTGTCGGTGCCGGCGCCGCCATTGAGCACGTCGGCATCGGCCTCGCCGGCCAGTGTGTCGTTGCCGTCGCCGCCGAGCAGGGTGTCGATGCCGGCGGCGGCACGGATGACGTCGTCGCCGACGGCGCCTTCCAGCGTGTTGGCGTTGGTGTCGCCGATCAGCGTGTCGGCCAGCGCCGAGCCAACGATGCGCTCGACGCCGGTGATGACGTCGCCCTGGGCGTCGCCGCCGCTGCCGGTGCCGGCGGCGAGGTCGACCGAGACGCCGACCGTCGAGGCGGAATAGTCGATGGTGTCGGTGCCGCCATTGCCGACGAGGCTGTCGGCGCCGCCGAGACCGATGAGGGTGTCGTTGCCTGAGCCGCCGTCGAGCGAGTTGGCGCCGGTGTTGCCGGTCAGCGTGTCGGCAGCGGCGGAACCGATCAGGTTCTCGATGCCGGAGAGCACGTCGCCCTGGGCATCGCCGCCAGTGCCGGCGTTGGACGTGAGGCTGACGGTGACGGCGGAGATCGAGGCCGCGTAGGTGACGGTGTCGGTGCCGGTATCACCGATCAGGGTGTCGGCGCCGGCGAGGCCGGCGAGCATGTCGTCGCCGCTCGAGCCGTCAAGGGTATCGACGGCGCTGGAGCCGGTCAGCACGTCGGCCTGCGTCGAGCCGACGACGCGCTCGATGCCGGAGAGCGTATCGCCCTGGGCGTCGCCGCCGGAGCCCGAGCCGCTGGTGAGGTTGATCGTCACGGCGGCGGAGGAGGCCGAATAGAGCGCGGTATCGATACCGGCGCCGCCGACGAGGGCGTCGCCGCCGGCGAGGCCGGCCAGCGTGTCGTCGCCATTGCCGCCGTTCAGGGTATTGGCCGAGCCGTTGCCGGTCAGGGTGTCGGCATTGGCCGAGCCGAAGACGCTCTCGACCGCGCTGTAGGTGTCGCCCTCAGCGTCGCCGCCGGTGCCGCTGCCGGTCGTGAGGTTGACGGTGACCGCGAGCGTCGAGACCTGGTAGTCGACGATGTCGTTGGTGCCGTCGCCGCCGATGATGACGTCGGCGCCGCCGAGGCCTTCGAGCACGTCGTCGCCGCCGCTGCCGTCGAGGGTGTCGACGCCGGCGGAGCCGGTCAGCGTGTCTGTGAGGGCCGAGCCGATCACCCGTTCGATGCCGGCGAGCGTGTCGCCCTGGGCATCGCCGCCGCTGCCGGTGCCGGTGGTGAGGTTGACCGAAACGCCGCTGCCGGAATTGGCATAGCTCGCCGTATCGGTGCCGGCGCCGCCGGTGATGACGTCGGCCTCGGTGCCGCCGTCGAGCAGGTCGGTGCCGTCGCCGCCAAGCAGGGTGTCGATGCCGGCGCCGCCAATGAGCGTGTCGTCGCCGGCATTGCCCTCGAGCGTGTTGGCGTTGGTGTCGCCGGTGAAGTGGTCGGCCTGGGCGGTGCCGAGCAGGCGCTCGATGCCGGACAGCACGTCGCCCTCGGCCTCGCCGCCAAGGCCGGTGCCGAGCGAGAGGTCGACGGTGACGGCCAGGGTCGAGGCGGTGTAGTCGGCGGTGTCGATGCCGTTGCCGCCCGACAGGGTGTCGGCGCCGGCGCGGCCGGCAAGAGTGTCGGCGCCGTCGCTGCCGGAGAGGACGTTGGCGCCGGCATCGCCGGTCAGCACGTCGGCCTGGGTCGAGCCGGTGACCTGTTCGATGGCGACCAGCACGTCGCCGGCGGCATCGCCGCCGGAGCCGGTGCCGGTGGTCAGGTTGACTGTGACGCCGGCGGCGCTGTCGATATAGGTGACGAGGTCGATGCCGGTGTCGCCGTTAAGCGTGTCGCCGCCGCCGAGACCGGCAAGGACGTCGTTGCCGGCGCCGCCATTGATCGAGTTGGCGCCGGCGTCGCCGATCAGGGTGTCGCCCGAACCGGAGCCGACGAGGGTTTCGACGCCGGAGATCACGTCGCCCTGGGCATCGCCGCCGGAACCGGTGCCGCTCGCCAGGCTGACGGTGACCGCCGCGCCGGAGGCCGCATAGGTGACGGTGTCGTTGCCGTCGCCGCCCTGCATGTTGTCGGCGCCGCCAAGACCGGCGAGGACGTCGTTGCCGGCGCCGCCTTCCAGCGTGTTGTCGAGCGCGTCGCCGGTGAGCACGTCGGCGGCCGACGAGCCGATGACCCGTTCGATCGTCGCCAGCGTATCGCCCTCGGCGTCGCCGCCGAGGCCGGTGCCGGCATCGAGATTGACGGTGACCGACGAGGCCGAGCCGCTGTAGTCGGCGGTATCGAAGCCGGTGGAGCCGGTGAGGATGTCGCCGCCGGCGCCGCCGATCAGGGTGTCGTTGCCGCCGCCGCCGTCGAGCGTGTTGACGCCGCTGTCGCCGGTGAGGGTGTCGGAGAGCGACGAGCCGAGGACGCGTTCGATCGCCGTCAGGGTGTCGCCCTCGGCATCGCCGCCGGTGCCGGCGGAATTGGCGAGGTTGATGTAGACCGCGGCGCTCGAGCCGGAATAGTCGGCGGTGTCGGTGCCGAGGCCGCCGTTGAGGACGTCGGCTTCGCTGCCGCCGATCAGGCGGTCGTCGCCGTCGCCGCCGGTGAGCGTGTCGGCGCCGCCGGCGCCGTTCAGCGTATCGGCGCCGGCATTGCCGACGAGGGTATTGGCATTGGCGTCGCCGGTCAGGACGTCGGCCTGGGCGGTGCCGAGGATGCGTTCGATGGTGGCGAGGATATCGGCCTCGGCATCGCCGCCGGAGCCGGTGCCGGCCGACAGGTCGACGGTAACCGCCAGCGTCGAGGCGGTGTAGTCGATGGTATCGATGCCGGCGCCGCCGGTCAGCGTGTCGCCGCCGGCGCCGCCGACGAGGCTGTCGTCGCCGTCGCCGCCGGACAGGATGTTGGAGCCGGTGTTGCCGGTCAGCACGTCGGCGAGCGAGGAGCCCCAGACGCCTTCGATCGTGGTCAGCACGTCGCCCTGGGCGTCGCCGCCGACGCCGGTGCCGGCCGCCAGATTGACGGTGACGCCGGTGAGCGAGGCGGAGTAGTCGGCGATATCGATATCGGCGCCGCCGTCGAGGCTGTCGGCGCCGGCGCCGCCGACCAGCGTGTCGTCGCCGGTGCCGCCAAGCAGGGTATCGATGCCGGCGCCGCCGGACAGCCAGTCGATGCCGGCGCCGCCCTCAAGCGTATTGGCGCCGGTGTCGCCGATCAGCGTGTCGGCAAGGCTGGAGCCGACGACGCGTTCGATCGCGGTCAGGCCGTCGCCCTGGGCGTCGCCGCCCGAGCCGGTGGCGGTGGCGAGATTGATGGTGACGCCGCTCGACGAGGCGGAATAGTCGGCGGTGTCGACGCCGGCGCCGCCGTTGAGCTGATCGGAACCGCCGCCGCCGACGAGCGTGTCGTTGCCGATGCCGCCCTCAAGGGTGTTGGCGCCGGTATTGCCGGTGAGGCTGTCGTTGTTGTCGGAGCCGACGACGCGCTCGATCGACACCAGCACGTCGCCCTCGGCGGTGCCGCCAAGGCCGGCGCCGGAGAACAGGCTGACGGTGACCGCCGCGCTGGAGGCCGAATAGTCGGCGGTGTCGACGCCAAGGCCGCCGTCGAGCGTGTCGCCGCCGAGCGTGCCGACCAGGGTGTCGTCGCCGTCATTGCCGACCAGGGTATCGTCGGTGGTCGAGCCGGTCAGCCGGTCGGACAGCGCCGAGCCGACGACGCGCTCGATACCGGCGAGCACGTCGCCCTGGGCATCGCCGCCGCTGCCGGTATTGGTCGTGAGGTCGACGGTGACGGCGGCGGTCGAGCTGGTGTAGTCGGCCGTGTCGGAGCCGTTGCCGCCGACCAGGCTGTCGGCATCGGCGCCGCCGATCAGCAGATCGTCGTCGTCGCCGCCGGACAGGCTGTCGCTGCCGGCGCCGCCGGACAGGGTGTCGATGCCGGCGCCGCCGATGAAGGTATTGGCCGCCGCGTCGCCGGTCAGCACGTCGGCCTGGGTGGTGCCGACGATGCGCTCGATCGTGGCGAAGGTGTCGCCCTCGGCATCGCCGCCGACGCCGGTGCCGACGCCGAGGTCGATGGTGATGGCGGCGGCCGAGTCGGTGTAGTCGACGGTATCGACGCCGGCATCGCCGATGAGCACATCGGCGCCGCCGCGGCCGATGAGGGTATCGTTGCCGCCGCCGCCGGAAATCGTATTGGCGTTCTCGTCGCCGTAGAGGAAGTCGACCGCGCCGGAGCCGGCGACGTTCTCGATCGAGGTCAGGGCATCGCCCTCGGCATCGCCGCCACGGCCGGTGCCGGCGTCGATGTCGATGGTGACGCCGACGGCCGAGGTGGCGTAGTCGGCGGTGTCGGAGCCGCCGCCGCCGTCGAGCGCGTCGCCGCCGGCGCCGCCCTGCAGGCGGTCGTCGCCATTGCCGCCGAGCAGCTGGTCGATGCCGGCGCCGCCATAGAGCTGGTCGCTGCCGGCATTGCCTTCGAGGGTATTGTTGGCGGAATCGCCGATGAGCACGTCGGACAGGGCCGAGCCGAGCAGCCGCTCGATGCCGGAGAGCGCGTCGCCCTGGGCATCGCCGCCGCTGCCGAGGCCGGTCGACAGATCGACGGTGACCTCGGTCGCCGACAGGCGATAGTCGGCGGTGTCGACGCCGTTGCCGCCGGTCAGCACGTCGCCGGCGCCGCCGCCGATGAGGGTGTCGTCGCCGTCATTGCCGGTCAGGACGTTGGCGGCGCTGTCGCCGGTCAGCGTGTCGGCCTGGGCCGAGCCGGAGACATGCTCGAAGCCGGACAGGGTGTCGCCATCGGCATCGCCGCCGACGCCGGTGCCGGCGGTCAGGTCGATGGTGACGGCGGCGAGCGAGGCCGAATAGTCGATCAGGTCGGCGCCGGTATTGCCGGCAAGCACGTCGGCGCCGGCGCTGCCGACGACCGTATCGTCGCCGGCGCCGCCATCCAGCGTCTCGACGCCGCTGCCGCCGATCAGCCGGTCGGCGAGGGCCGAGCCGAGGATCCGCTCGATGGCGGAATAGACGTCGCCGGCGGCATCGCCGCCGCTGCCGGTGTTGCTGGCAAGGCTGGCGGTGACGGCGCTCGAGGACGCGGCGTAGTCGATGGTGTCGGTGCCGTTGCCGCCATTGAGGTTGTCGGCGCCGGCGCCGCCGACGAGGCTGTCATTGCCGTCGCCGCCCGACAGGCTGTCGTCGCCGTCGGCGCCCTGCAGGTTGTCGGCGCCATTGCCGCCGACAAGGGTGTTGGCGCTCGAATCGCCGATCAGCGTATCGGCGAGGGCCGTGCCGACGATCCGCTCGATGCCGGAATAGGTGTCGCCCTGGGCATCGCCGCCGGAGCCGACGCCGATGGCGAGGTTGACCGAGATGGCGCTGGCCGAGGCGGTGTAGTCGGCGGTGTCGGTGCCGCTGCCGCCGATCAGTTCGTCGGCGCCGTCGAGACCGATCAGCGTGTCGTTGCCGGCGCCGCCGTCGAGGGTGTTGACGTCGGCGGTGCCGGTCAGCACGTCGGCGGAGCCCGAGCCGGTGACGTTTTCGACGGCGATGACGACATCGCCCTCGGCATCACCGCCAAGGCCGGTGCCGGCGCCGAGATTGACGGTGACGCCGGCCGACGAGCCGGAATAGCTGATGGTATCGGTGCCGGTACCGCCGTCGAGCGTATCGGCCCCTGCCCCGCCGGTCATCAGGTCGGCGCCGGCGCCGGCGATGAAGGTGTTGGCGTTGGCGTCGCCGGTGAGAATGTCGGCCTGATCGGTGGCGAGGATGCGCTCGATGCCGGAAATCACGTCGCCGGCGGCGTCGCCGCCAAGGCCCGAATTGTCGGAGAGATTGATGGTGATCGCCGCCGAGGAGGCGGTGTAATCCGCCGTATCTGTCCCTGCTCCGCCATCGAGGACGTCGGCACCGGCGCCGCCGGTGAGGAGGTCGGCGCCGTCGCCGGCGATGAGGGTGTTGGCGGCGGCGTTGCCGGTGAGGATGTCGTCGAGGGTGGAGCCGAGGACGCGTTCGATGGCGGAGAGGACGTCGCCCTCGGCATCGCCGCCGAGGCCGGTGCCGGCGGCGAGGTTGACGGTGACGGCGGCGGTGGAGGCGGTGTAGTCGGCGGTGTCGGTGCCGGCGCCGCCGTCGAGGACGTCGGCATTGGCGCCGCCGGTGAGGGTGTCGTCGCCGTCGCCGCCGTCGAGATCGTCGGCGCCGGCGGCGCCGTTGAGGATGTCGGCGCTGGCGCCGCCCTCGAGGGTGTCGGCGGCGGCGGAGCCGAGGAGGCTGTCGGCGTGGGCGGAGCCGACGACGCGCTCGATCAGGGCGAGGGTGTCGCCCTGGGCGTCGCCGCCGGTGCCGGCGCCGGTGGTGAGGTTGACGGTGACGCCGGTGCTCGAGGCGGAATAGTCGGCGGTGTCGGCGCCGGCGCCGCCGTCGAGGGCATCGCCGCCGGCGCCGCCGGCGAGGGTATCGTCGCCGTCGCCGCCATTGAGCACGTCGGCGCTGGCGCCGCCGTCGATGATGTCGGCGCCGGCATTGCCGTCGAGGGTGTCGGCGGCGGCGGAGCCGGCGAGGCTGTCGGCGTGGGCGGAGCCGAGGAGGCGCTCGATCAGGGTGAGGGTATCGCCCTGGGCGTCGCCGCCGGTGCCGGTGCCGGTGGTGAGGCTGACGGTGACGGCGGCGCTCGAGGCGGAATAATCGGCGGTATCGGTGCCGGCGCCGCCGTCGAGGCTGTCGGCGCCGTCGCCGCCGGTGAGGGTATCGGCATCGGCGCCGCCGAGGAGGGTATCGGCGCCGGCATTGCCGGTGAGGCGATCGGCGCCGGCGCCGCCCTCGAGGCGATCGGCGCCGGCCGAGCCGGCGAGGCTGTCGTCGAGGCCGGAGCCGACGACGCGCTCGATCGAGGTGAGGACGTCGGCGTCGGCATCGCCGCCCGAGCCGGTGCCGGCGGTGAGGTTGACGGTGACGGCGCTGAGGGAGGCGGAGTAGTCGGCGGTGTCGGTGCCGGCGCCGCCGGCGAGGGTATCGCCGCCGGCGAGGCCGACGAGGGTGTCGTCGCCGCCGCCGCCGCTGAGCGAGTTGGCGCCGGCCGAGCCGGTGAGGATGTCGGCGAGACCGGAGCCGGCGACGTTCTCGACATCGGCGAAGGTGTCGCCCTCGGCGTCGCCGCCGGTGGCGGTGGCGGTGGCGAGGTCGACGGTGACGCCGCTGGTGGAAGCGGCATAGTCGATGGTGTCGGTGCCGTCGCCGCCCTCGAGCACGTCGGCGCCTTCGCCGCCGGCGAGGATGTCGTTGCCGATGCCGCCGACGAGACTGTCGGCGCCGGCGCCGCCGGCGAGGCTGTCGGCGCCATCGCCGCCGTCGAGGCGGTTGGCGGCGGCGTCGCCGGTGAGGGTATCGGCGTGGGCGGAGCCGACGAGGCGTTCAAAGCCGGTGAAGCTGTCGCCCTGGGCGTCGCCGCCGCTGGCGGCGCGGGTGGCGAGATCGACGGTGACGGCGGCGGACGAGCCGGCATAGCTGAGGGTGTCGATGCCGGCGCCGCCGTCGAGGGTGTCGCCGCCGGCGGCACCGGTGACGGTGTCGTCGCCGGCGCCGGCCTCGATCGTATCGGCGGCGGTCGAGCCGACGAGGGTGTCGGCGGAGGCGGAGCCGACGAGGCGCTCGATGGCGACGAGGACGTCGCCCTCGGCGTCGCCGCCGGTGCCGGTGCCGGTGGCGAGGCTGACGGAGACGCCGGCCGACGAGGTGGAATAGTCGGCGGTGTCGGTGCCGGTGCCGCCGTCGAGGCGGTCGGCGCCGGCGGCGCCGGTCAGGATGTCGTTGCCGGCGCCGCCGGAGAGGGTATTGGCGGCGGCGTCGCCGGCGAGGCTGTCGCCGGAGCCGGAACCGACGAGGTTCTCGATGGTCGCCAGGGTGTCGCCCTGGGCGTCGCCGCCGGCGCCGGAGCCGGCGGCGAGATCGACGGTGACGCCGGTGCCGGAGGCGGAATAGTCGGCGGTGTCGGTGCCGGCGCCGCCGGTCAGCGCATCGGCGCCGGCGCCGCCGGCGATGAGGTCGTCGCCATCGCCGCCGTCGACGACGTCGGTGCCGGCGCCGGCGGCGAGATTGTCGTTGCCGGCGCCGCCGACGAGGTCGTTGGCGTTGGTGTCGCCGGTGAGGGTATCGGCGTGGGCGGAGCCGACGAGGCGCTCGATGGCGACGAGGACGTCGCCCTGGGCGTCGCCGCCGGTGCCGGCATTGGTGACGAGGCTGACGGTGACGGCGGCCGACGAGGCGGAATAGTCGGCAGTGTCGGTGCCGGCGCCGCCATCGAGGCGGTCGGCGCCGGCGAGGCCGGCGAGGCTGTCGTCGCCGGCATTGCCGGTGAGGGTGTTGGCGCCGGAGGAACCGGTGATGACGTCGGCCTGGGCGGAGCCGGCGACGTTCTCGATGGCGATCAGCACGTCGCCGTCGGCTTCGCCGGCGGTGCCGGCGCCGCTGGCGAGGCTGACGGCGATGCCGGCGGTGGCGGCGGAATAGTCGGCGGTGTCGATGTCGGCGCCGCCGTCGAGGCGGTCGGCGCCGTCGCCGCCGGTGAGCAGGTCGTTGCCGGCGCCGCCGACGAGGCTGTCGGCGCCCGCGGCGCCGGAGAGCTGGTCGGCGCCGGCATTGCCGGTGAGGGTGTTGGCGCCGAGATCGCCGATCAGGGTATCGGCGTCGGCCGAGCCGATGAGGTTCTCGATGCCGGAGATGACGTCGCCCTCGGCATGGCCGCCCGAGGCGGCGGCGAGCGCGAGATTGACGGAGACGGCGGCGGTCGAGGCGGAATAGTCGGCGGTGTCGGTGCCGCCGCCGCCGGCGAGGGTATCGGCGCCGGCGAGGCCGGCGAGCAGGTCGTTGCCGGCGCCGCCGTTGAGGTCGTCGGCGCTGGCGGCACCGGCGAGGGTGTCGTCGTGATCGGAGCCGACGACGCGCTCGATCTGGCTGAGGGTATCGCCCTCGGCGTCGCCGCCGAGGCCGGTGCCGGCGGCGAGATCGACGGTGACGGCGGCGCTCGAGGCGGCATAGTTGGCGGTGTCGGTGCCGGCGCCGCCATCGAGGGCGTCGGCGCCGGCGAGGCCGGTCAGCACGTCGTTGCCGCCATTGCCGGTCAGGGCATTGGCGCCGGCATCGCCGGTGAGGGTGTCGGCCGAGCCGGAGCCGATGAGGTTCTCGATGCCGGAGAGGGCGTCGCCCTGGGCATCGCCGTTCTGGGCGATGCCGGAGGCGAGGCTGATGGAGACGCCGGCGGCGGAGCCGGCATAGTTGGCGGTGTCGATGTCGGCGCCGCCGGTCAGCACGTCGGCGCCGGCGCCGCCGGTG
The DNA here is from genome assembly GCA_016793065.1 of Hyphomicrobiaceae bacterium. Classification (GTDB taxonomy): domain Bacteria; phylum Pseudomonadota; class Alphaproteobacteria; order Rhizobiales; family Ancalomicrobiaceae; genus JAEULV01. The sequence continues at coordinate 57,235 of JAEULV010000052.1, forward strand.
AGGAAATCGTTGCCGGCATTGCCGACGAGGGTATCGGCGCCGGTGGTGCCGGCGAGAGTATCGGCAAGGGCCGAGCCGATGAGGCGCTCGATGCCGGAGAGCACGTCGCCGGTGGCGTCGCCGCCGTCGGCGGTGCCGCCGCCAAGGTCGATGGTGACGGCGCCGGTCGAGGCGGAATAGTCGGCGGTGTCGGTGCCGGCGCCGCCGGCAAGGACGTCGGCGCCGTCGCCGCCGGTGAGGGTGTCGGCGCCGTCGCCGCCGTCGAGGCTGTCGTCGCCGGCAAGGCCGATGAGGGCGTCGTCGCCGGCGCCGCCGACGAGGTCGTTGGCAGCGGCATTGCCGGAGAGCCGGTCGTTATAGGCCGAGCCGGTCAGGTGTTCGATCGCCGTCAGGGTGTCGCCCTGGGCGTTGCCGCCGGAGCCGGTGCCGGCGGCGAGATCGACGGTGACCGCCGTGGTCGAGGCGGTATAGGTGACGCGGTCCTCGCCGTCGCCGCCGTCGAGGGCATCGGCGCCGGCGCCGCCGGCGAGCAGGTCGGCGCCGAGGCCGCCCGACAGGGTATCGGTGCCGGCGCCGCCCGACAGGGTGTCGTCGCCGGCGCCGCCGGTGAGGCTGTTGTCGCCACTGTCGCCGGTCAGCACGTCGGCCGAGCCGCCGCCGATCAGGTTCTCGATGCCGGAGAGGGCGTCGCCCTGGGCGTCGCCGCCGGAGGCCGTCGCCGCGCCAAGGTCGATGGTGACGCCGGCGGACGAGCCGGCATAGTCGGCGGTGTCGATGCCGGCGCCGCCGGAGACGATGTCGGCGCCGGCGCCGCCCGACAGGGTGTCGTCGCCGTCGCCGCCGTCGAGGGTGTCGGCGCCGCCGCGGCCCTCGATCAGATCGGCGCCGGCGCCGCCGGTGAGTTCGTTGGCGCCGGCATCGCCGGAGAGGCGGTCGGCCTGGCCGGAGCCGACGACGCGCTCGATGCCGGAGACGGTGTCGCCCTCGGCGTCGCCGCCAAGGCCGGTGCCGGCGGCGAGATCGAGGGTGACGCCGGCGGAGGAGGCCGAGTAGTCGATGGTGTCGGTGCCGCCGCCGCCGACAAGGCTGTCGGCGCCGGCGCCGCCGGTGAGAAGATCATCGCCGGCGCCGCCGTCGAGGCGGTTGGCGCCGGTGCCGCCGGTGAGCGTATCGGCAAGACCCGAGCCGATCAGGTTCTCGACCGCCGTCAGCACGTCGCCGGCCGCGTCGCCGCCGCCGGCGGTGCCGTTGGCCAGATCCACCGTCACCGCCGCGCTCGACGCCGAATAGTCGACGGTGTCGGTGCCGTTGCCGCCGTCGATGGCGTCGCCGTCGGCGCCGCCGGTCAGGCTGTCGTCGCCGTCGCCGCCATTGAGCGCGTCGGCGCCGATGCCGCCCGACAGGGTATCGGCGGAGGCGCCGCCCGACAGGGTGTTGGCGCTGGCGTCGCCGGTGAGGATGTCGGCCGAGGCGGAACCGATCAGGTTCTCGATGCCGGAGATGACGTCGCCCTGGGCGTCGCCGCCGGCCGCCGTGCCGAAGGTCAGGTTGACGGTGACGCCGGCGCCGGAGCCGGCATAGCTGACCGTGTCGGTGCCGATGCCGCCGGTCAACACGTCGCCGCCGGCGCCTCCGACCAGCGTGTCGTTGCCGAGCGCGCCGTCGAGCGTGTCGCTGCCGGCGCCGCCGGTCAGATGGTCGTCGAAGTCGGAGCCGATCACCCGCTCGACCGCCGCCAGCACGTCGCCCTCGGCATGGCCGCCAAGGCCCGTGCCCGAGGCAAGGCTGACCGTCACCGCCGCGTTGGAGGCGTCGTAGTCGACCGTGTCCTGGCCGTCGCCGCCGTCGAGGCGATCCGCCCCCGCCCCGCCGATCAGGCTGTCGTCGCCGAGCCCGCCGGTCAGCGTGTTGACCCCGGACGTGCCGGTCAGCAGATCGCCGAAGTCGGACCCGACCACCGCCTCGATCAGGCTCAGCGTATCGCCCTGCGCATCGCCGCCAGACCCCACCCCGCCGGCAAGATCGACCGTCACCGCGCTCGCAGACCCGGAATAATCCGCCGTATCGGTGCCGGCTCCGCCGTCGAGGACGTCGGCGCCGGCGCCGCCGGTGAGGAGGTCGGCGCCGTCGCCGGCCGACAGCGTATCTGCACCGGCCGCGCCGTCGAGCACGTCGTCGCCGGCGCCGGCGTCGAGATCGTTGGCGGCGGACGAGCCGGTGAGCGTGTCGGCGCTGGCCGAGCCGACCAGGTTTTCGATGGAGTTGAGGACGTCGCCCTCGGCGTCGCCGCCGAGGCCGGTGCCGAGGGCGACATTGACGGTGACGCCGGCCGACGAAGCGGCATAGGAGACGGTATCGACGCCCGAGCCGCCAATGAGGCTGTCGGCGCCGGCACCGCCGACCAGAAGATCGCTGCCGGCGCCGCCGGAAAGCGAATTGGCGCCGGCGGTGCCGTAGAGCTCGTCGTCGAGCGACGAACCGATGATGTTCTCGACATTGGCGATGGTATCGCCCTGGGCATCGCCGCTGACGCCGGTTCCGGCCGCGAGGTCGACGGTGACGCCGACGAGGGAGGCGAGGTAGTCGATGGTGTCGACGCCGGCGCCGCCGTCGATGGCGTCATTGTCGCCGCCGCCGATCAAGCTGTCATTGCCGTCGCCGCCGTCGAGCGTGTCGCTGCCGAGGCCGCCGGACAGGGTGTCGGCGCCGGCATTGCCGACGAGGCGGTTGTTGCTGCCGTCACCGGTCAGCAGGTCGGCATGGGCCGAACCGAGGATCGCCTCGACCTCGCTGATGACGTCGCCGTCGGCATCGCCGCCGCCGGTCGCGGCGGTCAGCAGGTTGACGGTCACGGCGGCGGCCGAGCCGGTATAGTCGAGCGTGTCGAAGCCGGTGCCGCCGATGAGGATGTCGCCGCCGCCGGCGCCGGCCAGCGTGTCGTTGCCGCCCTGGCCCTCGAGGGTGTTGACATCGGCATTACCGACGAGGGTGTCGTTGACCGATGACCCGAGCAGGCGCTCGATTTCGGCCAGCGTATCGCCCTCGGCATCGCCGCCGGTGCCGGTGCCCGAGGCGAGGTTTACGCTGACGCCGGTGCTTGAGGCGGAATAGTCGGCGGTGTCGGTGTTGCCGCCGCCGACGAGGATATCGGCGCCGCCGGCGCCGACGAGCGTATCGTTGCCGGCGCCGCCGACCAGGCTGTTTGCGCCGGCATCGCCGGTGAGCGTGTCGGCGAAGGACGATCCCAGCACCGATTCGATGCCGGACAGCACGTCGCCCTGGGCATCGCCGCCGATGCCGATGCCGGAGACCAGATCGATGGTGACGCCGCCGAGCGAGGCGCGATAGTCGGCGACGTCGGTGCCGTCGCCGCCGGCGAGGGTATCGGCATCGCCGCCGCCGGCGAGGGTGTCGTTGCCGGCGCCGCCGGCGATGCTGTTGGCTTCGGCGTCGCCGGTCAGCACGTCGGCCTGGCCAGAACCGATGATCCGCTCGAATTCGGCGAGGATGTCGCCGGCGGCGTCGCCGCCGGCGCCGGTGCCGTCGGCGAGGTTGATGGTCACACCGAGCGTCGAGGCGGAATAGTCGAGCGTGTCGATGCCGGCTCCGCCGGTCAGCTGGTCGGCGTCGGCGCCGCCAGCGACTGTGTCGTTGCCATCGCCGCCGGAGAGGAGGTCGGCACCGGCGCCGCCGCTGAGGCGGTCATTGCCGGCAAAGCCGTCGAAGGTATTGTCGGAGGCGTCGCCGGTGAGCGTGTCGGCATAGGCCGAGCCGAGCACACGCTCGATGGCGACGAAGGTGTCGCCCGCGGCCTCGCCGGTGCCGACGCCGGCCTGCAGATCGACGCCGACGCCGATCGCCGCCGAGGAATAGTCGGCGGTGTCGATGCCGTCGCCGCCGTCGAGCACGTCGGCGCCGGCGCCGCCCAGCAGGCTGTCATTGCCGTCGCCACCGCGCAGGGTGTCGGCGCCGGTTCCGCCGAAGATGACGTCGTTGCCGGCGCCGCCGACGAGAAGGTTGGCGTCGGCATTGCCGGTCAGGGTGTCGGCATAGGCCGAGCCGACGACGTTCTCGACCGCGAGGTAGCTGTCGCCCTGGGCATCGCCGCCGGTGCCGAAGCCGGATTCGAGGCTGGCGATGACGGCGGCGGTCGAGGTCGCATAGTCGATGGTGTCGATGCCGGCGCCGCCGTCAAGTTCGTCGGCACCGGTGCCGCCGGTCAGGGTATCGTCGCCGTCGCCGCCGGCGAGGGTGTCGGCGGCCCCGCCACCGGCGAGGCTGTCGCTGCCGGCGCCGCCGCTGAGGACGTTGACGGCCGCGTCGCCGGTCAGGCGGTCGTCATGATCGGTGCCGATCAGGTTCTCGACGGTGACGAGGGTGTCGCCCTCGGCGTCGCCGCCCAGGCCGGTGCCGAGGGTGAGGTTGACGGTGACGGCGGCGGCGGAGCCGGCATAGCTGGCGGTGTCGGTGTCGGAACCGCCGACCAGGCTGTCGGCGCCGGCGCCGCCGACCAGGGTATCGTCGCCGGCGGCGCCGTTGAGCGAGTTGGCGCCGGCGGCGCCGGTCAGAATGTCGGCCAGGGCCGAGCCGACGATGTTCTCGACATTGGCGAGGGTGTCGCCCTGGGCATCGCCGCCGGTGCCGAGGCCGGTGGCGAGGTTGACGGTGACGGCGTCGATGGAGACGGCATAATCGGCGGTGTCGGTGCCGTCGCCGCCGTCGATGACGTCGCCGTCGCCGTCGCCGCGCAACAGGTCGTCGCCGAGACCGCCGAGGAGGGTGTCGGCGCCGGTGCCGGCAATGATGGTATCGGCACCGGCGGCGCCATCGAGCGAATTGCCGGCGGTGTCGCCGACCAGGGTATCGGCATGGGCGGTGCCGGTGACATTCTCGATCGAGGAGAACACGTCGCCGTCGGCGTCGCCGCCGAGGGCGGTGGCAAGCGTCAGGTTGATCGAGACGCCGGAGGTCGAGCCGGAATAGTCGGCGGTGTCGTTGCCGACGCCGCCGGCGAGGGTGTCGGCGCCGGCGCCGCCGATCAGGCGATCGTTGCCGGCACCGCCGTCGAGGGAATTGGCGGCGGCATCGCCGACCAGCGTGTCGCCATAGGTGGAGCCGATGACGCGCTCGACGCCGGAGATGACATCGCCGGCGGCGGCGCCGCCGCTGGCCGCGCCGGTGGCGAGATTGACCGAAACGCCGGCGGCGGAATCGACATAATCGATGGTATCGGTGCCGAGGCCGCCGACCAGGGTATCGGCGCCGTCGCCGCCGGTGAGGCTGTCGTCACCGCCGCCGCCCTCGAGGTAGTTGTCGCCGGCGCCGGCGATCAGGGTATCGTTGCCGCCGGAGCCGATGACCCGCTCGATGCCGCCGAGGCTGTCGCCCTGGGCATCGCCGCCGGAACCGGTGCCGGCGACGAGGTTGACGCTAATCGCCGCGCTCGAAGCGGAGTAGTCGGCGGTGTCGACGCCGGCGCCGCCGTCGAGGGCGTCGCTGCCGGCGCCGCCGATCAGGCTGTCGTCGCCAGCGCCGCCATCAAGGCGGTCGGCGCCGGCGCCGCCGGCGAGGAGGTCGGCGCCGCCGGCGCCGCTCAGGGTGTTGGCGTCATTGTCGCCGGTGAGCGTGTCAGCCAGCGCCGAGCCGATGAGGTTTTCAACGCCGCTGATGACGTCGCCGGCGGCATCGCCGCCGAGCGCCGTGCCGGCACCGAGGTCGACGGTGACAGCGGCGAGGGAGGCGGCATAGTTGACGGTATCCGAGCCGATGCCGCCGAAGATCGAATCGGCGCCGGCGCCGCCGACGAGCATGTCGTTGCCGGAACCGCCGTCGATGGAGTTCGCCGCCGCGTCGCCGGTCAGGGTATCGTCGAGCGACGAGCCGATGAGGTTTTCGACGCCGGAGAGCGTGTCGCCCTGGGCATCGCCGCCGGTGCCGACGCCGGTCGCCAGATTGACCGTCACGCCGATCGACGACCCGGCATAGTCGGCGGTGTCCTCGCCGTCGCCGCCCTCGATGACGTCGGCGCCGGCCTCGCCGACGAGGCTGTCGTCGCCGGCCCCGCCGCGCAGGGTATCGGCATTGCCGCCGGCGCGAATTTCGTCGGCGCCGGCGCCACCCTCGATGATGTTGACGCCGGTGGTGCCGACGAGGCTGTCGTCGAAGGCCGAGCCGGTGACGTTCTCGAAGCCGGAGACGACGTCGCCATCGGAATCGCCGCCGGCGACGGCGGAGGTGGCAAGGTTGACCGTGACGGCGCCGCTGGAGGCGGCATAGTCGAGGGTGTCGAGACCGGCGCCGCCGACAAGCGTATCGCCGCCGGCGCCGCCGTCGATGCGGTCGTTGCCGGCGCCGCCGTCGATGGAGTTGACGAGGGCGTCGCCGGTGAGGGTGTCGGCCTGGCCGGAGCCGACCAGGCGTTCGATGCTGACCAGCACGTCGCCGACGGCATCGCCGCCGCTGGCGGTGCCTGCGTCGAGGTCGATGGTGACGGCGGCGGCGGAGCCGGAATAGTCGACGGTGTCGGTGCCAAGGCCACCGTCGAGGCTGTCGGCGCCGGCGCCGCCGATCAGCGTGTCGTTGCCGGAGCCGGCGAGCAGGGTGTTGTCGCCGAGATCGCCGGTGATGTGGTCGGCGAAGGCCGAGCCGACCACCCGTTCGATGCCGGAATAGGTGTCGCCGTCGGCCTCGCCGCCGGAACCGATGCCATTGGCAAGATCGACGACGACACCGCTGGTGGCGGCGTTGAAGTCGGCGGTGTCGGTGCCGGCGCCGCCGATCAGGGCATCGCTGCCGGCGCCGCCGGTGAGCGTATCATTGCCGGCGCCGCCGTCGAGGCGGTTGGCGTTGGCGTCGCCGGTGAGGCGATCGTCGAGGGCGGAGCCGGCGAGGTGTTCTATGCCGGAAAGACTGTCGCCCTGGGCGTCGCCGCCGGAACCCAAGCCGGTGGCGAGGTTGACGGTGACGGCGGCGGTGGAGGCGGCATAGTCGGCGGTGTCGTCGCCGGTGCCGCCGATGAGGGTATCGGCGCCGCCGAGGCCGGCGAGG
>JAEULV010000072.1 GCA_016793065.1 Hyphomicrobiaceae bacterium
CTCTCGACCTCGGTGCGCGAGATCAGCCAGACCGTGTCGACGTCGGCCCAGATCGGCCAGGAAGCCGTGCGCAACGCCGTCAACACCGTTGCCAAGGTGCAGGAACTCTCCGACGCGGCGAGCAAGATCGGCACCATCATCAAGTTGATCAGCGACATCGCCGCCCAGACCAACCTGCTCGCCCTCAACGCCACGATCGAGGCCGCCCGCGCCGGCGAGGCCGGTCGCGGCTTTGCCGTGGTGGCACAGGAGGTCAAGCAGCTTGCCGACCAGACCTCGAAGGCCACCAACGAAATCGCCAACCAGATCAGCGCTATCCAGATGGCGACGACCGGTTCGGCCGATGCCATCGACGGCATTTCCAAGCTGATCCGGCAGATGAGCGAGTTCTCCACCGCCATCGCCGCTGCCATCGAGGAACAGGGCGCCGCCACCGACGAAATCTCCCGCAACGTCCAGATGGCCTCGCGCGGCACCCAGGAAGTCACCGCCAATATCAGCGGCGTCACCCGCGCCGTCGGCCACTCCCGCGATGCCGCGTCGAGCGTCCTCGGCTCGGCCGACGAACTGGGCGGGCTCGCCGACCGGCTGCATGGCGAAGTGACGGGCTTCCTGCAAAAGGTCCGCGCCGCCTGATCGGGCGCGCCCGGCGCGGCCTGGCCAAGCGCCGCATCGCGCCGCCGTGACGGGCGCCGGCGCACCAGTCAGCCCATCTTCCACGATCCGGCGCGGGCCTCGGCCCCGCCGGATTTTCAGTTTCCGCCGCCCGATGGCGGATTGGCGCCGCCCTGTCTCGGCTTTTCTTCGAGATCGCGATACTCGAAGATCTTGCGGAAGATCCCCGGTGCGATCGCCGACATCGGGTTGACCTGCAGCACCGGGTCCTCGACCGGCCCCGACACCCGGAAGGTCACCCCGAGCAGGCCTTCGTTGCGCCCACCGGTGGCGATTTCGCCAAGCAGCGGGATGCGCGACAACAGGTTGTTGAGCCCATAGGCCGGGATATAGGTACCGTTGATCAGCATCCGCCCGCGATCGATGTCGATCTGGCCGTTGGCGATGGCGCCGACCTCGGGGCCGCGCAGCACCGCGTCGAGGATGTTGACCTGCCCGCGCTGGGTCGAGAACTGCACCACCATCTTGTCGAAGCCTGCGCCGGCGCTGTCGGTCCGCGCCTTGGTCGCCGCTTCCGAGGTGATGCGCTGGACGTTCTGGTCGTCCTTGATGCGGAACCGGTTGGCCTCCAGCCGGCCGCTGGAGGCGCCTGGACCGGTCAGGTTGGCGGTGATCCGGGCGTTGCCGCCCTCGACGCTGCCGTAGATGTCGAGGAACCGCAGCAGCGCCCCGAGATCGTCCGTCGTGAACACCAGCGTCCGCTTGCTGCCCTCGCTGCGGATCTGCGCGTCGATCGAGCGTCCGCCGCCGAACCGCCCGGTGATCGTCAGCTTCTGCACCACGCCCTTGCGCTGCACCACCTCGACCACCGTGTCGGTCATCGACTCGTTGTTGAAGCCGGTCAGCCGCGCCGCCCGGATCGTCAGGTTGGCATCGCGCCCCTGCGCCGGCCCGCCGGCAGCGGCCGCGGCGGGCGGATCATCGCGCCCCTTCTTGATCCCCAGCAGAAATCCGCGCGCATCGAAGCCGCCGATATCGAGCCCGACTTCCGCGCCGTTGGCTCCGCGCGAGAACCGCAGCTTCGCCTCGTCGCCCTTGCGCAGGGCAAACCGGCCGAACTCCGCCCGGGTGATCTGGTTGCCGGCATCGAACTGCAGCGCGCCGCGAATGTCGACGCCCTCGGACTCGATCACCAGATTGTCGATCCGCCCGCCCTGCCCTTCCTTCGAGGTGAGGTCGAAGCTGGCCTTGCCCGGCACCCCGGCGCCCTTGGTGAACGAGAACACCGGCACGAACAGCTTCGCCTGGGTCAGGTCGACCTCGATCTTCTGCCCGCCGTCCTGGCCCTGGTTGAGGCTGATCGGCGTCTTGCCCTTGATCAGATCGCCGAGATCGGCGCCGAGCTTCTTGCGGCCGTCGTCGTCGAGCACCACCTTGACGCCGCGCCGGTCGCCGGCGCCGCCGCCCCGGCTCATCACCAGATCGAGGTCGATCGCCAACCCGTCGACCTGCGCCTTGCCGACGATCTTGGCGACGTCGCCCTCCACCAGCAGCTTCAACTTGCCGCCGCTGATCTTGCGTCCGTCGATCGGCTTCGCCGAGGCAAATCCGTCGAGGTTCAGCTCGGCCTTGACGCGGGCCTTCTCCGGCTTGACGTCCGCCTCCAGCGCGAATTCCGTTTGCAGCCAGCCGCTTGCCGTCCCGGTCAGCGCGCCCGCCTCGATCCCGGTGCCCTTCAGCGCGAAGATCGGATCGGCATCGGCGATTTCCGCCAGCGCCGCGATGTCGCCGCCGATCTGCATCCGCGTCTGCGAATAGGGAACGGGCTTGGCCACATCGTCGAGGGTGAAATCGAGCTTGCTGACATTCGCCCGCCGGTTGGAATGGGTGACGAGGCTGCCGCGCTCGACGGCGAACAGCAGCTTGCGATCGCGGATCGTGATCAGGCCGCGAGCGTCGCCCACCGGCGGAACATCGCCGAAACTGGCGATTTCCAGCCCTTCGAAGCGGATGGCGAGATTGATCGGGTCGCGCCCCCAGGTCGACGGATCGTCGACCTTCGGCAGATCGAGCTTGATCCGCCCGCCCTCGAGCGCCCGTCCCTTCTCAGCGTGCGTCAGGAACCAGGTCCGCGCCGGCGGCGCCACCCAGCTCGGCCACACCTGCTTGATTTCCGTCGTCGGGATCGCGCCGAACTGCAGGTCCATCGTCAGCGACGGCACCGGATTGGTGAGGTTCATCGCGCCGGTCATCTGCACGCCGGTATCGCGCCAGCTGACCCGGCCCCGCTCGAACGTCAGCACCTTGAGGCGCGGATCGAAGCTCATCTCCATCGTGCCGCTGCCGAGCTTCAGCGGCGGCGCCAGCGCCACGGCTTCCGGCGCCAGCTGCCCGGAGACCAGATTGATCGTCGTCCGCCACACCGGCGTCGGATCGCGCGGCTTCGGCGGCGTCAGCGTCCCCTCGACGGCAATCCGGTTGGCGCCCGAGGCGAAGGTCGAGCGGGTGATGGCGAAGCGCTGCTCGTTCGGCTCCCACGCCAAGCCGAACTGCGCCTCGTCCACATGCAGCCGGTCGGTAATCAACGGTCCGAAGCGCAGCACGCCCTTGCCGATGCCGAGCGTCGCCGTTGCCGCAGTCAGCCGTCCCTCCGGATCGATATCGATGGTGAAGCCCGGATAGAGCGGCGAGCCGACCGCCATGTGCGGCCCGAGATCGGCCAGCCAGTCCGACACGATGATGTCGGTCGCCTCGCCGGTGATCCGCGACGAACCGTCCGGCCGCACCAGTCGCGCCGCCGACAGCGTCCAGCGGCCGTCGACGCCCTGCCCCGCCGTCTTGAGATCGGCCGAGCCATCGGCGCCGATCGCCAGCTCGGCACTGACGTCGGGCAATTGCCAGCGCCGCTCGTAGCCGCCGTCGCGGCGGACGAACTCGATGACGCCGTCGCTGACGCTGACGCTCTCCAGCCCCGATTGCGCCACCTGCGCCACCGGCGCCAGCCCCGTCACCAGATCCTCGATCACCGAGCGGGTGATCGGCGCCTGATCGGCCTTGGCGACGCCGGGCGCCTCCTCGCGGATCTCGATATAGCGGATCATCGGCCTGGAAACGGTGATATGCCGCGCCACCGCCTCGAACCCGAGCAGGCGCCAGCCGTCGATCGCGATGTCGACCTGCGGCACGCTGGCGCCGAACCGGCCTTCCTGCTCGACCTCGACGCCGGTGACCCGCACGATCGGCCCCCGGTCGACCGACCAGCGCAGCTTGACGTTGCCGACCTCGACCTTGGCAGTGGCGCCGAACGTGTCGCGCAGGCTGTCGATCGCCGCCTCCCGCCCGCCGAACAGCGTCAGCGGCCCGAAGCTCAGCATCGTCGCCAGCACGATCAGCACCACCGCGATCATGCCCATCGCGGCAAGGCCGACTGAGACGGCAAGCGAAACCAGACGCCGGCTGCGGCGCGGTGGCGCGGCGGGCAGAGGGGCTTCGGTCTGGTCGGTCATTCCGCTCCTGAAGGACTGATCGGCACGGCTCGGCGGCGCCCGGACAGGGATTCGCTCGGCGACCCGGCTCGAATCGTCTTGCCAGTTCCCCGTGCCGGTGTCGCCCGAAAAGGCGTTTCGCCCACAATTTCACCTCGCCGATCCAGGTGCAAAGCGGGCACGTATCTGCAAGGCTCCACCACGACGCGTCGGCGATGCCGACCGGCGCTGCGGTTTTTTGCGACAGCAAGACGACGAAAGGAAGGCGAACGATGGCCCTCACCCCCGGCGATGCCGCCCCCGACTTCCAGCTCCCCGCCGATGGCGGCGGCTCGCTGCGCCTTTCCGACCTGAAGGGCAAGCCGGTCGTGGTCTATTTCTATCCGCGCGACGACACCCCCGGCTGCACCAAGGAAGCCATCGGCTTCTCCTGCCTCGCCGACCGCTTTGCCGCGCTCGGCGTCACCGTCATCGGGATTTCCGGCGATACCGCGAAGAGCCATGACAAGTTCATCGCCAAGCATGAGCTCAAGGTCCGTCTCGCCAGCGACGCCGAACACGCGACGATGGAGGCCTTCGGCGTCTGGGTGGAAAAATCCATGTATGGAAAGAAGTACATGGGCGTCGAACGCGCCACCTTCCTGATCGACGGCAACGGCGTCGTCGCCCGTGCCTGGCCCAAGGTCAAGGTCGACGGCCACGCCGAGGAAGTGCTGAAGGCGGTCGAGGCGCTTTGATCGCCGCCCGGTCGCCCGCAGTCCTTGGTCGCGATAAGGGAAGTTTAACCATAACCGTCAACAATCGTCGTCGATCCGGTATCCGTCGGACCTGTCGATTGTGCGGAAGGTTGGCTCATGTCGCGTACCCCAAAGGCTCCGGCGGGCGAGCGTCGGACTGAGTTCGGCAGGCGCAATACGGGCCACACCATCACCATCTCGCGCGGCGAGAGCTCCCGCAGCTTCACCATCCAGCCGTGGATCGGCCTGCTCGCCGGCATCATCGCGGTGTTTCTCGGCTTCGCCTATCTCGGCGCCACCGCCTACCTGATGTATCGCGACGACATCATTGGCGGCACCATTGCCCGCCATGCCCGGCTGCAGCACGCCTACGAGGACCGCCTCGCGTCGCTGCGCGCCCAGATCGACCGGGTCAATTCCCGCCAGCTGATCGACCAGCAGGCGCTCGAGACCCGCGTCGCCGAACTCATCCGCCGCCAGGATTCGCTCAAGGACCACAACCAGCGCATCGCCCAGCTGATGGACCGCGCCGCCGGCCTCGGCACGCCGGCGAAGCCCGCCGGCAAGGCCGGCGCCATCCCCGCCGCCACGCCGCTCGGCTATGCCCCAAGCGTGCCCGCCGACGTCACCGGCTCGGTCCGCCCGAAGCCGCTGGAGGCGCCGCCCGTCGGCGGCCTTCGTCCGATGACCCGGCTCGATGCCAAGACCGCCGTCGCCAGCGTCGGCGCCGTCGACGCCGAGCTTGGCCGCATCGTCTCCGAACAACTGGTTTCGCTCGACCGGGTCGTGCGCACCGCCGAGACCAATCTCGGCCGCTTCGAGCGTGTCGCCACCCGCCTCGGCATCGCCCTGCCGGCGCCGAAGGAAGCCGCCGCCCGTCCGTTGCCGGCCGCGACCGGCGGCCCGCTGGTGCCGCTCGGCTCCGGCGAACTCGCCGCCGCGCTCACCCGCGCCGAACAGGCCCTCGTCCGCCTCGACGGCGCCCGCTCGGTGCTGAAGCGCGTGCCCCTTGCGGTCCCCGTGCCCGGCAGTCCGACGGTCACGTCGGGCTTCGGCGCCCGCCGCGACCCGTTCCTCGGCATCGATGCCATGCATACCGGCGTCGACTATCGCGGCGATACCGGCGACCCGGTGCTGGCCACCGCCGCTGGCACCGTCATCAACGCCGATCGCGAGGGCGGCTATGGCCTGATGGTCGAGATCGACCACGGCAACGGCATCACCACCCGCTACGGCCATCTGTCGCGCATCGACGTCGAGGTCGGCGACAAGGTCGAACTCGGCGACACCATCGGCGGCATCGGCTCGACCGGCCGCTCCACCGGCCCGCATCTGCACTATGAGACCCGCGTCCGCGGCGAGGCGCAAAACCCGGTCATCTATCTCGACGCCGGTCGCCAGCTGCGCGAACTCACCGCAAACTGACAGCCCAAGCACCAGCCGTCAGCCGATCCCCAGCAACGCCCGCACCGCGCCGCCGATCGGATGGCTCGCCGGCCAGCACAGCCGGATCGCCATGCCGACGCACATCACCACGATCAGCGGCCGCACCAGCTTGGCGCCATGCCCGATCGCCGCCTTGGCCCCGAGCCAGGCCCCGACGACCTGCCCCGCCGCCATCGCCAGCCCGATCGACCACACCATCGCGCCGCCGAGCAGGAAGGCGACGAACGCCGCCGCGTTGGTGGTGAAGTTGAGAAGCTTGGTCGTCCCCGTGGCGCGGCGCGCGTCGAGCCCGAGGAGCGACACGCAGGCGAGCATGAAGAACGATCCGGTGCCCGGCCCGAACACCCCGTCATAGAAGCCGATCGCCGGCGTCGGCCCCAGCGCGAAGCCGCGCCCCCCGAGACGCGGTTCGCTGGCATGATCCGCCAGCCGCCGCGTCAGCAGGAAATAGACCGCCACTACCACCAGCACCGCCGGCATGATCGCCGCGAGCGCGCTCGGATCGATCGCCTGCACCACCAGCGCGCCGATCGCCGAGCCGATCGCCGCCGCGACCACCGCCGGCCAATAGCGCCGCAGGTCGACATAGCCGGCCCGCCACATCGTCCACGTCGCCGCCGCCGTGCCGAATACGCTCTGCACCTTGTTGGTCGCCACCGCCGCCGCCGGCGTCAACCCGGCGATCAGCAAGGCCGGCAGGGTCAGCAACCCGCCGCCGCCGGCGATCGAATCGACAAACCCGGCGGCAAAGGCGACAGCCACCAGGGACACGAGCAGGACGGCATCGATTTCGGGCATTTCCGGTCCGGTTGCTGCGGATGGCGCGGGAGCCGCGATCGGCGGGAAACCGCAACCGACCCGGTCGCTTCGCTGGCGACCTCGCTGCGATGGTTAGCGCAATCGCCGGCCCCCGGGCAACCACGCTCGCCCGAACGCAACACGGCCCTGCGCCAGCGGGCGGACCGGCAGCCGTCCCCCTTGCAGCCCGGGGAATGCGCCGGCTCGGCGCACTCCCGGATCATGGCCGGCCGATCAGCCGGCCTTCTTCACCCCGGCCATGACGATGCCCGTGGTCTTCTGCGCCGCAAGGGTGATCGAGCGCAGGTCTTCCGGTTCGAGATTGTGGACGTTGGTCTTGCCGGTGCAGCGCGCCATCATCAGCGCTTCGGAGACCGCCGCCTGGACATAGGCCGCGAGCATCTTCGTCGCCGCCGCCTCGTCCGGCTGGTCGAACGCCACGCCGGCCGGTTCGATCCGCCCGCCGCAGGCCAGCGCCGCCGCCACATTGCCGAGCCCGGCATTGCAGCCGAGCGCCAGCGCTTTGGCCAGGTCTGTACCCGAGCGCAAGCCACCGAACCAGACGAGCGGGATCATCTCCTCCGCCTTCAACGCCCGGGTGATGCCGACCACCTTCTGGATCAGCCCCAGGTCCGGCGCGCCGGCGAGATCCGCCCAAGCATCGCCGAGGTGGCCGGTGCCGTCGAGGATCAGCAGGTCCGCCTTGGCCGCGACCGCGAACGGCACCACCACGTCGACATTCGACGGCGTCACCACCAGCCCGACCAGCTGCCCCGGCCGCTGCGCCGCCGGCAGCGACGGCACTTCGCCGAGCCCGACCCGCGCGATCAGCGCCGCCGCCGCGACCGAGCCCGAGGTCGGCTCGCCGACCAATTGCAACCACGGCGCTGTCATGCCCGGCAGCGGCACGCGGCCGAGATAGGCACCGCCCTGCTGCGCCAGCACCGCGTCGACCGCCCGCCCGATCGCCTCGGGCGCTGTCTCGAAGCCGCCGATCAGCAGCGGCTGCGCCAGATCGAGCCCGCTGCCGAGATCGGTCTTCGACTTGCACGCCTCGCGATAGGGGTCGATCACCAGCCGGGTCAGGTTCGCCGGCAGGAACACCAGGTCGTCGAACGTCGCCCGCGCCGCCGGCTTCGGCTCCGGCCGCGCCACCAGCCGCTGCCGCGTCAGCCGGGCGAAGGTCGCCGGGCCGCTGTCGGTGCGCGCCAGCGTGAAGATCGCCTCGCGGTTCTTCACCGAATAGTCGACCGAGCCGGTTTCCGTGTCGCAGCGATAGCACCGCGCCGCCTGCTCGCGCGCGGTCTGGTCGTCATAGGGCGCTTCCGCGTCGGCGAACGGCTCCTTGCCAAGGCCGAGGAAGGCCGGTTCCTGCAATGGCAGCTTTTCCCAGGCCTGATCCTGCGCCACCACGACGTTGCGAGTGCGATAGGGCGTGCGGTAGGGCGCCAGATGCGCCTCGCCCTCCAGATGGCCGAGCACGTAATAGGCCGCCTTGTGGCCCTGGAACATCGCCTGCACGATCGTCGACGAGCCGAAGGCCGCGTCGCCCGCCGCATAGACGCCGGGCAGCTTGGTGGCCATGTCAGCCGGATTGGTGGCGATCTTGTCGCCATCCATCAACCCGTGCCGGGCAAGTTCCAGGCTCACCGCCTTCTGCCCGACCGCAGCGATCACCAGCCCGGCCGCGATCGTGTGCTCGGAACCGGCGACGGTGGAAAACGCCCGCCGCCCGTCGGCGCCCGGCTCGCCCAGCGCCGTCTTCTGGCAGGTCAGCACCAGCTCGTCGCGGTCATTGGCGCCGATGGCCGCCGGCGCGACGTTGTAGACGATCTCGATCCCCTCGGCGAGCGCCGCGTGGATCTCGTGCTTGCGCGCCGGAATTTCCTTCGGCCCGCGCCGATAGAGCACCGTCACCTTTTCGACGCCGGGCAGCCGGCGCGCCGTCCGGCAGGCATCCATGGCCACGTCGCCGCCGCCGATCACCACCACATGCGCCGGCAGGCGCGGCCGCGCCCCGCCATTGATCTCGTTGAGGAACGTCACGCCATCGACCACGCCGACCAGGTCGTCGCCGGGAATGCCGAGGGTCTTGCCCGCCGACGCGCCGATGGTCAGGAGCACCGCGTCATGGGTCGCCTTCAATCCGTCAAGCGTCACGTCGCGGCCGAGCGCGATCGAGGTCTTCAGCGCGATGCCGGGGCAACGCGCCAGGATGCGCTCGACGTCTTCCTCCACCACGCCGGCCGGCAGGCGGAAATCCGGAATGCCCCACAGCGCCATGCCGCCCGCCTTGGGCAAGGCCTCGTAGAGATCGACGCGATAGCCGGCGAGCGCGATATCCTGCGCCGCCGTCAGCCCCGCCGGCCCGGCGCCGACGATCGCCACCGACTTGGTCTTGCTCGGATAGACCGGATCGAGCCGGAAGGTCGGCCCCAGCGCGTCGAGCACCCAGCGCTTCAACGCCCGGATCGCCACCGGTCCGTCGGAACTGGTGCGCCGGCACGCCGGCTCGCACGGTGCGTCGCAGACGCGGCCGCAGATCGCCGACAGCGGATTGGTGGCGGTGATCGCCTCCAGCGCCCCGGCCTTGTCGCCCTCCCAGATCAGGCCGACATAGGAGGCGACGTCGGTGCCGATCGGGCAGGCCACCTGACACGGCGGGGGCTCGTAATGCGGCGCCCGGCTCTGGTCGGCGGCGAGGTCGAGGGAAAACGGCTTGCAGCTCGCCATGGTCAGGCAACCTCGCTCAGGAGTTCGGCCTCGCGGGCCCGGTAGCTCGGGTCATAGGGCAGTCCGGTGATCGCCGCCGCCTCGGGCGTCAGCGCCACCAGGTCGGCGCGCGACAGCTGGCGGAAATCGCCGTGGCCGAGCGCCTTCACCAGCGTGGCGATCTGCCAGCGCACCGCCTCGAAGAACCGCCCGATCGCCGCCGCCTGCACGTCGATCTTGTAGCGGGCCTCGTGCTCGGGGTCCTGGGTGGCGATGCCGACAACGCAATTGCCCACATGGCACTGCATGCAGGAAATGCAGCCGCCGGCGATGATCGCCGCCGTGCCCATCGCCACCGCCGAGGCGCCGAGCGCCAGCGCCTTCACCGCGTCGACGCCGTCCTTGATGCCGCCCATCAGCACGATCGGCATGTCGCCCTTCGCCTCGATCTCGGCGAGGCCGTCGAGCGCCTCCTGCAGCGCGGCCAGCGTCGGGATGCCGACGTTTTCCAGCACCTCCGTCGACGCCGCGCCGGTCGAGCCCTGCAGGCCGTCGAGCTGGACGAAGTCGAAGCCGTCCTTGTAGGCGATCTTGATGTCGTCGCGCACGCGGCCGGCGCCCATCTTGATCGACACCGGCTTGCGATAGCCGGTCGCCTCGCGGAATTCCTCGACCTTGATGACCAAGTCGTCGGCGCCCATGATGTCGGGATGGCGCGACGGCGAGCGCAGGTCGATGCCCTCGGGAATGCCGCGAATGCTCGCCAGTTCCTTCGTCACCTTCTTCGCCATCAGCTGGCCGCCGAGCCCGGGCTTGGCACCCTGGCTGATGTAGATTTCCAGCCCGTCCGCCTTCAGCATGTCGTGGATGTTCCAGCCGAGCCGACCCGACAGGCACTGGTAGATCAGCTGCGCCGCTTCCGCCCGCTGTTCCGGCAGCATGCCGCCCTCGCCGGTATTCTCGACGATGCCGGCAAGCCGCGATGCCCGCGCCAGCGCGATCTTGGTCGACTTCGACAAGGCGCCATAGCTCATCGGCGCCACCAGGACCGGCATCGACAGTTCGAGCGGCTTGGCGCCGAACCGGTCGCCGAGCGTCATGGCGAGGTTGACCGAGCGCACCGCGTCGGACGCCGCCGCGATCCGCGCCGGGTCGAGCTTCAGCGCGATGTCGCCGAAATGCGGCACCGGCTTCGAGGCACCATAGCCGCGGATGCGATAGCGCCCGATCAGGCTCTTGGCGTGAATGTCCTCGGCGACCTTGGCGTTCCAGTAGGTACCGCCCTCCGAGAACACCGTATGCGGCAACGGCCGCGACACCGGCTCGTTGGCGCCGTAGCGCAACTTGGTGCCGGCATTGACGATCTTCTTGAACGTGCCGTCGAAGGCGACGCCGTATTTCGCCAGGAAAGCCCGGATATCGGCGTCCTCGGCATCGGTCATCTCGTCGATGCGCGCGTCCGAGCCGAGGCTCATCACCCGCCCGCCGACATAGATGGCGCCGGCCGACATGTCCTCGCCGACCCGTTCGCCCGAGTCGCCGAGAATGATGATCCGCCCGCCATACATCATGTAGCCGGCGAGGAAGCTGGCATTGCCGCAACACAGCAGCGTGCCCGCCTTCATCACTTGCCCGGCGCGCGAGCCGATATTGCCCTTGACCACCACCTCGCCGCCGCGCAGCGCCACGCCGGCAATGGCGCCGGCATTGCCGCCGACGACGACCGAGCCGGCATACATCGAATCGCCGACACCCCAGCCGACATTGCTCTCGACCTCGAAATCGGCGCCATGCGACAGCCCGGCGCAGAAATAGCCGGCCGAACCGCGCACCTTGACCTTTACCGGTCCCGTCGCCGGCGCCACCAGCCCGACGCCGATGTGATGGCGTGCATCGGGATTGAGGATTTCGATGCTCTCGCCCCGCTCGCCGGCGGCGCGCAGCGCCTCATTACCGTCGCGGACCGACAGCTTCATCAGATCGATCGTGACCACGTGCGAAACGTCCCCGGCGCAGGCTCGGTGGTGGAAAGGGGCCGGCCGGGAAACAGCCGGTTCAGCGACACTTCTTCGGAGGCGATGGCGACGAGGCTGTCATCCTCGTACATCACCATCGGCTTGGCGGCGAGGCGGTCCTTGGCGAAGCCGATGCCGTCCTTGGTCGACACCAGGAACGAGAACGTGCCGTCGAGATCGTCGACCGACTGTTCCAGCGCCGTTTCCAGCTTGATGCCCTTGGCGAGCTTGTCGGCGACATAGACCGCGATCAGTTCGCTGTCGTTGTCGGTGCGGAACTCGAAGCCGCGCGCCTCGAGCCGGCGCCGCATCTTCCAGTAGTTGGTGATCTGGCCGTTATGCACGATCGCCACGTCGGCAAACCCGGTCGCCCAGAACGGATGCGCCGATTCCGGCTTCACCTCGGACTCGGTCGCCAGCCGCACATGGCCGATGCCGTGCGAGCCGCGGATTTCGCCGATATTGTAGACCCGGTCGAGGTCGTGCGAGGTACCGACATCCTTGATGATGTCGAGCGACGTGCCGATCGAGACGAGCTTGGCCGCCTGCTCCATCGCATAGGCGAACGGCCGGATCTCGCCGGCATAGTCGACCTCGACGACGAAGGTCGCGCCCTCGCGCCGCTCGCCGCGGATGCTGGCGCCATGGGCCGCCAGCGCCGTGCGGATGCGGCTCAGCGCCGCCTCGTCGCCCTCTTCCACCAGGAACCGCAGCCGCAGCCCCGGCACGCTGTCGGGATAAAGCGCAAACCCGGTTGAGTCCGGGCCGCGATGCTGGCAGCCGTCGAGCATGTCGACGAGCGCCCGCCCCAGGACCTGGTTCGACGTCTGCGATTTGAAATAGATCCCGGCGATGCCGCACATGATCCCATCCTCCTCAAGAGAGCCCGCAAGCTACCGGCTTGCGTGAGGTGGGTCAAGTTTGGTTCAAGAAAATTTCCTGTGAGGAAATGAATGGCTGCGATGCATCGCCCGTCCGCGCGGCATCCGCCGCCTCGCCATGCGCGCGAGCCATGCCGGCCCGGCCGCGAGACAGCCGCGTGGGTGCGCCCGTCCGGCGCACCCGATCATCAACGCCGCGAGGGGCCCCTCGCGCTCACTTCAGCAGCGGCGACCAGGCCGGATCCGAGGCAAAGCCCGGGGTCGGGATGCGGGTCTGCACCTTGCCGGTGACGTCGACGAGGAAGATCGAGGCACCGCCGCCGGCGCCGCCGGATTCGCGGAAGAACATCAGGTAGCGGCCGTTCGGCGACCAGGTCGGGCCTTCGTTGTGGAAGCTCTCCGACAGGATGCGCTCGCCCGAGCCGTCCGGCCTCATCACGCCGATCTTGAACTTGCCGCCTTCCTGCTTGGTGAAGGCGATCAGCGGCGACTGCGCGTCGGGCGACCACACCGGGGTGGAATAGCGCCCCGAGCCGAACGAGATGCGGTTGGCGCCGCCGCCGCCCGCGCTCATCACGTAGAGCTGCTGCGTGCCGCCGCGATCGGATTCGAACACGATCTGCGACCCGTCGGGCGAATAGGACGGAGCGGTATCGATCGAGGCACCCTGGGTCAGCTGACGCGCCGACTTCGAGCCGAGATTCATGGCGAAGATGTTGGCGTCGCCTTCCTTCTGCAGCGAGAACACCAGCGTGCCGCCATCGGGCGAGAAGCGCGGCGAGAAGGTCATCGAGGCGAACTGGCCGACCAGCTCACGCGCGCCGGTGGCGACGTTGAGCAGGAAGACGCGCGGGTCGCTCTCGCCATAGCTCATGTAGGCGAGCGTCTGCTGGGTCGGCGAGAAGCGCGGCGTCAGCACCAGTTCGCCGCCACGGGTGAGGTAGCGCACGTTGGCGCCGTCCCAGTCCATGATCGCCAGCCGCTTGACGCGGCGCTCCTTCGGGCCGCTCTCGTCGACGAAGACGACGCGGCTGTCGAAGAACGGGCCGAAGCCGGTGAGCTTGGAATAGACCGCGTCGGCGACGATATGGCCGATGCGGCGCGGGCTCTCGCCCGAGGTGGCGAATTGCTGGCCGAGGATCTCCTGGCCCGAGGTGACGTCCCAAAGCCGCATCTGCGCGACGATCTGGCCACCCTGGCGGCTGATGGTGACGCCGACGACCGCCTGGGCGTTCTGCGCCACCCAGCCGGCGACATTCGGCATCCGGTCGGCGCCGAGCACCCGGTCGGGGTGGACGGTCGGATCGAGCGGCGCGAAATAGCCCGACATCCTGAGGTCGCTGTTGACCACCTTCGACACTTCCGCGCCGAGCTGCGCATCGCCGGAGAACACCGGCACGCCGATCGGCATCGGCGTGAACGTGCCGCCCTGCACGGTGATCTGCAATTGCGCGGCGGCATCGCGGGCGCCGGCGAGCGCCACACCGGCGACGATGGTCAGGGCGGCCGCGATCCGCGCCGCGACCGTCATGAGGCGGCGCAACGGTCGGTCCGTCGTGGCAAGGGTCAGGTTCGGCATGGTCTTGTCTTCCTCGGGTCGATCGATGCGCCTTCCCCGACCGCGATCGGCCGGAAAGGGGCGTGAATTCGGGTCGGCATCACAGCAGGTCGCGCGGATCGAACACCGCCTCGACCGCCTGCCAGGTCTTGTACTTTTCCGCCGGCAGGCGGAACTGCTTGCAGATGCGCAGCGCCCGCACCGCGCTCGCCGCCAGCGGCCCGCCGAGCGGATGCGACGGAACCTTGGTCGCCTCAGGCGTGCCCTGCAGCGAGCCGTCCTGATTGAGCGAGAACCGCACCGTCACGGTGATTCCGGCCTCGGTCGCCCCCGGCGGCACGCTCCAGCAGCTCTTGATCTGCGCCACCAGGGCGCCGATCTCGCTCGCCGACATCTTTACGACGGCATTCTGGCCCGACGCCGTGCCGAGCGAGGCGGTGCGCTCCTGCGCCCCCTGCGACGTCCCGGTATTGTTGCGGCTGACGATGTCCTGAATTTGACGGCTGTTGAAATTCGACGCCTGCGCCTGGGCCTTCGCCTTGGCATCGGCGGCAGCCTTGGCGTCGGCGGCGGCCTTGGCGTCCGCAGCCGCCTTGGCCGCGGCCTTCGCCTTGGCATCCGCGGCCGCTTTCGCGTCGGCGGCTGCCTTGGCATCCGCTGCCGCCTTGGCATCGGCGGCGGCCTTCGCGTCGGCATCGGCCTTGGCCTTGGCGTCGGCTTCCGCCTTCGCCGCCCGGGCCTCGTCCTGGCGCTTCTTCTCGTCGGCCTTGCGCTTGTCCTCGCGCGCCTGTTCCTCGGCGAGGATCTTCTCCAGCGCCTTGTTGTCCTTCGGTTCAGGCGGCTTGCCCTCGCCGGTGTCCGGTGCCTTCTCGGCTTCCTTCGGCTTTTCCGGTTCCTTCGGCCGCTCGGGCTCCTTCACCGGCGCCGGCTTCGGCGGTTCCGGCTTGGGTTCCGGTGGCTTCGGTTCCGGCGGCTTCGGCGGCTCGGGCTTGGGTTCCGGCTTCGGCTCGGATTTCGCCGGATCCGGCGGCTTCGGCTCGGGCGGCTTCGGCCGCGCCGGCGCCTCGGCGGGAACCGGCAGCGCCGCCTGCTGCTGCGGCTTCGGCGCCGGAGCGGGCGGGGCTTCCTCGGTCTTGGTCGTGCCGGCGCGCAGGCCGGTCTTCTCCTGGGCGGACTTGGCCTGATCGCGCGCGACCACCTCGTCCTTCTTCGGCTGCGCCGTACGCAGCCCCAGGCGGGTCTGGGTCTGCTCGGCGATCTCGACACCCTCGACGGCGTCGACCATCACCACTTCCTCGTTCGGCTTGGCATCCGGCAACGCGAACAGCAGCGCCAGCAGCGCCGCGCCGTGCAAACCGATCGAAAGGGGCCAGCCAAAGTTACGCATCGAACAGACGGTTTCCCAAACTCAGCGAGAAGCGGTTTCCTGCAGGGTGACAAGGCCGATCTTCTTGAAACCGGCGCCATTCAGCCGGCCCATCACCCGCATGATCAGGCCGTAATCGGCGGTGCGGTCGCCACGGATGTAGATCCGTTCCTCGGCGCCCTGCTTGGCGATCGCCTGCACCTTGGACACGACCGTATCGGCGGTGACCTCGTCGTCCTGGACGAACACCTGGCCCTTGGCATTCACCGACACGGTGATCGGCTTGGTCTGGCCTTCCATCGCCTTGGCCTGGGTCTCCGGCAGGTCGACCGGAACCCCGACCGTCATCATCGGCGCGGCGACCATGAAGATGATCAGCAGCACCAGGATGACGTCGATGAACGGGGTCATGTTGATTTCGTTCATCACCGCCGGGCGACCGCGCCGGCGCCGACGTCCGCCACCTCCACCTCCACCCGAAGCCATTGCCATGCCCATGGGATCAACTCCGTTCGTCGATCTGACGCGACAGGATCGCCGAGAACTCGTCGGCGAAGCCTTCCATCCGCGCCCCCAGCGCCGAGGCGTCGGAAATCAGCTTGTTGTAGGCCATCACCGCCGGGATCGCCGCGACAAGGCCGACGGCGGTGGCGAACAGCGCCTCCGCGATGGCCGGCGCCACGACGACGAGGCTGGTATTCTTCGAGGCGGCGATCGCCAGGAACGCCGACATGATGCCCCAGACAGTGCCGAACAGCCCGATGAACGGCCCCGACGAACCGACCGTCGCCAGCACCAGCAATTGCGACTGGAACCGCTCGGTCTCGCGGGCGATGGTCACGTCCATCACCTTGTCGAGGCGCTCGCGCAGCGAGCCGACGGCGGCGCGACCGCCCTCGTGCGAGCGCTTCCACTCGCGCATGGCGGCGACGAACAGCGCCGAAAGCCCGGTATTGTTGCGGCTCTGCAGCGAGCGATAGAGATCTTCCAGCGACTGCCCCGACCAGAACACCTGCTCGAACCGCTCCATCTGGGTGCGGGCGCGGCGATAGGTGACGATCTTGTCGACGATGATCGCCCAGCACCACACCGAGGCGCCGAGAAGCCCGATCATCACAAGCTTGACGACGATATGGGCGTGCATGAACAGCGACCAGATCGACATGTCGACAGCGGGGGTGGTCATCACAGCCTGGGTGACTTCGACGCCGTTCATAAAAACAGTCCTCTCGGCCTCGGAATCCGAACGGGCTCGGATCGGGGTCGGCAGCTAGCGCTCTGATAGCGAGAAACCAAAGGTCGCCTGCGTCACGGCATCAACGTCCCTTTTGATCCCGTCGCGACATCTGGCTAAGTGCCCGCTAAATGTGTCGAAACGTGGACGCGGTCGCCCGCGCCTCGTATCACAAGCCATTGTTAGCGTTAAAGAAGCGTTACGTGCGTGCACTGCGGCAAGCGTCGCACCGCATGCCCCGGCCGCGCATCCGGCGCAGCGCGCCGATTAACGCCTTGCGTCTGCGTCGGAAAAGCCGCCGGGCGGAATCGCGCCCCGGGCTGTCGCCGCCCGCGCATGGCAGCCGCCACGGGATGACGGGTCGGCGGCCGAGCCCGGTACCGGAAACCCGCCGGCACGGCTTAGAGCCTGTCTCAAAAGGTCGGACGGGTCGGCTCGACGGGTCTTTTCCCCTCCCGCCGCGTCGAAGATCTCGCCGATATCTCGATATCGGCGTCGACCTTCTCCTTGCAGGCGGGAAAAATCCTCCGGCGATCCTCCGCCGCCGACTTTCGAGCCAGGCTCTTAGATCTCGAAGATGTGGCGCAGTGCATCGGGGATTCGTTTGGCCTTGCCGGTGGCGCCGATGCCGACGACGGTGACATGCGCCTTCGCCAGCAGTTCGTCGCCGCGCCAGATGCCCTGTTCCAGCTCGACCCGCGCGCCGCCAATCTCCACCGGCTTGGTCGTCACCTCCAGAAGGTCGTCGAGCTTGGCCGGCTTGAGGAAGTCGAGCTCCATGTGGCGCACCGCGAACAGGATGACGTCGGCCGGCGCCGCATTGGCGAGGCTGCGCTGGCTGATGCCCTTGGCGCGCAGATACTCGGTGCGGCCGCGTTCCATGAACCGCACATAGGAGGCGTGATAGACGATCGCGCCGGCGTCGGTGTCCTCGTAATAGACGCGCACGGCCATGCGATGGGTCTTGTCGACGATCTGGTCCAAGGCTCGCTCTCCTCGCCACGTCGCCGGCAGCGCGACGCGTCCACCATGCAATGCTGCATCGCAGCATTGGAGGCAAGCGCTAATTTCGCCGGCAAACGGCCCACCCCGCCGCCCGCAACGGGCCGCCGCGCCCTCTATGCCCGGGCGACCGACACGCGACTGTCATGTGACACCGCTATCGCAGAAGACAGTTTTACACTTGCAAGGCAGGATCCGGGCAATGGCGGCGATCTCTCGGGTGGAACTCACCACGAACGACCCGGTTTCAGCGACTTCGGATCTGATTTTCGCCTTCCCGCCCGATACGCCCGAGCAGCGGCTTCTCGACATCGACGTCGACGGCGCCCGCCTGACCGAGGTCGTCCAGGCCCGCGACAGCGGCCAATGCGCGCTTCGCCTCACCGTCGAGGCCGGCGTCCGCCCGACCGTGCGGTTTTCCCTCGCCGATCGCGGTCCGGGATTTGCGCCGTGGATGTTCGCATCGCGCGGGGCTCACCATGAGGAACCCTCGCGTGAACTCATCCGGTTGATCGGCGATGTGGTCGGCCGCGCCGAAACGGCGGCCGAACGGGTCGAGTGCATCGTGCGCCATGTCGAGGAACGCTTTACCTATGGCCACCGCGATGTCGGCCTCGGCGACGATACCGAGCAGATGCCGGCGCTTGCCTGCGACACCCATCTCGGCACCTGCATCGACACCCACAGCTACGCCGTCGCCGCCATGCGCGCCGCCGGCATCGATTCCGCCTATGTCAGCGGCGTCTTCTTCGCCGAGGGGCAGGCCGAGAACGCGCCCGGCCATTGCTGGTTCGTCATCCGCGCCGCCGGCGCGCCGCACCACTGGGACATTTCCCACCACCTGAAGCACGGGCTCGGCGCCACGACCCCGGCCTACAACCCCCTGCCCGGCCATCGCTACGCCCTCGCCATCGGCCGCGATCTGGTGTTCGACACCCACGGCGGCCCGGTCGAGTTCTCGCGCCTCTGCGGTTTCTGCCGGTTCAGCGGCCCCGATCGCGGCGAAACGCTGCCGACCCTCGCCCGCTTGCTCGACGCCTGAGCATTTAGGCGACATCTCGGCGCCGCCGAAGCCTTGTTTCAACTCGCGTCGTCCGCGTCGAACAGGCCGAATTGAAGGCCCGGCGTCGTCGGGGCCTCAAGGCCGAGGTGGCGGAAGGCGTGCGGCGTCAGCACCCGGCCGCGCGGCGTGCGCTGCAGGAAACCCTGCTGGATCAGGTAGGGCTCGACGATCTCCTCGATGGCGTCGCGCGGCTCCGACAGCGCGGCGGCGATCGTCTCGATGCCGACCGGCCCGCCGCCGAACGACACCGCCACCGTCGTGAGAAAGCGCCGGTCGAGCTGGTCGAGGCCGGCGTGGTCGACGTCGAGCCGCAGCAGCGCGTTGTCGGCGGTATCGCGATCGATCGCCTGCTTGCCGGCATAGAGCGCGAAGTCGCGCACCCGCCGCAACAGCCGGCCGGCGATGCGCGGCGTGCCGCGCGCCCGGCGGGCGATCTCGTTCGCCCCTTCCGGCGTCATGCCGATGCCCATGATGCGGGCGCCGCGGGTGACGATATATTCGAGTTCGTCGACGGTGTAGAAATTCAGCCGGATCGGAATGCCGAACCGGTCGCGCAGCGGTGTGGTCAACAGCCCGAGCCGGGTGGTGGCGCCGACAAGCGTGAACTTCGCCAGGTCGATCCGAACCGAGCGCGCCGCCGGCCCCTCGCCGATGATCAGATCGAGCTGGTAGTCCTCCATCGCCGGATAGAGGATCTCCTCCACCGCCGGGCTCATGCGGTGGATTTCGTCGATGAACAGGACGTCGCGCTCGTCGAGATTGGTGAGCAGCGCGGCGAGATCCCCGGCCTTGGCGATCACAGGCCCGGATGTGGCGCGGAAATTGACGCCAAGCTCCTTGGCGACAATCTGCGCCAGTGTCGTCTTGCCCAGGCCAGGCGGACCGACGAACAGCACATGGTCAAGCGCCTCGCGCCGGTGCTTGGCCGCCTCGATGAACACCTTCATGTTCTCGCGCGCCGTCTGCTGCCCGACAAAATCCGCCAGCGTCTGCGGCCGCAACGTCGAATCATGGTCGTCGTCGCGCTTTTCCGGCGTGAGAAGTTGGTTCGGCTTGGCCATGTTCGGTCCTGCTACGGCGCGCGGGTGGCGGACGGACAGCAACCGGGCCCGGTCGTCTGAATCGGTCCGCCGCTTCGCGACGCGGGTTTCTTCTCGCATCAATGCGCGGCGAAGTCACGCACGCCCCCTCGCTTGCCGCCGCCGCCAGGGCTGCGACAAACCGGTGCCGCCCCCTGCCCTGTCATCGCGGTGTCATCGAACCGCGATTGCGCTTTGCCGAGGGAATTGGCAACGGCGCCGCGCTTTTGCCTTGCATCGAGCCTCCGGCTTGGCCAGTGTCGTCCGCCGAGGAGCCCGTTGGTCTGGAGGTCTGCACTCGTGGAAGCATTGTTCATCGGCCAGAGTTACATCGACGTCACCTTCCTCGCCGACCAATTGCCGACCGGCGACGAGAAGCTGGTCGCCAGGGACTATGCCGTCAGCTTCGGCGGCAACGCGGTTTCCGCCGCCTTCGCCTGCGCCAAGCTCGGCGTCGCGCCCGACCTGCTGTGCTCGATCGCCGACGACTGGCTCGGCCACATGTTCCTCGACATGGCCCAGCGCTACAAGATGACCGTCCACGGCTGGCGCACCAAGGAATCGTCGCTGTCGTTCATCATGCCGAAGGATGGCAAGCGCGCCATCATCCGCTGCCGCGACGATCACTACCAGCACCATTTCCCGCTGCTCGATCTCGACGGCTGCCGCGCCCTGCATGTCGACGGCCATCTGGCGCCCGCCGCCCTCCACTATGCCAAGGAATGCCGGCAACGCGGCATCCTCACCTCGCTTGACGGCGGCGCCCTGCGCCCGGGGTTGCTTGATCTGATCGCCTATATCGACGTCGCCGTCGTCTCCGAGCTGCTCTGCGCCCAGATGAACCTCGATCCCGCCGGCATGCTCGCCTATCTGCGTTCGCGCGGCTGCCGGGTCGGCGCGGTCACCCTCGGCGAACACGGCATCCACTGGTACGCCAACGGCTCGGCCGACCAGCACACCCCGGCGCTCAGCGTGCCGAAGGCCGAGGTCATCGACACCAACGGCGCCGGCGACATCTTCCACGGCGCCTATCTCGCCTCCTGGCTCACCGCCGACGAGGCCCATCGCGAGGACTGGCGCCAGCATTTCACCTTCGCCCGCGCCGCCTCGGCCCATTCGGTGCGCCATCTCGGCATCGAGGCCAGCCTGCCAAGCCGGATGGACGTCGAGGAGGCCAACGCCATCTGGCACGAAGCCGCCGAATGAGCATCGCCGGCGCCGACGCGAAATACCGGCGTTGGCATTTCATTTGCCGCGATTTGAACGATTTTTCGTGAGGTCATGAACCTCGCGGCCATGCCGTGATACCAACCGGCAACGACCGGAAGCGGACTTCGCCGTCCGCATCCGTTTTCGCGCGTCGCCCAAAGCCGGGCCAGCCGACATCGCCTCATCCGTTTTCAACGAGAGACCGCTTCATGCCGACGTTCACCGCCTCCCCTCGCCGCCCGCTCGCCATCGCCGCCACCCTTGCCGCCGTGCTCTGGTCGTCATCGGCCCTCGCCGGCCCGCGCGAGGATTTCATGGCGGCGCTTGAGGCCTCCTGGAAGGCGGTCGGCGCGACCGACATCAAGTTCGGCGCCGTTTCCGGCACCGACAGCCGTTTCGTCATCGCCGACATGACGGTGAAGATGACCATCGGCGACGAGGCCGTCACGCTGACCAGCGGCCCGACCACCCTGGTCGATGCCAAGTCAGCCGCCGACCAGTCCTACACCGTCGGCGAATTGACCGGCACCGACCTGGTCATGACCTCGGCCGACGGCAAGGTCTCGCTTGCCGGCTTCACCGTCACCAACTACGGCTCGCCGGCGCCGGCGGCGCTGAAGGAAATGTACGAAAAGACCAAGTCGGTGAAGGCGCGCTACGACAGCATCACCGCCAACGGCATCGCCATTGTCGAGACCGACGACGGCAAGACCGCGTCGATCGAATCGCTGCAGTTCAAGGCCGGCGACTGGAAGGACTACCTGCCGCGCATCGGCAGCGGCTCGATCAAGGGCGTCACCCCGCCGCTGGACGAAGCCGGCCGCAAGGAATTGGGCGCCTATGGCTACAATGCCCTGGTCTTCGACGTTGACGGCAGCGGCAAGTGGGACGACGTCGCCGGCACCATCGCCGTCGATCGCCTCGATGTGAACTTCCGCGACATGGCGGCGCTGAAGCTGAACTTCACCGTCGAGGGCGTTACCGCCGCCGTCTACGAGGAGATGTCCCGGTTGGGCGAGGCCGCCGACGACGCCGCCAAGGCCCGGCAGATGGAATTGCTGCAGAACCTTTCGGTGCGTGGCGCCCAGGTGCGGCTGGAAAACAACTCCATCGTCCAGAAGGTGATCGACAAGCAGGCCAAGGACGCCGGCATGCCGAGCAAGGACTTCGTCCAGACCATGACGCTGACCCTGCCGGTGATGCTCGCCAGCCTGAAGAACAAGGCGTTCGAGAAGGAAATCGCCGTCGCGGTCAAGACATTCCTCGCCGATCCCAAGGCGCTGACCATCCGGCTCACGCCGAAGGCCCCGGTGAGCTTTG
The DNA here is from genome assembly GCA_016793065.1 of Hyphomicrobiaceae bacterium. GTDB lineage: Bacteria > Pseudomonadota > Alphaproteobacteria > Rhizobiales > Ancalomicrobiaceae > JAEULV01. The sequence continues at coordinate 22,521 of JAEULV010000072.1, forward strand.
CCCAGATCGTCGGCTCGGCGATGATGGCGCCGAACACCCTGCCGGGCATGCTTTCCGCCTCGGTCAAGGCCAACGACTGATCCGCGTTCGACCCTCGCCCGCCGGCGCCTCACGGCAGCCGGCGGGCGCGGTTTTTGGCACCAAGCCCGGCGCGACCCGCCGGTTTTGCCGGGATTGCATCCCGATCGCGAAACAATCATCCACATCCCGCCGCATTTTTGCCGATATCCGGGCGCACCCGAGGCGGTCCGGACGCTTGCCTATTTACCGGGGATTCACCCTCGCGTATGGTCCCGCCCGGATCGCCGACCCGGTGTCAACGCCTCGATGCATGAGCGCGGACACGCCGGCTGGCGATTTCGCCGCCCAGACGGGATCAACCCGCCGGGCGAGAGGAAGCGGCCCGGAGTTCGGGGAAGCATGAACGACCAGCGACGCCTTGTTCTGGCGCTCGGCGCGGCGACGGCTCTTGTCGCCGTGATCGCCGGCGGCTGGTTCTGGACGGCCTCCGGCAAGGCCCATGTCACCGATCTTCACGCCCTCGACGACATCGAGGAAGCGCCGCTGCTGGCCAAGGGCGACCGCCTGCCTATGAGCGTCGCCAGCCGCAAGAGCGACGCCCAGGTTGTCGCCTCCGCCGGCCCGTTCGCCGCCAAGCCGCTGCCGCAGATCCGCGGCCTTTCGGTGTTCCGCCCGGCCGTCATCGACCACGGCCCCGGCGTCAGTTCCTATGCCGATCCCAACGCCCCGACCGGCGTTCCCTTCGAGGTGCTGACCGGCGAGGACGACGGTTCGATCGAGCCGCCGGAGGATTTGCCGAGCGTCGAGGACCAGGCCCACGACGCCGCCGTCGAGCCGCTGCCGATGCCGCGCATCCGGCCGAACGTTGCCTATGCGCCGGACCTGCCGCTGCCGCGCGTCAAGCCGGCGATGCCGAAGCCCCTCGACAGCATTGCCGGCCATGCTCCGGCCGAGCCGCTGCCGACGCCCAGCGCCCGCCCGCGTCTCGAAGTGCCGCAGCTCGAAACCCGCGTCGCCTCGCTGGCATCGACCGGCGACGATGGCGGCGAATCGAGCCGCGGCTCGTCGCTGTTCCAACGCGGACAGGAAAAGCGGCCGTCGGCCTTCCGCGCCGCCATGACGCCCAGGGACGACAGCGAGGCGCCGCCCGGCGTGCGCGTGCCGAACGGCACCCAGATGGCGGCGCTGCCGCCGCAGGACAAGACCGACGACGGCGCGCGCCCCAACGTCATCCTCAAGACGCCGTTCGGCGTGCCCTACACGCTGCAGACCGAGTCGGTGGAAATGAGCTGCGCCCCGCCGCCGCTCCTGTCGCTGCTGCGCGCCTTCGAGAAACGCTATGGCCAGAAGGTGGTCATCACCTCGGGCTATCGCTCGCGCGGCCGCTCCGGCTCGCTGCACCGGCGCTGCCTCGCCGCCGACATCATCGTCCCGGGCGTGCCCGCCGACGATCTCGCCAAATACGCCCGCACCATCCCGGGCATGGGCGGCATCGGCCACTACTGCCACCCCAACATGATCCATGTCGACGTCGGCACCCCGCGCGAATGGAAATACGGCTGCGGCAGCTATTTCGTCGCCCGCGACGGCTCCGACGGCAAATGGGGCAAGGTCCCGGGCGAAGCCCAGCCGGATTGATCCGGCCGGATCGGCCAGCACCAGCGCCTCACCCGAAATCCGGCAAGTCGACAGCCCTCAACCGCGACAGACCGGTCGCGTAGATCAGAGCGCCAATCTGCCGCGCCTCGCCTCGAAGGCGACGACCGCGGTGGCGATCGCCAGATTGAGACTGTCGGCGGTGCCGGCCATCGGGATCTTCACCAGCGCGTCGCAACGCTCGGCGATGGGCTGCGGCAGGCCGGATTGTTCGTTACCCATCAGCAGGATGCCGGGCTCGCGCCATTCGACGGCGCGATAGTCGACCGCCCCCTTCAGATGGGTGCCGACGACCGGCAGCCGATGGGCGCCGGCCCAGTCGAAGAACTCGTCGATGCCGGCGCGCACCAGCGGCCGGGCGAAGATCGAGCCCATCGAGGCCCGCACCGCCTCGGTGCCGAATGGGTCGGTGGTCTCGCCGATCAGCACGACGGCCGAGGCGCCGACCGCGTCGGCGGTGCGCACCACGGTGCCGAGATTGCCCGGATCCTTGACGCCCTCCAGCGCGATCACCAGCGTCTGCCGCGCCGGATCGAGATCCGCAAGCCGCAGCCAGCGCTGGGCGAACACGCCGATGACCATCTGCGGATTGTCGCGCCGGGCGATCTTTTCCAGCACCGCGTCGGTCACTTCCAGCACCAGCGCCCCGCGCGCCTGCGCCGCCGCGATGGTGCGGCGAACCATCGTCTGATCGCGCACCTTGACCGAATGCACCAGCTGGCGAATGTCCCAGCCGCTGTCGATCGCGTCGGTCACCAGCTTCAGGCCCTCGGCGGTGAACAGCCCGGTGCGTTCGCGCTCCTTCTTCATCGCCAGGGCGCGGATATCCTTGATCACCGGATTGGTCAGGCTGGAAATCGCCCGCACCTCGCCCCGGCCGCTGTCGCGCTCGTTCATGGCTTCCCTCCGTCCGGCTGCCAGCGGCAGAACAGCGACGTCGACAGCGCCCGGTCGCCGCCGGCCTCGGTCAGCACCAGTTCGCCCGACTGCAGCTGGCCGCCGCGCGGCGCCAGGATCTCGCGGGCAAGCTCCTGAAAGGCGACGAACGAGGCGCGCATGGCATAGACGGTCAGGATCAGGTCGAGCGGCTCGTCGGAGAGCAGATCGCGGCACAGCGTCAGCATCTCCGGCAGATCGCGGAAGATGTCCCACACCTCGCCATTGGGGCCACGGCCGTATTTCGGCGGATCGACCAGGATGATGTCGTAGCGGCTGCCGCGCCGCGCCTCGCGCGCGACGAACTTCATCGCATCCTCGCAGATCCAGCGGATCGGCTTGTCGTCGAGCCGCGACAGCGCCTGGTTCTCGCGCGCCCAGGCGATCGCCTTCTTCGAGGCATCCACATGGGTGACCTGCGCCCCGGCCTCGGCCGCCAACAGCGAGGCAATGCCGGTATAGCCGAACAGGTTCAGCACCTTGACCGGACGCCGCGCCGCGCGGATGCGCTCCTGCATGTGGGTCCAGTGGGTGACCTGCTCCGGAAAGATGCCCACATGCCGGAACGAGGTGAAGCGGCAGGCGAACCGCACATTGCCAAGCCGCATCTGCCAGCTTTCCGGCAACGGCCGCTCGAAGCGCCAGCGCCCCGGCCCTTCCTCCTCGACATCGCCGGTGAAGGCGGCATCCGCCTTGGCCCATTGCGCCGGCGGCAAGCGCCGCGACCCCAGCGCCTGCGGCTCCGGCCGGACGATGGTCATCTCGCCATAGCGCTCGAGCTTCTCGCCCTCGCCCATGTCGATGAGCGCGAAATCCTCCCAACCCGGCGTCGACAGGATCACCGGCCAGGTCGAGCGGATGCGACCGAGGTCCGGCAACAACCCGCGCGGCCGCGCCAGGCGCGGCGGTTCTGGCGCCGGCTTCGGCTTGTCGGCGGGCGGACGGCGGCTGATCGGCGGACGGGACAGGGTCTTGGCTCCGAAAATGCGGCGGCAGTGATGCGCCCTGTGATGCCCAATGCCGGCGCCGGGGTCAACCTGTCGCCGCGCCGCGCGACCGGCGGCGGTGCCGGCAATCGCCCCCTCAGATGTCGAGATCCATTTCACTGGCGAACACCGCCCGCTCGGTGATGAACTGGAACCGCGCCTCCGGCTTGTTGCCCATCAACCGCTCGACCGTGTCCCTGGTCGTCGGATCGTCGCCCTCGATCACCCGCACCCGCAGCAGGGTGCGGGATTTCGGGTCCATGGTCGTCTCTTTCAGCTGGTTCGGCATCATCTCGCCAAGCCCCTTGAACCGGCCGAGTTCCGGCTTCTTGTTCTTGAAGGTCGTGGCGAGCAGCCGGTCGCGATGGGCCTCGTCGCGGGCATAGACGGTCTTGCCGCCGTGGGTCAGCCGGAACAGCGGCGGCACGGCGAGGAACAGGTGATCGTTGCGGATCAGGTCCGGCATTTCGCGATAGAAGAACGTCACCAGCAGTGAGGCGATATGGGCGCCATCGACGTCGGCGTCGGTCATGATGATGACCTTCTCATAGCGCAGGTCGGCGTCGCGATACTGCCCGCGCATGCCGCAGCCGAGTGCCTGGCAAAGGTCGGAAAGCTGCTGGTTGGCGGCGAGCTTGTCGCGGCCGGCATTGGCGACGTTGAGGATCTTGCCCCTGAGCGGTAGCACCGCCTGGGTCTGGCGATGCCGCGCCTGCTTGGCCGAGCCGCCGGCCGAGTCGCCCTCGACGATGAACAGCTCCGAACCGGCCGCGCCGTTGTTGGAGCAATCGGCGAGCTTGCCCGGCAGCCGCAGCTTGCGCACCGCCGTCTTGCGCAGCACTTCCTTTTCCTGCCGCCGACGCAGCCGCTCGTCGGCCCGCTCCACCGTCCAGTCGAGCAAGCGCGCGGCATTGGCCGGCGAGGCCGCCAGCCAGTGGTCGAACGCATCCTTGATGGCGTTCTCGACGATGCGGGTCGCCTCGCCGGTGGCGAGCTTGTCCTTGGTCTGGCCGACGAATTCCGGCTCGCGGATGAACACCGACAGCATGGCGCTCGCCGTGGTCATGATGTCGTCGGCGGTGACCTGGGCGATGCGCTTGTTGCCGACGAGCTCGGCATAGGCGCGAAGCCCGCGCAGCAGCGCCGTGCGCAAGCCCTGTTCGTGCGTGCCTCCGTCCGGGGTCGGGATCGTGTTGCAGTAGGACGAGACCTGCCCGTCGCCGGCGAACCAGGCCACCGCCCATTCGACCGCGCCATGGCCGGAGGTCTTCTCGGTCTTGCCGGCGAAGACGTCGTCGATGACCAGCTTCTCGTCCTTCAGCCGCTCGGCCAGATAATCCTTCAGCCCGCCGGGGAAGCGGAACACCGCCTTTTCCGGCGTGTCGGTGCCGACGACCTTTTCCGGCGCCGCCGTCCAGCGGATCTCGACGCCGCCGAACAGATAGGCCTTGGAGCGGGCCATGCGGAACAGCCGCGCCGCCTCGAACGCCGCGCCCTCGCCGAAGATCTGCGGATCCGGGCGGAAGCGCACGGTGGTGCCGCGCCGGTTCATCACCTCGCCGACATCCTCCAGCGCCGTCTGCGCATGCCCGCGCGAGAAGCGCTGCCGGTAGAGCCGGCGATTGCGCGCCACCTCCACCTCGAGGAAATCCGACAGGGCGTTGACGACGCTGACGCCGACGCCATGCAGGCCGCCCGAGGTCTCGTAGGCCTTGCTGTCGAACTTGCCGCCGGAATGCAGCGTCGTCATGATCACTTCCAGCGCCGACTTGCCCGGAAACTTCGGGTGCGGATCGACCGGAATGCCGCGACCGTTGTCGGCGATCGACAAGGTGCCGTCCGCCGCCAGCGCCACGTCGATGAACGTCGCGTGGCCGGCGACCGCCTCGTCCATGGAATTGTCGATCACCTCGGCGAAGAGATGGTGCAGCGCCTTGTCGTCGGTGCCGCCGATATACATGCCCGGCCGGCGCCGCACGGGCTCCAGCCCCTCCAGCACCTCGATCGCCGAGGCGTTGTAGCCCTGCTCATCCAGCGTCTTCATCGGCGCGACCCGCGCCGGCTTGACGACGCGGTCGGCGATATCCTTGATCGAGGCGGGTTCCGGCTTGCCCACGCCCTTCCCCGCCGCGACGGCCTGTTCGGCCGGCTCGGGCAATGCCTGGGCAAAGAGATCCTTGGAAGAAACCATGTCGATCCGCGCGTCCTGTCCATCAAGGCCCGACCACCGCGCCCGGACCCGCGCCCGGTCACCGGCGCCTGGCCGAATCGCCCAGATTATTCCACGCCCGCGCCAAGCGCGGTAGGGTGTTCGACATCTGTTCGCACGGGATCCACAGCTGCCGGTGTCGCCGCCCGGTATCGCGCCGATGCCCGGCGAGCCGCGCCTGTCGGCGGGAATTTCGGAAGGATGGCGATCCGACCGTCACGGCGTCGTCATCGCGATTGAATATCGAGATGCGACGAGCCGTCGGAGGGAACCATACCGCCACGGTTCCCTCACGTTTTTCGCCCGGAGTATTCTCGATGTTCAAGAAGATCCTCGCCGCCGGACTATTCGCCCTCGGCCTTGGCGCCGTTCAGCCGTCGCAGGCTGCCGATACGCTGCGCTTCGCCGTGACTGACGTCGACGGCCTTGAGAAGCTTCAGCGCGAGTTCGGGCCGTTCAAGGCCGAGTTCGAGAAGATCTCGGGGTTGAAGGTCGACTTCTTCCCGGTCTCCGGCCGCACCGCGGCCGTCGAGGCGATGGCCGCCGATCAGGTCGACTTCGTGCTGACCGGTCCGGCCGAATACGTCGTCTTCGCGGCCCGCACCAAGGCCGTTCCGGTTGTGACCTGGCAGCGCCCCGACTACTATGCCCATGTGGTCGTTCTCGCCGACGGCCCGATCAAGACGATCGCCGACCTCAAGGGCAAGAAGGTCTCCTTCCACGAGATCGGCTCCACCTCGCGCCACCTTGGCCCCGCCTCCGCGCTGAACGACAAGGGTCTCGCCTACAATCGCGATTACGAGGCGACGTTCGTCAAGACCAATGTCGGTCTTGAGGCGCTGCGTCGCGGCGATCTGGCCGCGCTCGGCGTCAACGGCAACGACATTGCCGGCGCCGCCAAGAAGCTGCCCGACCTGAAGCTGTCGATCCTGCTGAAGTCGGCCGAGTTGCCGGACGACGTGCTGATCGCCTCGCCCAAGGTCGCCCCGGCGACGATCGAAAAGGTGCGCAAGGCCTTCCTCGAGAGCGGAACCCAGTTGATGGGCGCGGTCCTCGCCACCGAGGGCAATCAGAAATATGCCGGTGGCACCTTCAAGGCCGGCGTGTCCGACAAGGACTACGACTCTGTCCGCGCCATGTACCGTGCCGTCGGCATCAACAGCTTCGACAAGTTCATCGGCAACTGACGTGACCGTCGAACTGCTGGAAACCATGACTGAGGCCGAACGCTCCGCCGCAAGCGGGGCGTTCGCGCCAACAGGCCCCTCGCCCGAGCCCGGGAACCCCGCCGTCCATGCCGCCGAACTGCGCGGGCTGGCCAAGAAGTTCGGCGAACGCCAGGTCTGGGACGGGCTCGACCTCGACATCCGTGCCGGCGAAGCGCTGGCGATCATCGGCGCCAACGGAACCGGCAAATCGACGCTGCTGCGGGCGCTGGTGCGCCTCACCGAGGTCGACGCCGGCTCCATCAGCCTGCTCGGCCAGCCGGTGCGCGACCTCGACCGGCGCGGCCTGCGGCAATTGCGCTCCCGTGTCGGCTTCGTGTTCCAGCGTCATAACCTCGTCGGCCGCCTTTCGGCACTGACCAATGTGGTTCACGGGGTCCAGTCGCGCGCCTCCGGCCCACGCACCTGGCTGCAATCCCTGGCCCGCGCCGAGGTTCGGGGCGAGGCGCTCGGTTGCCTCGAGGCCGTCGGGCTTGCCGACCGGGCCCTGCAACAGGCGCAATCGCTGTCCGGCGGGCAATCCCAGCGCGTCGCCGTGGCCCGCATGCTGATGCAGCGGCCGGAATTGATCATCGCCGACGAACCCGACGCCAGCCTCGACCCCGTTGCCGGCGCCGAGGTGATGCGGCTGCTTTTCCGCATCGGCCGCGAGCGTGGCGCCACGCTCGTGTTCGTGTCCCATCACATGGAGCACGCCGTGCGGTTTTCCGACCGGATCGTCGGCCTGCGCGACGGCCGCGTCGATCTCGACACCGCCTCCACGCGCGTCGATGTCGAAACCCTCCGAGCCTTTTTCGGTCCGGAATCCGCCGCCTCGACAGGGGAAAAGGCATGAGCTCGACCCTGATCACCCCGCCGCGCTTCGAACGCCCCAACCCGATTGCGTTCGCGATCGCGCTGGCGGTCGGCGCCTTCGTCGTCTCCAGTTTCCTGAACTCGGGGCTTGGCCTCGATCAGCTGGCGCGCGGCGTGCCGGCGCTCGGGCGCATTCTTGGCCAGATGCTGCCGCCATCGCTGGAAGGCATCGACCGGATCCTCTGGTCGCTTTTCGGCACCTTCCAGATGGCGGTCGCCGGTGTCGTCCTCGGCCTTGTCCTGTCGCTGCCGCTGGCGGTGCTCGCGGCCAACCGGTTGTCGCCGCATCCGTTCGTGCGCTCCTCGGTTCGCACCCTCATCGCCTTCTTCCGCACCGTGCCGGATCTCGTGTGGGCGCTGATCTTCGTCATCGCGGTCGGTCTCGGTCCGCCGGCGGGCGTCCTCACCATCATGATCGACACCATCGGCTTCGCCGGCCGCTTTTTCGCCGAGGCGATGGAGGAAACCGATGACGGCTCGCGCGAGGCGCTGTCAGCGATCGGCGCAACGCGCACCGGGCTCATCTTCTCCTCGGTGTTTCCGGCGGCAATGCCGTCCTTCATCGCCACGTCGCTGTTCTGCCTGGAAAAGGCGACGCGCTCCTCGGTGGTGCTCGGTCTCGTCGGCGCCGGCGGCATCGGCGTCGAGCTGAAGGTTGCCTTCGACCTGTTCGACTACCAGATCGCCTCCACCATCATCCTGGTGATCTTCGCCCTCGTGGTCATCGTCGAACAGGCCGGCGCCTACCTTCGCAACCGCCTGATCTGAAACGGGGCGGCAAGGCGGCGCAATCGACGGCTTCATCACGAGCCGCTGATCCGCATGGACGCCAGCGCGCTCTGTCCGGACCTGCTGAAGCGGCTGAAATGGATGTGCCCGGAAACGGCCATTGGGTCCGTCCGAAATGCGCCGTGCCGGAACTCATGTGCCGCAAGCCCTGACTGACGCTCCCGTCCCCTCCCAACTGCCTTTTCGTCGCGGATTTCGCAATTGCGTCGCGGGCGGGGTATATTCATGATGCGGTGCGCTCAACGGTGCGCAAGGGGGCGTTCGCCGGGGCGGTGATCGATCGCCCTGCGGCGGGCGCTGGCGGGAGGGTCGCGGCAGGCATGGGTGGGGAACAGAACAAGGATCAGGTCGCGCAGCCGGCCCATTGGCGCGCCAGCCTTATCGCGCGCATCCGCAACTATTTCCTGGCCGGCATCATCTTCATCGGCCCCCTCGCCATCACCTTCTATCTGGCGCGAATGGCGATCGACTGGGTCGATGCCACGATCAAGCCCTACCTGCCGTCGACGGTCAATCCCGATACCTATCTGCCGTTCGCGGTGCCGGGCTTCGGCCTGCTCGCCGGCTTTCTCGCCCTCACCGCGCTCGGCTATCTCGCCACCAATGTGGTCGGCCGCTCGATGCTGTCGCTGTGGGAGCAGATGCTGGAACGGCTGCCGGTGCTGCGCTCGATCTACCGCACCCTGAAGCAGCTGTTCGAAACCGTGCTGGCCGACCGCGAGGCCAATTTCAAGCAGGCGGCGCTGATCGAATGGCCGCGCGCCGGGCTGTGGTCGATCGTCTTCATCACCGCCGATGCCAGGGGCGAGATCGGCGACAAGCTCGGCGGCGAGGGCGACGACGAACTCGTCTCGGTGTTCATCCCGACGACGCCGAACCCCACCGGCGGCTATCTGATGTTTGCCCGCAAGCGCGATATCATCCTGCTCGACATGTCGGTCGAGGATGCCATCAAGCTGGTGATCTCCGGCGGGCTGGTGGTGCCGGAACCCGCCGGCGAGGCCGCCCCGCCGCCGGCGCTGGCCGAGCCCGCCCTCGCGCTCGACGAAGCGCCCGCCGCGCCGCCGCATCAGCAACCGTCCTGATTGGCGCGCGCGCCGCGACAGTCCAAACATGGCGCCATGACCGAGATCCCGATCACGCCCCCGCCGCCCGGCAGCGGCAAGCTCCTGCCGCTGGCGCGGCCGCGCGCGCTGATGGTGGCGGTGGTGCTGGTCGGCACGCTGCTCGGCTGGCTCTATCTCGGCGCCATGGTCGCGGCGATGCTGCCGATGACCGACATGAGCGAATTCGGCCCCGGCATGGGCCTGCTCAATGCCTTCAACCAGTTCGCCGGCCTGCCGCCGGAGGTGCGCAAGGCGCTCGCCGTGCTGTGCACGCCGACCAGCGGCCACTTCGGCATGCCCGGCGCCGGTCCGTGGGGAGCGTGGGACCTCGCCATGGTGTTCGCCATGTGGTGTGCCATGGTGCTGGCGATGATGCTGCCCACCGCCGGGCCGATGATGGCGGCCTTCGCCGACCGGGCCGAGGCCGAGGCGATGAACGGCGGCCGCAGCGCCTCGGTTGCCGTGCTCGCCGGCGGCTACCTCACGGTCTGGTTCGGCTTTGCCGTGGTGGCGACGCTGGCGCAATGGGGGCTGACGGCGGCGCGGACGTTGTCGCCGGCGATGGCGCCGGCGAGCCTGATCCTCGCCGGCTCGACGCTGATCGCCGCCGGGATCTACCAGTTCACCCCGGCCAAGTACGCCTGCCTCGCGCGGTGCCGCACGCCGGCGGCGTTCTTCTCCGAGCACTGGGCGCGCGACGCGCGCGGCGTCTTCGGGCTCGGGATCGAGCAGGGACTGTTCTGCTTCGGCTGCTGCTGGGCGCTGATGGCGGTGATGTTCGCCGTCGGGGTGATGAACGTCGTCTGGATCGCCGTGATCGGCCTCGTCATGGCGATCGAGAAGCTGACGACCAGCTTTTGGGTCGCCTGGGCCGTCGGCATCGGCCTGATCGCCTGGGGCACGGCGCTGATCCTGGCGTCGCCCGTCGGCGCCCGCCTGCTCGCGTTCGTCTGAAGCGACGCGACGTCACAGTGGCGTCGCATTGCGGTTTGGCGATATTTCGACGACAAATGCGCGACTGTTGCGCGACGGCCCGTTTCCTTGGCTGGCGTTTCGCGGTAAGTTGAAAAGACTGTACCCGGCATCGTGAGCCTCGCGAGCGAGTTGAGATGAATCCGCTTCACCAATCCTACGCGCGTCTGAAGGCCACGGCCGCCCGGGGCCGGCCGGTCGCGGCCGCCATGTCGGCCAACCTGGAGCGGACCTTGAACGATCCCGAACGGCGTGAACAGGCGGCGGCGTTTTCCGTCCACATCCTCACCGCATCCGGCGCCTTTCTGGCGTTCCTGGCGGCCATCGCCGCGATTCAGGGCCATTGGGTGCTGTTCTGGGGCTGGCTCGGCTGCGCGCTGGTGGTCGACGGCATCGACGGCCCGATCGCCCGCAAGCTCAATGTCGGCGAACGCCTGCCCGACTGGTCGGGCGACTATATCGACATGGTGGTCGACTACGTCACCTATGTCTTCCTGCCGGCGCTGGCGCTCTATCTCGCCGGCGTCGTGCCCGGCACGCTCGGCATCATCGCCGCCGGAATCATCGTCGTGTCCTCGGCGCTCTACTATGCCGACACCCGGATGAAGCTCGCCGACAACCAGTTCCGCGGCTTTCCCGTCGTGTGGAACATGGTGGTGTTCGTGCTCGCGGTCATCCAGCCGCACGACTGGTTCGCCTTCGGCGTCATCGTGCTGTGCGGCATCCTCACCTTCGTGCCGATTTCGTTCATCCACCCGGTGCGGGTGCGGCGCTGGCGGCCGCTGACGCTGACGGTCACGCTGCTGTGGCTGGTGGCGGCGGCGCTGGCGCTGTTCCAGGGCATGCGGCCCGGCGATTGGGTCCTCGCCCTGCTTGGCGCAACTTCGACCTATCTGTTCCTCATCGGCGCTGTTATTCAGGCTCTGGGCAAGCGCGACGTCGCCGACGATTCGACCGGTGATGCCGCGCCGTGACTGTTCACGCGCAAGACGGAACCGGTAAACGATGATCGAACTCCTGTACGACCCGCAGGCTTGGCTGAGCCTTGCAACGCTCACCCTGCTCGAAATCGTGCTCGGCATCGACAATGTCGTGTTCATCTCGGTACTGACCGGCAAGCTGCCGCCGGACCAGGCCAAGCGTGCCCGCGCCCTCGGCCTCGGGCTGGCGCTCTTGTTCCGCATCGTGCTGTTGATGTTCATCAGCTGGATCGTCGGCCTGACCGCGACGGTGTTCTCCGCCTTCGGCCACGGGTTCTCGTGGAAGGACCTGATCCTGATCGCCGGCGGCGCCTTCCTGATCTACAAGTCGGTGACCCATATCCACGAGGAGATCGAAGAGGATCTCCCGGGTGAAACCGCCGCCCATGCCCCCAACAAGTTCGGCATGGTCGTCGGCCAGATCATCGTCATCGACATCGTCTTCTCGATCGACAGCATCGTCACCGCCGTTGGCCTGGCCGAGCATGTCGAGATCATGATCACCGCCGTGGTCCTGGCGATGGCCGTCATGTTCATCGCCTCCGGCCCGGTCGGCGCCTTCATCCAGAAGCACCCGACCACCAAGGTGCTGGCGCTGGCCTTCCTGTTGCTCATCGGCTTTGCCCTGGTCGCCGACGGCATCGGCTTCCACATCCCGCGCGGCTACATCTACTTCTCCATGGCGTTCGCCGCCGGCGTCGAGGCGATCAACATCGTCACCCGCGCCAAGCGCCGCAAGAAGCAGCTGCACGACTGACACGCCTCCCGCCCGGGACCGGCCGCGCGCACCAGCACGGCCGGCCCGGAGCCAAGCGATCCGATGCGGGCGGCGCGGCGTAAACCGCCCTGCCCGCCGCCTTTTCGGAACGCCGCCATGACCGCCGCCACCCATCTCGTCTGGCTCCGCAACGACCTGCGGATCGCCGACAATCCCGCGCTCGCCGCCGCGGCCGACGGCGAAGCCCGCGTCGTCGCCTGCTTTGTCCTCGACGAGCACAGCCCCGGCCTGCGCCCGCTCGGCGGCGCATCGCGCTGGTGGCTGCATCATTCGCTCACCCGCCTTGCCGAGGCCCTCGACCGGCGCGGCATCGCGCTGGTGCTGCGGCGCGGCGCGGCGACAGACGTCGTGCCGGCACTGGCGCGGGCGCTCGGCGCAACGCGGGTCGACTGGAGCCGCCGCTATGGCGGCGCCGAGATCGCCGTCGACAAGGCCGTCAAGGCGCGGCTGCGGCAGGACGGCATCGAGGCGGCGTCGCACAATGGCGCCCTCCTCTACGAACCGTGGACGGTCAAGACCAAGACCGGCGAGTTCTTCAAGGTCTTTACCCCGTTTGCCCGTTCGGCGCGCGCGGGCGGCGAGCCAGCCGCGCCCCCGCCGGCGCTTGTCCCGCGCCCGATCGCCGGCAGGCCAACCGTCGCCATCGAGACCGACAGCCTCGACGACTGGCGCCTGCTGCCGAGGGCGCCCGACTGGGCCGGCGGCCTGCGCGCGACGTGGCAACCGGGCGAGGATGGCGCCATCGCCCGGCTCGCCGCCTTCCTCGATGCCGGGCTCAGGGGCTATGCCGATGGCCGCGACCGGCCCGACCAGGGCTTCACCTCGCGGCTGTCGCCGCATCTGGCCTTCGGCGAGATTTCGCCGCGCACGGTCTGGCATGCGGCGGCGGCCCGGCTTGACGGGTTGGGCGGCGAACCCGTGCCGGCCCGCGACGTCGAGAAGTTCCACTCCGAGCTGATGTGGCGGGAATTCTCCCACCATCTGCTCTATCACCGCCCGGACCTCGCCACCGTCAACTTCCAGCCCCGCTTCGACCATTTCCCCTGGAATGGCGACCCCGCCGCGCTCGCCCGCTGGCAAGCCGGCCAGACCGGCTACCCGATCGTCGATGCCGGCATGCGCCAGTTGTGGCAGACCGGCTACATGCACAACCGGGTGCGGATGATCGTCGGCTCGCTCCTGGTCAAGCACCTGCTGATCGACTGGCGCGCCGGCGAGCGCTGGTTCTGGGATACGCTGGTTGATGCCGACGCCGCCAACAATGCCGCCGGCTGGCAATGGATCGCCGGCTCCGGCGCCGATGCCGCGCCGTATTTCCGCGTGTTCAACCCGATCCTGCAGGGCGAGAAGTTCGACCCCGACGGCGCCTATGTCGCCCGCTACGTGCCGGAACTGGCCCGCCTGCCGGCAAGCGTCATCCAGAAGCCATGGACCGCGTCGCCGCAGACCCTGCATGCCGCCGGCGTCCGCCTGGGCGAAAGCTATCCGCGCCCGGTGGTCGACCACGACAAGGGCCGCGCCCGCGCCCTTGCCGCCTTCGCGGCCTTGCAGGACGCCTGACCGGCCCTTGCCGTCGACTGCCCCGACACCGGCCGATGGTGACATTTTCGTGAAGCCGCAAAACCGATTGGCGCCAACCCGAGTATCTCTCCCTTGAGTGCATCTTGCGGAGGGTTGAGGATGAGGATCGCGATCGTCGGGTCCGGGGTAGCTGGCAACGCGGCCGCGTGGGCGCTGGCGCGCGCGCCGGGGCAGGCTCGCGAGGTCGTGCTCTACGAGAAGGACCCGCGCGCCGGCGGCCACGCCCACACGATCGACATCGACTATGACGGCGAGCGCGTTGCCGTCGATCTCGGCTTCATCGTCTACAACACGCTGAACTATCCCAACCTGGTGGCGCTGTTCGATCAACTCGGCGTCGCCACCAAGCCAAGCTCCATGGGCTTTGCCGTCTCCGTCGATGGCGGCAAGCGCGAGTGGAAGGGCGACGACCGGATGCTCTCCGGCCTGATCGCCCGTCGGCGCAATCTGATCTCGCCGCGCTTCTGGCTGATGATCGCCGAAATCCTGCGCTTCAACCGGCTGGCGATCCGCGATCGTGCCCGTGGCGACATCGGCGGCATGAGCCTCGGCGCCTGGCTGACGCGCCACCGGTTCAAAGGACGCTTCCTCTCGGACTATCTGCTGCCGATGGGCGCCGCCATCTGGTCGATGCCGACCGATGCCATGCTGCGGTTTCCGGCCGAGAGCTTCATCGGATTCTTCGATAATCACCGCCTGCTGCATTTCGACCGGCCGGTGTGGCGCACGGTCGACGGCGGCAGCCGCAGCTATGTGAAGCGCCTCCTCGACGACGTCGCCGGCCGGCTGGAACTGCGGCTGGGGCGGGCGGTGACGCAGGTGGAGCGCGACGGCGGCTCGGTCTTCGTCTCCGACGCGAGCGGCGCCCGCGAGCGCTTCGACCATGTGATCCTCGCCGGCCACAGCGACCAGATGCTGGCGGTGCTGGCCGATCCGAGCGCCGCCGAGCAGGCGACGCTCGGGGCCATCCGCTACCGCGACAACCGCGTCTACCTGCACCGCGACCCGGCCTTGATGCCGAAGCGGCGCGCCGCCTGGGCGGCGTGGAACTTCCTCGCCCGCACCGCACCGGAAGCCGGCAAGGCCGATGCCGCCGTCAGCTATTCGATGAACCTGCTGCAGGGCATCCCGGATCGGCTGCCGCTGTTCGTCAGCCTGAACCCGCCCGCCCCGCCGGCGCCGCACCTGACCTTCCACAGCTTCGTCACCGGCCATCCGCAGTTCGATGCCGACGCGATCGAGGCGCAGGCCCGCCTCGGCGACCTGCAGGGCGGCCGCAACACCTGGTATTGCGGCGCCTGGGCCGGCCACGGCTTCCACGAGGACGGCCTCAAGGCCGGGCTCGACGTCGCTGAGCGTCTGGGGGCTTCGATCCCCTGGCGCGTCGCCGGCGGCGCGAAAACAAACGCCGAAGGCGCGAAAATGGGTTCCGACGGCCCGGCAACCGACGCCCGCGACGACGACGCAACCGCGCCAGCCATGGCGGAGGCGGCCGAATGAGCCTCGCCATCCCCACCACCCTCGCCGGCAATGGTCCGATGCCGGATGCCCCGGCCTCGCTCTATGTCGGACTGGTGATGCATGCGCGGATGAAACCGGTCGCGCACCGCTTTTCCTACAAGGTGTTCAACCTGCTGATCGATCTCGACCGGCTCGGCGACGCCGGCCGGCTCTCCTGGGCGTTCGGCGTCGATCGGCCCGGGCTGATCTCGTTCCACCAGCGCGACCACGGCGCCGGCCGCGCCGGCCGGCGCGACGCCACCTTGCGCGATCACGTCGACCGGCTCCTCGCCGCCGCCGGCGTCGCCCGCCCGGCGCGGGTGCGGCTTCTCGCCTATCCGCGCGTGTTCGGCTTCGTCTTCAATCCGATCTCGGTCTATTTCGCCGACGATGCCGACGGCCGGCCGCTGGCCCTGATCTACGAGGTCCGCAACACCTTCGGCGAGATGCACACCTATGTCGCGCCGCTCCAGCCGGGAGATCTCGGCCCGGAGGGCATCCGTCAGGAGCGGGCGAAACTGTTCTACGTCTCCCCCTTTGTCGACATGGACGCCCGCTACCGCTTTCGCATCCTGCCGCCGGGCGAGGGCGTGCGCCTGCGCATTCTCGAGACCGATGCCGACGGCCCGCTGCTGGCGGCGAGCTTCGCCGGCGCCCGCGCCGCGCTGTCGACCGCCACCATCGCCCGGCTGCTGATCCGCCTGCCCTTGCTGACGCTGAAGGTCGTCGCCGGCATCCATTGGGAAGCGGCGAGGCTCTGGTTCAAGGGCGTGCGCTTCTTCCACCGGCCGAAACACCCCGGCTCCGCCTCGATCGGTGGCCGCGTGCTGCCGACCGTCGCCCCTGACTTCGCCGAAGCCGACGCCGCGCGCTGATCCGCCCCCCATCCCCCGCCGCCGCCATCCCCCGCTGCCTCCTTCCGACGGAACCCACAATGACCGACCTTGCCTCCGCCAGCTTCCCCCCACTCGATCCGGCGCGCGTCCTCAGCCTGACCCGGGCGAATTTCCGCGAGATGACCCGGGCGATGAGCCTGACGGCGCGGGCCGTGCTGAAGGGGGCGCTGGTCGTCGAGATCGGCGCGCTGGCGATCACCTTCCCCAACGGCCAGGCTTTCGGCATCGAGGGCGCCCGCCCCGGTCCCCGCGCCGTCGTGCATGTCCATGACGAGCGGGTGGTGCGCCGGGTGCTGCTGCGCGGAGATCTCGCCTTCCATGAGGGCTATGTCGACGGCGCCTGGTCGAGCCCCGACGTCACGGCGGTGCTGGAGCTGTTCGCCCGCAACAGCGACATCATCGACCGGCATCTGTCGGCGAGCCGGCTGGTGCGCCTCGGCTTCCGGCTCAAGCACTGGCTCAACCGCAATTCCCGCGCCGGCTCGAAGCGCAACATCTCGGCCCACTACGATCTCGGCAATGCGTTCTACAGCCGCTGGCTCGACCCGGGCATGACCTATTCGTCGGCGCTGTTCGAAAACGGCGAGACCGACCTTGCCGCCGGCCAAACCGCCAAGTATCGCCACATCGCCGAGATGGCCGGCATCCGCCCCGGCGACCACGTGCTGGAAATCGGCTGCGGCTGGGGCGGCTTTGCCGAATTCGCGGCGCGTGAATATGGCGCCCGCGTGACCGGGCTGACCATCAGCCGCGAGCAGCTGGCCTATGCGAGAGCGCGGATCGACGCCGCCGGACTTGCCGACCGGGTGGAGCTGAAGTTCCAGGACTATCGCGACGAGACCGGGCGCTACGACCGCATCGTCTCGATCGAAATGTTCGAGGCGGTCGGCGAGCGCTGGTGGCAGCCGTATTTCGACATCCTCGCCCGCTGCCTGAAGCCGGGCGGCCGCGCCGCGCTGCAGGTCATCTGCATTCAGGAGCGCTTCTTCGAGGCCTATCGCGCCAAGCCCGACTTCATCCAGCACTATGTGTTTCCCGGCGGCATGTTGCCGACTTCCACCGCCTTGCGGCAATTGTCGGGAGTGGCCGGACTTGTGTTGACAGGCGAACGCGAGTTCGGGCAGGACTACGCGGCGACTGTTCGGGCCTGGCGGCAGGCGTTCCTCGCCGCGTGGCCCGAGATCGCACCCTTGGGGTTCGACGAGCGTTTCAAGCGGTTGTGGGCATATTATCTTCACTATTGTGAAGCAGGCTTCGCCGCTGGAAACATCGACGTTCGTCAAGTCGCCTTCGAACGCGTGTGACGTCCTTTCAGCCGCCGGGCGCCTGAGCATTGCCATTCGGGCCGGCTCTCGTCCCTCAGGAGATCCGCTTGTCGACTGCTCCCCAGGTGTCCGCTTCCCCGCGCTTTTCAGCGACGCAGATCGCGATCTTCTCGCTCCCCGCCCTGCCCCTCGCCGCCCTGCAATTGCCACTCTACATCAACGTTCCGGCCTACTACACCGGCGTTCTCGGCATCACCGCGCAGATGGTGGGTTACGCGTTGATCGCCGCCCGGCTGATCGATGCGGTCATGGATCCGATGCTCGGCATCTGGGCCGACCGCATCCATTCTCCCTACGGACGGCGCCACACGTTCTTCCTCGGCTCGATCTTCTTCACCACCCCGGCGGCGATCCTGCTGTTCATGCCGGACTGGTTCATGCCGCTCATCGGCCTCGATCCGGTCAAGCACGGGTTCTGGTACCTGCTCTTCGCCGCCGCCTGCCTGTCGGTCGGCTATACCGCCACCTTCCTGCCCTACACCTCGTGGATGGCGGAAATGTCGGGCGATTATGACGAGCGCTCGCGCTTCGCCGCCGGACGCGAGGTTTCGATCATCACCGGCACATTGCTGGCCGCCGGCGTGCCGCTGTTCATGACCAAGGTCATCGGTCTCGACAGCCCGCACACGGCGCTGACGACCCTGGCGGTGTTCATCGGAATATTGCTGCCGCTCGCCGCCATCGTCATGGCCCGCAACACGCCGGAACCGACGAACTACACCGTGCACGAGGTGAAGTTCGTCGAAGGCCTGCGCTACATGTGGAAGAACAAGCTGTTCGTGCGGCTTGCCACGGCCTTCCTGTTCAACGTCTTCGCCAACGGCCTGCCGGCGACGCTGCTGGCGTTCTTCGCCTCGGCGGTGCTGAAGGACCCGGGCGCCTTCCAGGTGCTGCTGGCGCTCTATTTCGTCTCCGGCCTTGCCGGCGTCGTCATCTGGCTGCCGCTCGCCAAGCGGGTCGGCAAACACCGCACGTGGTGCCTGGCCATGGGACTTGCCTGCTGCGCCTTCATCTGGTCGCCGCTGCTCGGACCGGGCGACACCATCTGGTTCGGCGTCATCCTCGTCGTCGCCGGCCTGTCGCTCGCCGCCGACCTGATCCTGCCGCTGTCGATGCAGGCCGACGTCATCGACGCCGACACCGCCACCTCCGGCGAACAACGCTCGGGCCTGTATTTCGCCGTTTGGCAGCTTCTCAACAAGCTGGCGCTGGCGGGAACCGCCGTGTCGCTGATCATCCTCGGCTATCTCGGCTTCGATGCCCACGCTGCCAAGGCCAACCCGCTGATGCAGCAGCCGGCCCATGCCATCTGGGCGCTGGAGATCCTGTTTGCCGTCGTGCCGGTGGTGTTGAAGCTGATTGCCGTGTCGATGATCTGGAACTTCCCGCTCGGCCGCGAGGAACAGCACGAGCTGCGCGCGAAGATCGAGAAGACCGCCGAGGCCGAGGGCGTCATCCCGCACCGCGACTGAGTCGGGCGCAACGACCCCGGCAAGACCGGCGCCAGTGCGCCGGCAGGTCAGTCGCGCTTGCCGCGCCAGCCGGTGGCGCGGGCGACGATGGCGAAATAGACCGACGCCGGCAAAAGCGCCAGCGCCTTCAGCACCAGCGTGAAGCGGCGCGGAAACGTGATGTCGAAGCGCCTCCCCGCCAACCCGGCGATGATCCGCGCCGCCGCCGTTTCGGCGCTGACGATCGCCGGCATCGGAAACGGATTGCGATCGGTCGCCGCCGTCTCGACAAAGCCCGGGGTGACGATCCGCAGGTCGATCCCCATGTTGTCGGTGTCGAACTTCAGGCTCTCGGCCAGATTGATCAGCCCCGCCTTGGTGGCGCCATAGGCGGCCGAGGTCGGCAGCCCGCGATAGCCGGCCGATGACGAAACGATAGCGATCTGCCCCGCCCGGCGCGCGCCCATCCGCGCCAGCAGCGGCACCAGGCAATGGACGGTGCCGTCGAGATTGACGCGGAACGAGCGGGCGCAATCCTCGACGCCGAGGTTCTGCGCCCTGACCGGCAGGTAGATGCCGGCATTGAGGATCGCCGTCGCGATCGGCCCCATCTCCGCCTCGATCCGGTCAACGGTTGCCGCGATCGCCGCCGCGTCGGTGACGTCGGCGGGATAGGCCCGCACCAGGCCGCCGGCCTCGCGCGCAAGCGCGTCGAGCCCCTCGACCGACCGCGCCGTCGCCGCCACCCCGACGCCGCGCCGGGCATAGGCGAGCGCCAAGGCCCTGCCGATGCCGGAACTGGCGCCGGTAATCCAGACGACCCCGGCCGTGGCCGGCTTCTCGACGATATGCGTCATGGCGAACTCCCTCGCGGGAGATACGCATCGCGAGGCCGAGGGGATCAGATCATCACGCAATCGCGAAGTGGATCGCCCACCGCGCCGACGGTTCGTCGCAAGGCCGACGCCCCCGGCTTGCCCGGCCGGATGCCGGCCTCAGTCGGCGCCGTTTTCGCCGTCGTTCGCTGCCGTGCCGGCCTGGGCGACGGCGGCCATGGCGGCGTCGCGGCGCGTCGGCCGGCGCTCCAGCGCCGCGATGGCGCCGCGCAGGGTGCGGATTTCCTGTTCCGACAGCCGCGCCTTCTGGAAGATCTGCCGCAGGTTCAGGATCATGTGGTTGCGCTTGGCGGCGGGACGGAAGAACTCCACCGCGTCGAGCGCCGCCTCGAGATGCGCGAACATCCGCAGCACCTCGTCCTTGGTCGCCTGCGGACTGCGCTCCTTCTCGAAGAACGGCGTCCAGTTGGAGCGCACGCCCTCGGCCTCGCCGGTCGCCTGCGCCAGAAGCCGCTGGCGCCACTCGTAGGCACACAGGATCACCGCCTGCCCGACATTGAGCGAGGCGAAGGTCGGGTCGACCGGCACGGTGAGGATCGCGTCGGCAAGGCCGACCTCCTCGGTCTTCAGGCCCCAGCGCTCCCGCCCGAAGAGGATGCCGACCCGCTCGCCGCGCGACAGCACGTCAAAACTCTCCGCCGCCGCCATGGCCGGGCTGGCGACGGGCTTGGCGATGTCCTGGCGCCGGGCGGTGGTGGCATAGACATAGTTCAGATCGGCGATCGCCGCCTCGAGGCTGGGAAACAGCGTCACCGCGTCGATGATGCCGTCGCCGCGCGAGGCGGCGGCGCGGGCCTTGTCGTTCGGCCAGCCGTCGCGCGGGTTGACCAGCCGCAATTCCCTCAGGCCGAAATTCGCCATGGCGCGGGCGGCGGCGCCGATATTCTCGCCCATCTGGGTCTCGACCAGGATCACCACCGGCCCGCGCCGCACGGCCTCCGGCAAGGCGGCGGCCGGGTCCGGCTCCAGCCCGTGCAGATGCGGCGGGTTGTTCTCGTTGCGCGGTCGGGTCACCCCGTGATCTCCCCTCAGAAATTCGCCACCGGCTTCAACCCGGCGATACCCTCGACGCAGGCGACGCCGCTGCCATTGGCCAGCACGATCCAGCCGCGCTTCTTGCCGGTTTCCGCCGACGACGCCACCGCCGGCCACCACGCCTTGAACGTCCCCTTGACGACCGGCTCGATATAATCGAGCGTCAGCCGCCCGGTGACCGGACCGTAGTCGTCGAAGCCGTAGCCGTCGTCGCCGTCGACCCGGAAATCGTCGATGACGATGATGGTGTTGCGATAGCGCTCGCGGATCAGCTCCAGCTCGCGCCGCAGCGGCAGGTGTTCGTTCCAGTGGGCATCGAGATAGAAGACGATGCGGTCGTCGCCGCCAAGGCCGAGGGCGTCGCCGGCCAGGATCTCGTCGGAGGAGCCGAGCAGGCAGCTGACATTCGACCGGCCGGCGAGCTTGGCGACCGCCGCCGCATGGAAATCCGGATTGAGCTCGAGCGTGAACACCCGCTTGGCCCGATCGGCGAAGAACAGCGTCGAATGCGCCTTGTAGGTGCCGGTCTCCACCACCGCGTCGGGCGCATAGGCCTTGATGATGTCGGCAACGACGCGCTGGCGATGACGCATGGCATTCAGGGCCGGCGAACGGCGAAACAGGCCGGCAAGGGCGGCAAGGCTCATGGGAGGCGCTCCAGACAACAAGGCGCGCGAGGGGTAGGCGCAACCGGCAGGCCGGTCAAGAGGATGCGGCAAAGTTGGCGCGGGTGTCGGCCAATGGCGATCGAAAACCGCCGCTGGCCTGAATCCGGCGGGAATGCTGCCGTCATCTCAGGCTTTCGGCTGTCTTGGAGTTTGCCTCCGGACTTGCTATGACGTCCGCGCATTGGTTCCGCGCATCCACATTTGCGCGGGCCGGTCGGTTCCGGGGGGAACGATCGGCAGTGCCCATGGGCGCCCTAACTCGAGGATTTCCAATATGGCGAAGATCAAGGTCGCTAATCCCGTCGTTGAACTCGACGGCGACGAGATGACTCGCATCATTTGGCAGTACATCAAGGACAAGCTGATCCATCCCTATCTGGATATCGATCTCGAGTACTACGACCTTGGGATGGAATATCGCGATAAGACCAACGATCAGGTCACGATCGATGCCGCCAATGCGATCAAGAAGCATGGCGTCGGCGTCAAGTGCGCCACGATCACGCCGGACGAAGCCCGCGTCAAGGAATTCAACCTCAAGGAAATGTGGAAGTCGCCGAACGGCACCATCCGCAACATTCTTGGCGGCGTGATTTTCCGCGAGCCGATCATCTGCAAGAACGTGCCGCGCCTGGTGCCGGGCTGGACCCAGCCGATCGTCGTCGGCCGTCATGCCTATGGCGACCAGTACCGCGCCACCGATTTCAAGGTGCCGGGCAAGGGCCGTCTGACCATCAAGTTCGAGGGTGACGACGGTTCGGTCATCGAGCGCGAAGTGTTCAAGTTCCCGGGCGCCGGCGTCGCCCAGGCGATGTACAACCTCGACGACTCGATCCGCGACTTTGCCCGCGCCTCGATGAACTACGGCCTCGCCCGCAAGTTCCCGGTCTACCTGTCGACCAAGAACACCATTCTCAAGGCCTATGACGGCCGCTTCAAGGACATCTTCCAGGAAGTCTACGAGAACGAGTTCAAGGCCAAGTTCGACGGCGCCGGCATCCACTACGAGCATCGCCTGATCGACGACATGGTCGCCTCGGCGCTCAAGTGGTCGGGCGGCTATGTCTGGGCCTGCAAGAACTACGACGGCGACGTGCAGTCGGATACGGTTGCCCAGGGCTTCGGCTCTCTCGGCCTGATGACCTCTGTGCTGCTGACGCCGGACGGCCAGACCGTCGAGGCGGAAGCCGCCCACGGCACGGTCACCCGGCACTACCGCGAGCACCAGAAGGGCAAGGAGACGTCGACCAACTCGATCGCGTCGATCTTCGCCTGGACCCGTGGCCTCGCCCATCGCGCCAAGCTCGACAACAACGCCGAACTGGCGAAGTTCGCCGACACCCTGGAAAAGGTCTGCGTCGACACCGTCGAGGCCGGCTTCATGACCAAGGACCTGGCGCTCCTCGTCGGCGCCGAGCAGAAGTGGCTGTCGACCACCGGCTTCCTCGACAAGATCTCCGAGAACCTGACCAAGGCGATGGCCTGAGTCGCATCCGGCGCCGGCTCGCCCGGCGCCGCTGGTTCATGACACGCTTGAAGGCCAGCCCGCGAGGGTCGGCCTTTTTCGTTGGCGGCGCGGGGAGGATGGCCGCGGCGGCCCGATATCAGGCGCGGACGTGGGCGACGAGGCGGGCGAGGAATGCGAGACAATGGGCGAGTTCGGCCTCGTCGATATACTCGTCCTCGATATGCGCCTCGGTGATCGATCCCGGGCCGATCACCACGGTGGGGATGCCGGCGGTGGAGAAGATGCCGGCCTCGGTGCCATAGGCGACCTTGGAGTGGCCGTTCTTGCGCGCCAGTGCCTTGGCCAGCGCCACCACCGGCGCATCGGGATCGGTCTCCAGCCCCGGAAAGCGGGCGCGCTCGCGGAATTCGAAGCCGGCATCGGCATGGATCGCCCGCATCTCGGGTTCCAGCTCGTCGCCGGCATAGGCCAGCACCTCGTCGACCAGCGCCTGCAGATCGGCGCCGCCGAGGCCGCGAAACTCGAAATCGAAGCTGGCGAAATCCGGCACGATGTTGAGGGCGCTGCCGGAGTGGAACGTGCCGGTATGGGCGGTGGTGACGGCGACGTCGTACATCTCGTCGCGCAGCGCATCCGGCGCCGCCAGCCGCCGGCCGATGGCGCGGATGCGGGCGACGACCAGCGCGGCATATTCGAGCGCGTTGACGGCGCGCGGCGCCAGCGACGAATGCGCCGTCAGCCCGCGCACATCGACGCTGAAGCTGCGCTTCGACTTGTGACCGATGACGACATTCATGTTCGACGGCTCGCCGACGAAACAGGCAAGCCCGCCCGGACCATGGGCGACGAGATCCTCCACCAGGCGCGGCGCGCCGAGGCAGCCGACCTCCTCGTCATAGGAAAACGCGAGGACGAACGGATCGCGCAACGGCGCCGCCAGCATCAGCGGCACGCTGGCGAGCACGCAGGCGAGATAGCCCTTCATGTCGGTGGCGCCGCGCCCGTAGAGCCGGTCGCCGCGCCGCGTCAGCGTGAACGGGTCCGATGCCCATGCCTGGCCGTCGACCGGCACCACATCGGTATGGCCCGACAGCACATAGCCCGGCCGCCCGGCCGGCCCGACGACGGCGATCAGGTTGGCCTTGCTGCCCTCGTCATTGTAGACGCGCCGGCTCTCGACCCCGAGCCGCCCGAGATAGGCCTCGACCCACTCGACCAGCGCCAGATTGGAGTTGCGGCTGGTGGTATCGAAGCCGACCAGCGCGGCAAGAATATCAACGGCGTCGGCAAGCGGCTCGGCGGACAAGATCAGGTTTCCTCCCGTTCGGTCCCCCATTGTTTGCGTGGAACCGCCCCCCGGAGCAAGACCAAATCCGGAGCATGAGCCGTGCTTGGTCG
>JAEULV010000142.1 GCA_016793065.1 Hyphomicrobiaceae bacterium
CGGCGCCGGAGGTGAAGATCAACAGCACCTTGATCGCCTTGGCGCCGAGCCCGTGCGACATCCACCACAGATGCAGCGCGACCGAGCCGCCGACCGCCGGGCCATACCAGCAGGCAAAGCGCGCCGCCCCGCCGAGTTCGGCGGAGGCGCGGGCAAACGCGGCGGCAATCCGGCCACGGGGGCGCCGGGGCGCGGCTGGGGCTGAGGTCGTCGACTCAATCATCAGGCGACCCTAGCCGAAAGCCCCGAACGAAACGTTAGGCGAGCCCGTCGCCGCGAGCGGCGCCCGGGTGCCCCATGTCGGGATCGCGGCCGGCGGGTGCGGCCGGCGCCAGGGCGCGGGCGATTCCCGGCCGAGCCGGCGGAAAGGCCAGCCGTGCTTTGCGCATCGACAACAACAGAAAAGGCCCGGACGCGGGGTCCAGGCCTTTCGAAACTCGTCAGCCTTGCGGCGTGAGCAGCGCGCGAGGGGCGGCAGGCGCCCCGTCACGCGCCGGGCATCACTTCGCGGCGACGCCGAACTTGGCGAACACGCCTTCGTACGGCTTGTAGGCTTCCTTGGCGACGTCGGTCAGGAGTTCCTGGACCTTGGTGGCCTGGGCAACGAAGCCCTCGTAGGCCGACTTGGCGTACTCGGTCTGGACTTCGATGGCCTTCTCGACGGTCTTGGCGGCGAAGAGCTTCTCGACGGCGGCCGAACCGGCTTCGTAGGACTTCTTGGTGTAGTCGGTCGACTCGACGGTCAGAGCCTGCAGGCCCTTGGAGATGGCGCCGAACGACTTGGCAGCGTTGTCAGCGGCTTCCTTGGTGGCCTTCTGGACTTCTTCGAAATTGATCGCGTTCATGATAGTTCCCTCACGTTTCGAAGCGCGCCGTCCAGCGGATCTGCTGAAAAACCTCAGCGACAACCTTCGTTGCGACGCAATATGCCCTGATGGTGCGATGCGGTCAAGCGTTTTTGTGCAATGCAAAATGACGCAGGGGAGATTCGTAGATCGTCGTATGTTTTAGGTATTTTACCGCATGACAACGGTGACGATTTCGGCAATTATGTTCGTTCGCACGCAATTTTTGTCGAGGCCAGCCGGCGGACCAAACCCGCCGCCACGGCTTATTGTGCAATGCACAAATTGCTGAGAAATCTTTATTGCCGCGTTTACGCTTCCTCAACCGCGTTGGACGACGATGGTCACATCGGATCGACGTCGAGCGGGATGTTGCGTGTATGCATCACCCGAGCGGCACGGTCCGACCTGGGAGTCCTTTGATGAGCACCTGTTGTGACCATCGAGAGCCGGGGTAGTGACAGTGGCGTACATGCGTATCGTAAAATCGCGCGGCCTGCGGAAGGTCGCGCTCGTCATGGCTGGCGTTCTGCTGGCGGCCTGTGCCGCCGATGCGGGCCCGCGAAAAAAGCACCGGCAACCTGCCCGTGCCGAGCGATCGAACCAGAACAGCCTGGTCGATTCGCCGCGCTATGCCGAAATCGTCGTCGACGCGAAGACCGGCAAGGTGCTGCGTGAAAAGAACGCCGATTCTCCGCGTTATCCGGCGTCGATCACCAAGATCATGACCGCCTATCTGGCGTTCGAGGAACTCACCGCCAAGCGGATGGACATGTCGACGCGGCTGGAGGTTTCCGGGCGGTGCGCCGCCATGGCGCCGTCCAAGCTGGGGCTGAAGCCGGGATCGACCATCGCGCTGGAAGACGCGCTGCTGGCGATCATCACCAAGTCGGCCAATGACGTCGCCTGCACCATCGGCGAGAACATCGCCGGGTCGGAAGCGTCGTTCGCCGAGCGGATGACCCGGACCGCCCGTCGCATCGGCATGTCGAACACCACCTATCGCAACGCATCGGGCCTGCCCAATCCGGGCCAGCTGACGACGGCGCGCGATCAGGCGACGCTCGGCCGGGCGATCCAGGAGCGATTCCCCAGCTATTACCGGCTGTTCTCCACGCGCAGCTTCGCCTATCGCGGCGACGTCTATGGCAACCACAACCGGCTGCTCGGGCGGGTGGAGGGCGTCGACGGCATCAAGACCGGCTATACCCGCGCCTCGGGCTTCAATCTGGTGACCTCCGCCAAGATGGACGGCCGGCATATTGTCGGCGTCGTGCTGGGCGGTTCGTCGGGCGGCGCCCGCGATGCGCGCATGGCCAGCCTGGTGGAGAACTATATCCAGGTGGCCAGCGCCGGACCGCGGACATCGAGCGTGCTTGCCCGCAACGACGACGAGGCGCCGGTCAAGGTCGCCTCGAACCGTCCGGTCGATGTCGAGCGCACGCTGGCGCCGACGCCACGCGTGGCGATGCCCCAAGAGGTGGCGCCGACAATCAACACCCGCATCCTGCAGCCGGTGGCGCCGGTGCGGGCGGCGACCGGCGCGCCGATGCCGCTGGTGCAGTCCTATGCGGCTCCGGAAGCGGCGCGGGCACCGATCCCCGCCCCTGCCCCGGTCAAGCCCGTGGCTCCGGCCCGGGTCGCCGAACAGGCCGGCGATGCCGATCCGATCGTGACGGCGAGCCTGCCGCGTCGGGAACAGGGCGCGACCGCCGCCCGCCAGCAGGCCGCGGCCGCAGTGCCGTCGGCACCGCGCCGGGAGGCAGCGACCGCCGTCGCGGCGCCGGTACCGGCAGCGCGCGCCGCCAGCGGCTGGGTCATCCAGATCGGCGCCTTCGACACGATCGACCAGGCCCGCGGCAAGCTTGCCAAGGTGCGTGGCGAAACCGGCAAGCTGCTTGCCGATGCATCCCCGGCCACCGAAACCGTCGCCAAGGGCAACAAGACCCTGGTTCGGGCCCGGTTCACCGGCTTTGACGACCGCGATGCTGCTCAGGCCGCCTGTTCGGCGTTGAAAAGGCGGGCGATCGACTGCCTGGCAGTCCACCAATAACACCAGAGGCCGAAGGCGCTGACGCGCCCGGCCTCCGGGGACACGCGAATTTCTCATCTGCATCAGAGGCATGAGAAATTCGCGTCAGGAATACCATCGGTCATTTTCATGCCCGTCGGTATAATGCGTTCAGTATCAGGAGTGTCAGCGATGAATGCCGAGCCGACGGCTCTGGACCGGACCACGTCCGGCCTTGAAGACCTGCGCCGCGCCGCCAGCCTGCGTCTGCTGCGGGAACGGGAGCCCGCCCCGCGCTTTGTCGATTTCCGGCTGACGGGTGCCGGCGGCAAGGCCAAGCAGCTGATGGGGCTGATCAAGGCGCATCACGCCCGCGCCCGCCGGGCGGCACAGCCCAAGTGCAGCGTGCTGCTCAGCGTCTACACGCCGAGCGGGCGGCCGGCGGTGCTGCTGTCACTCTGAGGCCGGCCGCGGCCGGCGTTGATCGGCGCGGCAGCGGTCACTGGCGCTGCAGGGCGACCGCCTCGACCATCCGATCATCGTGGATCACGGCTTCCGGGTGCGTCGACTGCATGATCAGGTCGAGCTCGGTGCCGATCTCCTCAAGGATCGGATCGACGATTGGCGGCACCATCCGGAATTCGGACGTCTGCGGCAGGATGATCGGCAATTGCAGTGCGCTGATCAGGGAGCGAACCTCCTCGCGCGCCGCCACATGCGACAGGTTCGGCCGCGTCGCCAGCGTCACTTCCTCGAGCGGGTCAAGGGCGGTGAGGCCGAGCGGGAAAAACTCGCGATAGACGACGCGCTCGGTCATGCCCTCGGCAACGCGGAAATTCAGGCTGCGGCCGAGGATTTCCATGCTCTGGCCGACATTGCGATTATTGCGCGACACCAGCCGCGACAGGCGATTGCGCAGGACGATCCAGTTGGTGCCGCCGCCATCGACCAGCGCGCGCTGGCGACGGGCCTCGCGGACCATCTCGGCGTAGCAGGATTCCTTGATCATCGTCCCGGTGTCGAAATCGACCCGACCGAGCACGTCGAAGTCGACGTAGCTGTCGTTGATCGGCGACACCAGCGTATCGGCGAGCGAATGGGCGAGGCGATTGAGATAGGTGTCGTGGCCGGGGGTATCGATCACGACGAAATCGGCGCCGGCCTCGGCCTGGGCGAGCGCGTCAGCAAAGAAATTGAATTCCTTGTTCTCGGCGCTGCGGACGTCGAGCTCGGTGGCGCGCGGCACCGGATAGGATGTCGGCATCGGCAGATCGGCGCCGGAGGCTTCCGCCCAGCGGCGGCGGTTCTCGATGTAGTTGTGCAGGGTCAGCTGCCGGCTGTCGAGATCGATGGCGGCGACACGGTAGCCGGCACGGGCAAGCGCGACAATGACGTGCATTGCCGCGGTGGATTTGCCGCAGCCGCCCTTTTCATTCCCGAACACGATGACGTGGGCCAAGCGACCGTCCATGGTTACCCCCGGACTACAAGACAAAACGCGTTTACGTAGTTTTTACCTTAGGGATCATGACCAAGTGACATTGTTTTCGCAAGGGAATCTCAGGGTAACCTCGCGTTAAACTTAAAATCCACGGTTACCCGCCCCGCCTGCCTCCGCCTAGCCCGACGACCTCCGTTTGTATATTATCGAAATTTGCAATTCTTTCAGTTGCTTGTCTGGTGCGATGCATAAGCCCGGCCGGCGCGGCGATCCGATGGACCATCCGGTCAGTACTGCTTCGCCCCTGCGTTCGGGGCCGGGTCTTGCCGCGCGGGCGTGTGGCGCCATGCCGGGACGGCAAACAAAAAGGCCGCCCCGAGGGGCGGCCTTGTGGCAATTCATCGTGCCGATGCCGATCAGGCGGCGGACGCCTCGGTGTCGGCATCGTCTTCCTTCATCAGCTCTTCCTTGGTGACGGCCTTGTCGCTGACCTGCACCTGGGTGACGAGGTAGTCGACGACCTTCTCCTCGTAGAGCGGCGCACGCAGGGTGGCGAGCGCCATCGGGTTCGAACGATAGTAGTCGAACACCTGCTTCTCCTGGCCCGGGAACTGACGCACGCGCTCGATCAGCGCCTGCTGCACTTCCTGGTCGGTCACCTGCACCGCGTTCTTCTCGCCGATTTCCGACAGGACGAGGCCGAGGCGCACGCGACGTTCGGCGATCTTGAGATAGTCGGCGCGGGCCGCTTCCTCCGAGGTGTCCTCGTCGGCGAACGACTTGCCCGACTGGGCGAGATCGTCGGTGACCTGCTTCCAGATCTGCTCGAACTCACCCTCGACCAGCTTCGGCGGCACGTCGAGCTTGTAGAGTTCGTCGAGCTTGTCGAGCAGCTGGCGCTTGACCTTCTGGCGCGAGGTGGCGGCGTAGCGGCTGTTGATCGAGTCGCGGATCGCGTCCTTGAGCTTGTCGAAGCTCTCGATGCCCAGCTTCTTGGCGAATTCGTCGTCGAGGGCGAGTTCGCCCGGCGCCGAGATCGTGTTGACCTTGCACTCGAAGGTCGCGGCCTTGCCGGCGAGGTTCTCGGCGCCGTAGTCGGCCGGGAACGTCACGTTGACCAGCACGTCCGAACCGGCGGTGGCGCCGATCAGCTGCTCCTCGAAGCCCGGGATGAACTGGCCGGAGCCGATCACCAGGTCGATGCCCTGGGCGGTGCCGCCGTCGAAGGCGACGCCGTCGACCTTGCCGAGGAAGTCGATGTTGAGCTTGTCGCCCGAGGCCGCGACCGCGCCCTCGCCCTTGTCGGTGAACGGCTTGGAGCCGGCGGCGATGCGCTCGATCTGCTCGTCGATCTCGGCGTCGTCGATCGTCACGACAGGACGCTCGACGGTGATGCCGCTATGGTCGACCAGCACGATTTCCGGCAGCAGCTCGTAGGCGGCGGTGAAGGTCAGGTCGGCATTGCCGTCGAGGATCGCCTCGACGCCGTCCTGCGGCAGGTCGATGTCCGGGTTCAGCGCCGGGCGCTGCTTGCGCTCGTCGACGGCGTTCTTGACCGCCTCGCCGATCACCTCGTCGATGACCTTCGCCATTTCCTGGCGGCCGACGAGACGCTTCAGGTGTCCGGCCGGCACCTTGCCCGGGCGGAAGCCGTTGATGCGGACCTGGTCCTTCATCTCGGCCAGACGCTTGTCGAGGCGACCGGCGAGGTCGGCGGCGGGAACGGTGATCTCGAGCTTGCGCTTCAGACCCTCGGCGAGAATCTCGGTGACCTGCATGGTAGGTGTCGTCCTCATGGATCGGGCTTGACCCGCGCCGCTTCGCTCACGCGGTCGGCCCCTGATATCTGGCTTCGGCCCCGTGAAACGGCTGCGGGCCCGCCTCGACGTCTTCTCCGGAAGCGATCCCGGAAAAGCGGCCGCGACGGGCGTTACGTGTCTCGTGCTCGTCTCGTGGTGCGGGCGGAGGGACTTGAACCCCCACGGCTAGCGCCAACAGATCCTAAGTCTGTCGTGTCTACCAATTCCACCACGCCCGCGTACGAACCCGCGTCGGCGCTTCTCTAGCCGCGAGGCGACCAGCCGGCAAGCGGAAAATGACGGCTCAACCGGCGCCGTCGAGTTCGGCGATCACTTTCGCCATCACTTGCCGCAGCGCGGGGGGCAAATCGTCGGCAATCAGCCCCGGACCGGCCGCCGCCCCGGCCGCGCCGTGCATCCAGACGCCGGCGCAAGCCGCATCGAACGGCGCCATGCCCGCGGCCCGCAGCCCGGCGATGATTCCCGCCAGCACATCGCCCGAGCCGGCCGTCGCCAGCCAGGCCGGCGCGTTGGAATTGATCGCGGCGCGGCCGTCCGGCGCGGCGATCACCGTGTCGGCGCCCTTCAGCACGACGACCGCGCCGGCGACCCGCGCCGCCGCCCGCGCCCGCCGCAGCTTCGACCCTGTCGCTGCCAGCACCTCGGCATCGGCGCCGAACAGGCGGGCGAACTCGCCGTCATGGGGCGTCAGCACCGCCGCTTCCGCCATCTGCCGCAGCAACGCGAACAGCACCGCCGGCGCCTCGGCAAAGCTCGTCAGCGCGTCGGCATCGAGCACCAGCCGCTTGCCGGCGACGGCCATCGCCGTCACCCGCTCGCGCGTGCGCTCCTCGACGCCGGCGGCCGGCCCGATCAGGAATGTCGACTTGCGCCCGTCGGCGAGCAGCTCGGCCAGGCCGTCGCGCGCCATCGACCGCACCATCAGCGCATCCGGCGACCGCCCGGCATGGGCGATCAGCGCCGCGGCCGGCACGGCGAGCGTCACCAGCCCGGCGCCCGCCCGCAATGCCGCGTGGGCGGCGAGCCGCGCCGCGCCGGTGCCCTCGATGCCGCCGGCGACCACCACGGCGTGGCCGCGTCCATACTTGTGGCCATCGACCCGGGGCAGCGGGAAGGCCGCGCCCCACAGCCGGGGCGAATTGGCGAACGCCTGGACCCCGAGCCCGGCGACCGTCGCATCGTCGATGCCGATATCGGCGACCTCGACGGCACCGCAATGGGTCCGCCCCGGCAACAGCAGGTGGCCGGGCTTGCGCCGGGCGAATGTCACCGACCGCTCCGCCCGGATCGCCACGCCCAGCACCGCGCCGGTCTCGCCGTCGATGCCACTCGGCAGATCCACCGCGACGATCGGCTTGCCCGCCGCGTTGGCGGCCTCGACCAGCGCCGCCGTCTCTCCGTCGAGCGGCCGCGCCAGCCCGGCGCCGAACAGCGCGTCGACAAGGATATCGGCGTCGGCCAGGCGCGCCGGATCGGCGGCGAGCGTCTCGCCCCGCCAGCGGCGGAAGACCGCGCCGGCATCGCCCGTCAGCCGCGCCGGATCGCCGAGAGCCATCGCGGTAACCCGATAGCCGCGCTCCGCCAGCACCCGCGCCGCGACATAGCCGTCGCCGCCATTGTTGCCGGGGCCGCACAGCACCATGACCTTCAGCCCCAACGGCCGCCGCGCCACCACATCGGCCACGGCCCGCCCGGCCCGCTCCATCAGCTTCAGCCCCGGCGTGCCATCGGCAATGGTGCGGCGATCGGCCTCGCCCATTTCCGCAGGTGTCAGCAGTTCGTCCATATTCGCCCCACCTTCAAGCCGCGCGCCGCGCCGGTTGCGATCCGATGCCGGTTCATACTCCATGGCCTGGATTTGGGAAGCCGGGAGTTGGATCAAAGCCGGTGCCTGGCGGCTTCTCCCAAGACCTCGCCCGTCGTCACTCGGGCCTCCGAGCCGGGGCCTGATCCACGTTGAGACCGGGTCCCATCAGCGCGCCGTGGCTCGGCGTCCACCCGGGAAGCGCAGCGGGCGCGCCGGGGCGACGTGGAATGGGTTCCGGCTCGGGGGCCGGAATGACGGGTGGGGGAAGGTGGGGAAGCGGCATCGGGGGTGGGTGGGGTGGAGGAAATGGTGGATGCCAGGGTGGGCGCGAACGTGCGGCCGAGTGAGTTGAGGGACATGCCCGCAAACGGGCACGGACCAGCGCCGGCGCTTACTCCCAAACCTCTCCCCCCTCGTCACTCCGGCCTCCGAGCCGGAGCCTAATCCACGTTGCAACCGGATCCCATGATTGCGCCAACGCACGGCGTCCACCCGGGACGCGCAGCGGGCGCATCGGGGCGGCGTGGATTGGGTTCCGGCTCGGGGGCCGGAATGACGGGTAGGGGAAGGTGGGGAGGCGGCATCGGGGGTGGGTGGGGTGGCGTGGATCCCAGGGTGGGCGCGAACGTGCGGCCGAATGAGTTGAGGGACATGCCCGCAAGGGGCACGAAACAGCGCCAGCGCATTCTCCCAAACCTCTCCCCCTCGTCACTCCGACCTCCGAGCCGGAGCCTAATCCACGTTGCGGCCGGATCCCATGATTGCGCGTGGCGCAGCACCCGCCCGAGACGCGGAGCGGGCGCGCCGGGGCGGCGTGGATTGGGTTCCGGCGCGGGGGCCGGAATGACGGGTGGGGGAAGGTGGGGAGGCGGCATCGGGGGTCGGTGGGGTGGGGTGGCGTGGGATGGCGTGGCGTGGATGCCAGGGTGGGCGCGAACGTGCGGCCGAGTGAGTTGAGGGACATGCCGCAAGGGGCACGAACCAGCGCCGGCGCATTCTCCCAAACCTCTCCCCCTCGTCACTCCGGCCTCCGAGCCGGAGCCCAATCCACGTTGCGACCGGGTCCCATGATTGCGCGTGGTGCAGCACCCGCCCGGAACGCGCAGCGGGCGCATCGGGCGGCGTGGATTGGGTTCCGGCGCGGGGGCCGGAATGACGGGTGGGGGTGAGGTTGGGGAGACAGCGCCGCGCGCTGGATGAGAGATGATCGGGGAGAGTTCGGCCGATAACAGATTGTTTTTACGCCACTTCCAGACCAACCTCCGGCCGCCCCTCCCCGCGGAGTGGTTACCGGCGCCGGAGCAAAATTTCACTTTTTGTTCACGCTACAAAGCCCCGGCCGCGACAATTTTCCCCGTTATCCACAAAGACACTTGCCAAGTCGAACAAATCATGAACATACTCATTTCCAACAACAGGAACCCACCGACGCCCCCCCCCAAACCGGTCTGGTTCCCAAGACATTCAAGCCGCCGCGGGGTGCGCCCCGCTGTCGTCAACCGGCCTCTCATTAAGGAATGGCCGCTCAAACTGGAGGATGGTTCCATGTCGTACATGCTGCGTGAAATGGCTTCGTTCGGTGCCCTCGTCACCTTCATCGCCGGGCTGGCGCTGTGGGCCGATATTGCCGGACGGGCGGCGTTTTGACAAGAACAAAAAGAGACCGCGACTGACGAGCCCGGGCAACCACGCCGCCCTGCCTGTCTCCCAACCCCTGCCCCGTCATGGCGATGACGG
Organism: Hyphomicrobiaceae bacterium; assembly: GCA_016793065.1. Taxonomy (GTDB): domain Bacteria; phylum Pseudomonadota; class Alphaproteobacteria; order Rhizobiales; family Ancalomicrobiaceae; genus JAEULV01. Next base: position 9,662 of record JAEULV010000142.1, read on the forward strand.
CCACGCGGCGACGCTGGGGGCGGCGGGGTCGATGGCTGAAATGCGGTGACAACCGGCTCGCCGGCGTGGGTTCCGGGTTTACGGCGGCGGCGATCCGGGCGACGGTCCGGGCGGCGCGCGTGGGCGGAGTCGATCGGTGCCGGGGCTTTCTTGGCGCGAGGCCCAGGCGCGCATAAATGTGGGGGATTGGCCATGGCGACGGCGGGCGAGACGAACGGGGTCGGATTCATCCACCTGCGCGCCCATTCGGCCTATTCGCTGCTCGAGGGGGCCTTGCCGCTCGGCAAGCTGATCGAGCTTGCCAAGGCCGACACCCAGCCGGCCATCGCCCTCACCGATACCGGCAACCTGTTCGGCGCGCTCGAATTCTCGGAGAAGGCGGTCGAGAAGGGTATCCAGCCGATCGTCGGCTGCCAGGTCGCCGTTGACTTCGTCGATGACGACGGTCCGCGCCGGGTGCAGGGACTGGTCAAGCATCCGGCGCTGGTGCTGATCGCCCAGACCGAGCGCGGCTGGGACAATCTCGTGCGGCTGGTGTCGCGCTCCTACATGGCGACGGTGGGCACCGAGGACCCGCATCTGCGGCTCGCCGATTGCGACGGCTTCACCGACGGCATCATCTGCCTGACCGGCGGCGCCGGCGGGCCGATCTGCGAGGCCTTCACCACCCAGCGCCCGGAACTGGCGCGCATCCGGCTCGAGCGACTCGCGGCGCTGTTCGGCGACCGGCTCTATGTCGAGCTGCAGCGGCACGGCAGCGATGCCGAGATCGAGACCGAGCCGAAGCTGATCGACCTCGCCTATGCGCTCGATCTGCCGCTGGTCGCCACCAACGAGCCGTTCTTCCCGCAGCGCGACGACTACGAGGCCCATGACGCGCTGCTGGCGATCGCCGAGGGCCGGGTGCTGATCGAGGACGACCGCCGCAAGCTCAACCCCGACTACGCCTTCAAGACACGGGCCGAGATGTGCGCGCTGTTCGCCGACCTGCCGGAGGCGCTGGCGTCGACGGTGGAGATCGCCCGGCGCTGTTCGTATCGGCCATTGAAGCGCAAGCCGATCCTGCCGCGCTTCGCCGGCGCCGATGCGGATCCGGAGACCGCCGAGAAGGCCGAGGCCGGCGAGCTTGCCGCGCAGGCGCGCGAGGGGCTGGCCCGCCGGCTTGCCGCGCACGGGCCGGCGGAAGGGTTGAGCGAGCAGGACTATGCCGACCGGCTGGAGTTCGAGCTGTCGGTGATCACCAAGATGAAGTTCCCCGGCTACTTCCTGATCGTGGCCGACTTCATCAAGTGGGCGAAGGCGCAGGGCATTCCGGTCGGGCCGGGTCGCGGCTCCGGCGCCGGCTCGCTCGTCGCCTATTCGCTGACCATCACCGATCTCGACCCGATGCGGTTCGCGCTGCTGTTCGAGCGCTTCCTCAATCCCGAGCGCGTGTCGATGCCCGACTTCGACATCGACTTCTGCCAGGACCGCCGCGAGGAGGTGATCCGCTACGTGCAGAAGAAGTACGGCGTCGAGCAGGTCGCCCAGATCATCACCTTCGGCACGCTGCAGGCGCGCGCCGTCATCCGCGACGTCGGGCGGGTGCTGCAATTGCCGTACGGCCAGGTCGACAAGCTGACCAAGATGGTGCCGAACAACCCGGCCAACCCGGTCAAGCTGAAGGACGCCATCGCCGGCGAGCCGAAGCTGCAGGAGGCGCGCGAGCAGGACCCGGTGGTGGAGCGGTTGCTCGACATTGCCATGAAGCTTGAGGGGCTTTATCGCCACGCCTCGACCCACGCCGCCGGCATCGTCATCGGTGACCGGCCGCTCGACCGGCTGGTGCCGCTCTACCGCGATCCGCGCTCGGACATGCCGGTCACCCAGTACAACATGAAATGGGTGGAGAGCGCCGGACTGGTGAAGTTCGACTTCCTCGGCCTGAAGACGCTGACGGTCATCGATACCGCCGTCAAGCTGATCGCCCGGCGCGATATCGCCGTCGACATGGCGGCGCTGCCGCTGGACGACCCGCCGAGCTATGCGCTTTTGCAGAAGGGCGAGACCGTCGGCGTGTTCCAGCTGGAAAGCCAGGGCATGCGCAAGGCGATCGCCGACATCAAGCCCGACCGGTTCGAGGACATCATCGCGCTGGTCGCGCTCTACCGGCCGGGTCCGATGGCCAATATCCCGGTCTATGGCGCCCGCAAGCACGGCAAGGAAGCGCCGGACTGGATCGAGCCGCGCTTGGAGCCGGTGCTGAAGGAAACCCACGGCATCATCGTCTACCAGGAACAGGTGATGCAGATCGCCCAGATCATCTCGGGCTATTCGCTCGGCGAAGCCGATCTGTTGCGCCGCGCCATGGGCAAGAAGATCAAGGCCGAGATGGACAAGCAGCGCGAGCGCTTCGTCGAGGGCTGCCTGAAGGCCGACATCGCCGAGGCCAAGTCGAACGAGATCTTCGACCTGCTCGCCAAGTTCGCCGACTATGGCTTCAACAAGTCGCACGCCGCCGCCTATGCCCTTGTCGCCTTCCAGACCGCCTGGCTGAAGGCCAATTTCCCGGTCGAGTTCATGGCGGCGTCGATGACGCTCGACATGTCGAACACCGACAAGCTCAACGATTTCCGCCGCGAGGCGATGCGGCTCGGCATTACCGTGGAGCCGCCGTCGATCAACCGGTCGATGGTCGATTTCGACGTCGAAAGTGGCCGGATCATCTATTCGCTCGCCGCCGTCAAAGGCGTCGGCCGGCATGCGGTGGAATCGATCATCGAGGCCCGCAAGGCCGGGCCGTTCCGGGATCTCGGCGATTTCGCCCGCCGCATCGATCCGAAGCAGCTGAACAAGCGCACGCTGGAAAGCCTTGTCGCCGCCGGCGCCTTCGACACGCTGGAGCCGAACCGCGCCCGGGTGTTCGAGGGGCTCGACCGGATCATGGCCGAGGCCGCCCGCCGGCGCGACGATGCGGTTGCCGGTCAGGGGGCGCTGTTCGGCGGCGCCGCCGCGCCCGAGCCGCTGCGCATGCCCGATGCCGAGGCGTGGCTGCCGGCGGAGAAGCTGCAGCGCGAGCACGCGGCCATCGGCTTCTACCTCTCGGCCCATCCGCTGGACGAATACCGCACGGTGCTCGACAAGATGCGGGTGCAGATGTGGGTCGACTTCGCCGAGGCAGTGAAGCGCGGCGCCACCTTCGGCCGGCTCGCCGGCACGGTGACGCGCAAGCAGGAGCGCAAGACCAAGACCGGCAACAAGATGGGCATCATCGGCATTTCCGATCCGACCGGCCAGTACGAGGCGGTGATCTTCTCCGAGGGGCTGAGCCTCTATCGCGACATGATGGAACCGGGCGCCTCGATCGTCATCTATGCCTCGGCGGAGGAGCGCGCCGAGGGCATTTCGGTGCGGATCGAAAAAGTCGACCCGCTCGACGAACTGGCGAGCCGCCAGCAGACCAACCTCGTCGTCTTCCTGCGCGACGACAAGCCACTCGACAGCCTGCGGCGGCATCTGGAGCCGCGCGGCGAGAGCGAGGTGTCGCTGGTGCTGATCCGCGACGACGGCGCCCGCGAGGTGGAGATGCGCCTGCCCGGCCGCTACAAGGTCTCGCCGCAGATCGCCAGCGCACTGAAGGCGATGCCCGGCATAGTCCAGGTGCAGCTGAACTGAGCGCCGCTTGCCCAGCACACCATCACCGGAGCGGCGGAGGGAAACAGAGGAAGCGGCCGGATCGGCGCGACCCGGCCGCTTGATGTCGATGTCGGCAACGCCATCCGGTCGGCGGCCGCTGCCGGACAGACGACGGTTGCGGCTGGGCCACCGGCGCGCGCAATGCCGTCTGGCGTCAGGGCGACCGGGTTTGCCTGCGTCAGGCGGCGCGGATGTCGTTGAAGAAGCGGTTCAGCCGCTGCGTCAGCCGGTCGGCCTCGGCCCGCACAATGTTGACGGCGGAGGCGACGACGCCCGAGCCGTTGGCGGTTTCGCGGGCGGACGCCCCCAGCCCGGCGACGTTGTTCGACGTCATCTCGCCCGATGTGGTCGCCGCGACGATAGCCTGGCCGATTTCGCCGACCGCCGCCGATTGCTGGTCGATGGCACCGGCGATGGCGGTGGCCAGATCCGACAATTCGGCGATCTCGCGGGAGATCCGGCCGATATCCTCGACGGTGCGGGCGGTTGCCTGCTGGATCGCCGCCACCTGCACGGTGATTTCCTCGGTTGCCTTGGCGGTCTGCCCGGAGAGCGACTTCACTTCCTGCGCCACCACGGCAAAGCCGCGGCCTGCCTCGCCGGCGCGGGCGGCCTCGATCGTGGCGTTCAGCGCCAGGAGATTGGTCTGACCGGCGATTTCATTGATCATGCCGACGATGGAGCCGATCCGTTGCGCCGCGTCGGAAAGATCATGCACGGTTCGCGCCGTGCCGTCGACGCTGATCCGGCTGCGGCCGGCCACATCGGCCGAACGCATCGACCGGTTGGCGACCTCACGGATCGAGGCGTTGAGTTCCTCGGCCGCCGAGGCGCTCGCCTGCATGCTGGCCGCCGATTTCTCGGCGCCCTGGGCCGCGGCCTCGGTCTGCCGCGCCACTTCCCCGGCCGTGCCGGACAGCGACGACGACACGTCGTTCAGCCGCGCCAGCGCCGTGCCGATTTCGCCGGTGATATCGCGCAATTCGCGCTCGAAGCCGGAAATGGCGGTCTCGACCGCCAGGGAGCGGGCCTCGCGCGCGGTCTTTTCCGCCTCATAGTAGACCGAAAGCGCCAGGTCCATGTCGAGGAACACCGCCCGGATCACCGCATCGACGCGCCGCCGCACGATCTTGCGCGACCAGCGGGTCTTGGACCGCACCACCACCAGGATTTCCTGCAAGAGGAACTGATAGCCGCCGATGTACCAGCGCGGCTCCAGGCCGACGCGGACATGCGCCAGGCCGATGCGGCGGACGCTTTCGCCATAGGCATCGTCGAAGCCGTCATTGAACAACTTGCGCCAGTGGGTGACCTGCGCCGCCTTCATCCGGTCGATCTGGCCTCGCGGCAGGCCGGAGAGATCGTAGAAGCGCCCGATATAGTCGTAGAAGGCATTGAGCAGCCTCGGCATGTCCGGCTCGATCAGCAGCCAGGACTGCTTCAGGTCCGCGAGTTCATCGGCGCCAAGCCGCGCGAAAGCGCGCCGCTGACGCATATCGAATTGATCACCTGCCATGTTGCGTCCCGCCCAGAACGAATGTTCTGTCAAGAATCCGCATCTAGCGTAAACAGGGAGTTAATTGCCTTGTCGAATTACGTCGGCTTAACGCTAACGTTCGCGTTATCTGTAATTTATTTTAGAACAAACATGCTTGATCAGCCAGTAAAATGACAGCTTTCATGTCGCGACACAGATGTGGAAGCGAATAACATCGATCATCGATCACGCATATGGCATCCAGCACGACTTGACTGAAGCTTGTTCAGCATGAGACGTCCGGCAGCTATGTGACTGTTGGCGCCGAGCCGCTGTTCAACCCGCGACAATCCGCCCGATGCGGCCATAGTGCCAGCTCGCCGCCGCCAGAATGACGATCGCCATCGCCTGGTGCAGCAGGGCCAGCGCCAGCGGCACCGACAGAACCAGCGTCGCGATGCCGAGCGCCGCCTGCATCGCCACCAGCGCGAACACCAGCCCCGCCCGCCGCCGCTCGGCGCCGCGCCCGGCCAGCACCGCGTGGGCGCCGGCGAAGGCGAACAGGCCGTAGCCGCCGAATCGATGGATCAGCTGCACAGTCGCGTGGTTTTCAAACAGATTGCGCCAGCCCGGCGCCAGATCCCACACCTCGACCGGGACGATGCGCCCGCCCATCAGCGGCCAGGTGTTGTAGATCAGCCCGGCGTCGTTGCCGGCGACGAGGCCGCCGAGGAACAGCTGCGCCAGCGCCGCGACGATCAGCCAGAACGCCGCCGTCCGCCCGCTGGAGCCGTCGGTCGACGACAGGCCGACCAGCCCGCCGCGCTCGACCAGCGTCGTCGCCGTCAGCACCGTCAGCACGAAGATCACCGCGGCCAGAGTCAGATGCGTCGCCAGCCGGTAGGGCGCGACGTCGACCCGGTCGACCAGGCCGGATGCGACCATCCACCAGCCGATCACCCCCTGTAGTCCACCAAGGACGAACAGCAGCACCGAGCGGCGGGTGAGCGCTGCGTCGAGCCATCCCTTGGCCCAGAACAGCGCGAACGGCACGAAGAACACCACGCCGATCAGGCGCCCCAGCAGGCGGTGGCCCCATTCCCACCAGAAGATGAACTGGAACTCGGCAAGGCTCATGCCCTTGTTGACCAGCTTGTATTCGGGGATCTGGCGGTATTTCTCGAAGGCCTCGGCCCAGGCGGTGTCGCTCAGCGGCGGGATCGCGCCCATGATCGGCTTCCACTCGGTGATGGACAGCCCGGAATCGGTCAGCCGGGTGGCGCCGCCGACGATGACCATGGCAAACACCATGATCGCGACAACGACCAGCCAGGCCCGCACCAGCGCCAGCGGCCGCCCCGCCGCTGCGGCGCCGGCATCCCGGTCGCGCGGTGGCGCCGCCCGCATGTCCGTTCCCGCTGTCTGGATGCCCATCGCCGCCCGATCCCTCGCCTGTGCGCCCATTCGCCGCCGTGCCGGCCGGCGCGCCAGGCCGGCGGGACGGGGCGACGAGGCGCGCGCTTTAAGGGATAGTCCTAATCGGCTTTGACCGGCCTGACAAGAAACCGCCCCGCATGCCCCCCCGGCCGGGGTCGCGCTGAAAGCAGCCGGCTTTTGGCGGCTGTGGCGGAGCGAGGCGTGGTGGCCGTGCGCCGGCCCCTTGGCGAACGGCCGATCTGCCGCTATGTCCGGGTGGAAGTCGCGCGCCCGCGCCGTCTCGCTTTGCCGCCGGGGTCATCCATGCCAGTCCGCCTGAAGAAACTGATCGGCCTCGTGGTGCTCGTCGCCTGGGTCTTCCTCTATGCCTTCACCGTGTCACTGTGGGCCGATACCCACCTCTACGATGTGCACAAGGCCGTGCAGATCGGCTTCTTCCTCGTCGCCGGCGTCGCCTGGGTGCTGCCGGTGATGCTGTTGATCAAGTGGATGTATCGCGCGCCGAAGGCGTGAGCCGGGGCGGCCCCGCGCGTTTTCGCGCCGCTCAGGCGACGTCGAGCTGGCGGAACCGGTTGAACAGCGCGAACGGCGCGCCGGAGACCAGCACGTCGACGAAACGCTCCAGCTGGAAGCGGCCGTTGATCGACACCCGCGGCAGCGCCGTCATGTGGCCGGCATGGACCGGGAAGATCACGCCCGGCCGGGTGGTGACCGCCGTCACGAAGCCGAGTTCGCGGGCCATGTCGAATTCACGGCCGCTCGCCGCCATGCGATAGCCGTAGGGATAGGCGAAATGCGCCATCTTGCGGCCGAGCCGGGCTTCCAGCCGCGTCGCGCTCTCCTCGATTTCCCAGCGCGCCCGATCCGCCGACAGCCGCGCCAGCATCGGGTGGCTGACGGTGTGGGCACCGATGGTGCAGAGCGGATCGCCCGCCATCTGATCGAGTTCGATCCAGTTCGCCAGTTCCCGATCGGTGATTTCCATGGCGTCGACGCCGTGGGCGCGGGCAAGATCGGCGGTGAAGGCGATCGCCTCGTCCTCGCCCATCGCATGGATCTCGGCGGTCAGGCGGCCATAGGCGGCGGCCTTGGCGTCAAGCGAGCGCACGTCGACGATCACCTCGCCGCTTTCCAGCGGCAGGCGGATCTGGCTGTTGCGGCCGATGATATCCTCCAGCGTCCGCCACCACATGAACGACGCCCGATCGACCAGCCCGGTCGCCACATAGACGGTGAACGGTGCCTGGTGCCGGGCAAACACCGGCCAAGCGTGCTCGACATTGTCGCGGTAGCCGTCATCGAGCGTGAAGACGGCGAAACGGCGGGCAAAGTCCTGGTCGCGCAGCCGCCGCGCCGCCTCGTCGAGCGACACGATATCGAGCCCCAGCGCCTTGACCCGGGTCAGCGTCGCGTCAAGAAATTCCGGTGTGATCTCGAGATGGCCGTTCGGATCGAATTCCCGCGACTGGGCCGGGCGGACATGATGCAGCATGAAGCATGCGCCGACGCCGCCGACGAATGGCTGCATCACCCGATGCAGCCCCGTGGCATAAAGGGCGTTCAGCCCGACGCGGTACACGACATTCTTCACTGACGCCCCGATCACTTCGGCATGGACAGCAGCATTCATCACTAGCAGCAAGGCGTAAAGTTTCGGTTCGTGTCAGGTTGCAACCTGCCGCGACGTTCGGCGGGCGAACGCCGCCGGTGCCACCCGGAGATGGGGCCGAGCCCACTGAATCTTTACGCTTGCATGCTAAGCCAGACACGCGCCTTCGTGCGAACCGCGTCGGGCACCGTGCGTTCGCGCCGGCACCCAACCAGGATGGATGCATGACCAGCCTCCCCCTTTCGGCGCCCGTCGGAGCGTCTCCCGGCACAGACGCCGCCGCCGGCCTTGCCAGCACCGGCCGGCCGCTGGCGGTCGACGTGCTGACCGATTTCGCCCGGGCCGAGACCATCTGGCGCGCGCTGGAGCGCGACGGGCTGCTGACAGGTTTTCAGCGATACGACTATCTCGAGGCGTGGTCGCGGACGCTCGGCGCCGCCACCACCCCGTTCATCATCGTGCTGCGCGAGGCCGACCGCCCGGTCGCGCTGCTGCCGCTGTGCCTTGCCGCGCTGGGGCCGCTGACCGTGGCACGCTTCATGGGCGGCAGTCATTCGAGCTATGCCCTGCCGGTCTTTGCCGCCGGCGGCGCCGAGCGGCTGACGACCGAGGCCCTGATCGCGGCGTTGCGCAAGGCCGCCACGATCGGCCCGCGCCGCGTCGATGCGTTCGTGCTGTCGCGGCTGCCGAAGGCCTGGGACGGCTGCGCCAATCCGCTCTTTGCCCTGCCGGGGTCGCCGACCGCCTGCAATGGCTATGAATTCGACCTTGCCGCCGATTTCGAGACGGTGCTAGCCGCATCCGACGGCTTCAAGCGGCGCAAGCGGATGCGGCAGAAGGAAAAGCGCATCGCCAGCGCTGGCCCGGCCGGTTTTGTCCAGCCGGAAACGCTTGACGGGCAGCTCCGTATCCTCGACGTTTTCCTGGCGCAGAAGGGGGCGCGGCTGCGGGCCCAGGGGCTGGAGGATGTGTTCGCCATCCCCGGCACCCGCGATTTCTTCGCTGAATTGCTGCGCCGCTCGCAAGGCGCGGCCGAGCCGCTGTACCGGTTCCTCGCCTATCGCGCCGAGGGCGAGACGGTGCTGGCGACGGTCGGGCTTTCAGGCTTTCGCGGCCGGCAGACGCTGAACACCGCGTCGTTCGCCGATCATCCGCTCGCCGCCCACAGCCCGGGCGAGGTGCTGATCTTCCAATCGATCGAGCAAGCCTGCGCCGCCGGCCAGCGGACCTACGATCTCGGCATCGGCGAGGAGCGCTACAAGAATTCGTGGCAACCGCGCACCATCGAACTGCACGACGCCATCCTGCCGGTCAGCCTCGCCGGACGGGTCTATGCCGGCCTGCTTTCCGCCAAGCTGGGGCTGAAGCGCGCCATCCGGCAGAATGCCGCCGCCTGGGCGCTGGTGAAGCGCCTGCGCGGTGCCCGGGCCGCACGGACGGTCGCGACCGAGAGCAAGTCCGACGACAGCTGACGCAAGGTTCAGGGCCACATTCCGGGCACCGGGCGCCAGGACCACGCTATCGCGATGAAACGCAATCGACCCCGCCGGCGGATGCCGACGGGGTCGATGCAGCGATCACAGGCGAGCGGCTCAGCCGATCGCGGCCAGTGCCTGATCGAGATCGGCGATGATATCGGCGGCGTCCTCGATGCCGACCGAAAGGCGCACCACTTCCGGACCGGCGCCGGCGAGCGTCTTCTGCTCGTCGGAAAGCTGGCGGTGGGTGGTGGAGGCCGGGTGGATCACCAGCGAGCGGGTGTCGCCGACATTGGCCAGATGCGAGAACAGCTTGACGCTGGAGACGAGCTTGACGCCGGCGTCGTAGCCGCCCTTCAGCCCGAAGGTGAAGACCGCGCCGGCGCCCTTCGGCAGATACTTCTGCGCCGCCGCAAAGTTGGGATCACCCGGCAGGCCGGCATAGGACACCCAGGCGACCGCCGGATGGCCGGCGAGATGCCTGGCGACGGCGAGCGCGTTGGCGCAATGCCGGTCCATGCGCAGCGGCAGCGTCTCGATGCCGGTGGCGATCATGAAGGCGTTGAACGGGCTCATCGCCGGGCCGAGATCGCGCAGGCCGAGGACGCGGGCGGCGATGGCGAAGGCGAAGTTGCCGAAGGTTTCCCCCAGCACCATGCCGCCATATTCAGGGCGCGGCTGCGACAGCATCGGATACTTGGCCGAGGCCAGCCAGTTGAACGTGCCGCCGTCGACCAGCAGGCCGCCGATCGAATTGCCGTGGCCGCCGAGGAACTTGGTGGCCGAGTGCAGCACGACGTCGGCGCCGTGTTCGATCGGCCGGCAGAGGTAGGGCGTCGCCAGCGTGTTGTCGACGATCAGCGGCACGCCGGCGGCGTGGGCGATGCGGGCAATGCCCTCGATATCGGTGACGATGCCGCCCGGATTGGCCAGGCTCTCGATGAACACCGCCTTGGTCTTCGGCCCGATCGCCTTCTCGAAGGTCGAGAGATCGGCCGGATCGGCCCAGACGACGTTCCAGCCGAAGCTCTTGAACGAGTGATTGAACTGGTTGATCGAGCCGCCATAGAGCTTGCGCGAGGCGACGAACTCGTCGCCCGGCTGCAGCAGCGTGTGGAACGCCAGCAGCTGCGCCGCATGGCCCGAGGCCACCGCCAGCGCCGCCGTGCCGCCCTCGAGCGCGGCGACGCGCTCTTCCAGCACCGCGCAGGTGGGGTTGCCGATGCGGGTATAGATATTGCCGAAGGCCTGCAGCCCGAACAGCGAGGCGGCGTGATCGACATCGTCGAACACGAACGACGTCGTCTGATAGATCGGCGTCGCCCGCGCCCCGGTCGCCGGATCAGGCTTGGCGCCGGCATGCACGGCGAGCGTCGAGAATCCCGGATTTTGATCGGTCATGTTTGTTATCTCCCCTTGGATCGGCCGCTACATTAGGGGCCCTCACCCCGTTTGCAAGCGAAGCCATTGTCGCGGCAGGCGGCGTTGGGAGAATGGGATTTC
>JAEULV010000144.1 GCA_016793065.1 Hyphomicrobiaceae bacterium
TCTTGCCATTGCATCAGAGCAAGGCGCGACACTGCATACCCTCGATCAGCGCCTTGCAAGTGCCGGACAGGCCCTCGGCTTGCCAACACGGTTGCTGGCATAGGCCAGCCCCTGCCCTGCTCCGGCGCTCACTCCCACTCGATCGTCCCTGGCGGCTTTGACGTTATGTCGTAGACGACGCGGTTGATGCCGCGGACTTCGTTGATGATGCGGGTGGCGGCGCGGCCGAGGAAGGTCATGTCGTAGGGGAAGAAATCCGCCGTCATGCCGTCGACCGAGGTGACGGCGCGCAGGGCGCAGACGAAGTCGTAGGTGCGGTAATCGCCCATGACGCCGACGGTCTGCACCGGCAGCAGCACGGCGAAGGCCTGCCAGATCTTGTCGTAGAGCCCGGCCTTGCGGATCTCGTCGAGATAGACCGCGTCGGCCTTGCGCAGGATCTCGAGCTTGTCGCGGGTGATGCCGCCGGGCAGGCGGATGGCGAGGCCCGGCCCCGGGAAGGGATGGCGGCCGACGAAGGCCTCCGGCAGGCCGAGTTCGCGGCCAAGGGCGCGGACCTCGTCCTTGAACAGTTCGCGCAGCGGCTCGACCAGGCGCATGTTCATGCGCTCGGGCAGGCCGCCGACATTGTGGTGGCTCTTGATCGTCACCGACGGGCCGCCGGAGAACGACACGCTCTCGATCACGTCCGGATAGAGCGTGCCCTGGGCGAGGAACTCGACCGGACCGCCGGTGGCGGCGATCTTCCTCGCCTCGGCCTCGAACACCTCGATGAACAGCCGGCCGATGGTCTTGCGCTTGGTTTCCGGATCGGCGACGCCCTCGAGCGCGCCGATGAACATGTCCGATGCGTCGACATGGACGAGCGGGATGTTGTAGTGGCCGCGGAACAGGCTGACGACCTCGTCGGCCTCGTTCAGGCGCATGAGGCCGTGGTCGACGAAGACGCAGGTCAGCTGATCGCCGATCGCCTCGTGGATCAGCACGGCGGCAACGGCGGAATCGACGCCGCCGGACAGGCCGCAGATCACCCGGCCGGAGCCGACCTCGGCGCGGATCTTGGCGATCATCTCGGCGCGATAGGCCGACATCGACCAGTCGCTTTCCAGGCCGGCGACCTTGTGGACGAAATTGGCGAGGAGCTTGCCGCCATCGGGGGTGTGCACCACCTCGGGGTGGAACATCACCGAATAGAAGCGGCGCGCCTCGTCGGTCGCCACCGCGAACGGGGCGTTCTCCGACGTCGCCTTGACGGTGAAGCCGGAGGGGAGCGCGGTGACGCGGTCGCCATGGCTCATCCACACCGGGTAGCGGCCGCCAATGTCCCAGACGCCGTCAAACAGGGCTGACGGGGCGATGATGTCGACATCGGCGCGGCCGAATTCGGCCGCATGCCCGCCCTCGACCGTGCCGCCGAGCTGCACCGCCATCGTCTGCTGACCATAGCAGATGGCAAGGATGGGAATGCCGGCCTCGAACACCGCCGAGGGGGCGCGCGGGCTCCCCTCATCCAGCACCGAGGCCGGTCCGCCGGAGAAGATCACCGCCTTCGGCTTCAACCGCGCGAAGGCGGCATCGGCCGACTGGAACGGATGGATTTCGCAATAAACCCCGGTCTCCCGCACCCGCCGCGCGATGAGCTGGGTGACCTGGCTGCCGAAGTCGATGATGAGGACGGTGTTCGTGTGCATGGTCTAGCCCGATAACGGATGGTACCGCGCGAAACAAGCGCGGAAGATGAGCATGGCAGCCGGATCGTCAGCCCTTGCGCACGAGGCGGGCGACGAAAAACCCGTCGGTGCCGGCGCTGGCCGGGGTCAGGCGGAGGGCTTGGCCGAGGCCGATGAGGTTGGTGACGAAGCGGTCGAGGCCGGGCAGGCCGGGAGGGACCGGCGAGACGAGGGTGAAATCCGGGTGATCGGCGAGGAAGGCGGCGAGGCGATCCTCGTTTTCCTCCGCCAGCAGCGAGCAGGTGACGTAGACGATGCGGCCGCCGGGGCGGACGAGGCGGGCGGCCTGGGCAAGGACGGCGTCCTGCTCGCGCTGGCGATCGGCAAGCGCGCTTTCGGTGACGCGCCACTTGGCATCCGGGCGGCGGCGCCAGGTGCCGGTACCGGTGCAGGGGGCATCGACCAGCACCAGATCGGCCTTGCCTTCGTGCGGGAGGAGCACCGAGGGGAACGGCTCGGGCGTCTCGGCCTTCAGCTTGGGGCTGAGCACCTGGACGTTGCGGACGCCGGCGCGTTCCAGCCGCTGCCAGATGTCGCCGAAGCGGCGGCGGTCGTTGTCATAGGCATAGATCTGGCCGCCATTGGACATGGAGGCAGCGAGCGCCAGCGTCTTGCCGCCACCGCCGGCGCAGAGGTCGATCACCTGTTCGCCCGGCTTGGCGTCGGCGACGAGGGCGGCGAGCTGCGAGCCTTCGTCCTGGATCTCGAACATGCCCTTCTGATAGCCGGGCTCGGCCAGCACGTGCGGGGGCTTGGCCGGGCCGGCGCCGATGGGCACGCGCACGCCGCCGGGCGACAGGGCGGTGGCGAAGGCACCGAATTCCGCCAGCGCGGCCAGCACCTTGTCGCGGGTCGACTTCAGCGTGTTGGCGCGGATGTCGACGGGGGCGCGCTCGGCGAGGCGGCGGCCCTCCTCGACCAGCCGGTCGCCGAAGACGCGGACGAGCGACGGCACCAGCCATTCCGGCACGTCGGCGGCGGCGGCGAGCGGGGCGTCGGCCAGCGGATCGGGGCGCGACAGGGCGGCGCGCTCGGCCTCGGTCAGCGGTTCGGGGGCGTGGGGCTCAGCCAGCGCCAGCGTCAGGCCGTCGACGCCCCGGCCCCAGACCATGGCATAGGCGGCGAGCACCAGGGCGCGCGGGCTCGAATCGCCCATGACATGGGCGAGCGAATTGCGCCGGCGCAACGCGTCGTGGACCAGGTTGCCGATGGCGGTGCGGTCGCCGGAGCCGGCAAAGCGATGGTTGAGGCCCCAGTCCTTCAGCGCATCGGTCACCGGCCGCCGCCGGGTCTCGACGTCGGTCAGAACTTCGACTGCTGCTGCGAGGCGTCCACCGGCTTTCATGATGCGGTCTTTCCAGCGTGTTCAGGGCGGCGGCGGGGAAATCCGGCCGGCCGCGCTCCCCGTTTGCGGGGAGAAAGGGGAGCGAGCTCCCCGGGGTGTGGCGCTCCCGGGATCGGGAGAGGTGGCGCGGATGGCGCCGGACGGCGGTCGATGCCGGGGCGAGCCCCCCGCCCCTCCCCCATCCGCCATGGGCGGGGAGACGGGCGGGCGGCGGCAGGCATCAGACGTTGCTGGGGTAGTTCGGGCTTTCGCGGGTGATGGTGACGTCGTGGACGTGGCTTTCGCGCAGCGAGGCGCCGGAGATGCGGACGAACTGCGAGCGTTCGGCGAAATCCGGCAGGGTGCGGGCGCCGACATAGCCCATGGCCGCCTTGACGCCGCCGGCGAGCTGGTGAATGACCGCGCCGACCGGGCCCTTGTAGGGGACCTGGCCCTCAATGCCCTCGGGCACCAGCTTCAGCGTGTCGCGCACTTCCGCCTGGAAGTAGCGATCGGCCGAGCCGCGCGCCATGGCGCCAACCGAGCCCATGCCGCGATAGGCCTTATAGGAGCGGCCCTGATAGAGGTAGACCTCGCCGGGGCTTTCGTCGGTGCCGGCCAGCAGCGAGCCGACCATGGCGGCGGAGGCACCGGCGGCGAGCGCCTTGGCGAGATCGCCGGAATACTTGATGCCGCCATCGGCGATGACCGGAACGCCCTGGTCGGAGGCGGCGCGGACCGATTCCATGATCGCGGTCAGCTGCGGCACGCCGACGCCGGCGACGATGCGGGTGGTGCAGATCGAGCCCGGGCCGATGCCGACCTTGACGGCATCGGCGCCGGCGTCGATCAGCGCCTTGGTGGCGTCGGCGGTGGCGACGTTGCCGGCGATGACCTGCACCTGGTTGGACAGGGTCTTGACGCGGGTGACCATGTCGAGCACGCGCTGGGAATGGCCGTGGGCGGTGTCGACGACGACGAGGTCGACGCCGGCGTCAATCAGGCGCTCGGCGCGCTCGAAGCCGTCATTGCCGACCGACGTCGCGGCGGCGCAGCGCAGCCGGCCCTGCTCGTCCTTGGCGGCGAAGGGGTGCGACTGGGCCTTTTCCATGTCCTTGACGGTGACGAGGCCGACGCAGCGATAGGCCTCGTCGACCACCACCAGCTTCTCGATGCGGTGCTGGTGCAGCAGGCGCTTGGCCTCGTCCTGCGACACGCCGTCGCGCACGGTGATGAGGTTCTCGCGCGTCATCAGCTCGTAGACGCGCTGGTTGGGATTGGAGGCGAAGCGGACGTCGCGATTGGTGAGGATGCCGACCAGCCGGCCGAGCCTGGCGCCGCCGGTGCCGCCGCCGTCGACCACCGGAATGCCGGAGATGCGATAGTTCTTCATCAGCGCCAGCGCCTCGGCCAGCGTCGCGTCGGGGCCGATGACCACCGGGTTGACGACCATGCCGCTTTCGAACTTCTTGACCTGGCGGACCTGCTCGGCCTGCTCGTCCGGCGTCATGTTGCGGTGGATGACGCCCATGCCGCCGGCCTGGGCCATGGCGATGGCGAGGCGCGCCTCGGTGACCGTATCCATGGCGGCGGAGATGATCGGCAGGTTGAGCTCGATCGACCGGGTGACGCGGGCGCGCAGGTCGGTCTCGGCCGGCATCACCTCGGAATGGCCGGGCAACAGCAGAACGTCGTCAAAAGTGAGGGCTTCGCGGCCGAAAGCCGGTTCGAAAAACGTTGCCATGCCAACCTGTCCCGTTTCGTTGGTCCGCAGCCGGCGAGCCATCAGGCACCGCCCCGCCACTGGGAAATGCACAAAGCGGCCCTCAACGAGTCGGGGCCGCTTTTGCGTGAAGTTGGCGTGGGTTCTTAACAGAGAGATGATGGGAGGGGAAGGGCGAAAGGACGCCGCGCGGCAGATACCGACAGGGGGCATGGAGGCGGGGCGTCGGGGACGGGCGGGGGCGGGATTTGGAATTGCCCCGATTTCCCTCCCCTTTATGGGGAGGGTGGCGCGATAGCGCCGGGTGGGGTGGGTGGCGCGGGGGGTGGGCTTAAAGTCCGCGCTCCGGGCCGGCTACCCCCTCCGGCGCCTTCCGGCGCCACTTCCCCCATAAAGGGGGAGGGAATCGGGGGTAATGGCTGGCGTGGTGGCAAGATTTGCCCCGTTTCCCCTCCCCTTTATGGGGTGGGTGGCGCGACAGCGCCGGGTGGGGTGGGGAGCGCGGGGAGTGGACCTTGGCCCATGCGGCACGCGCGCCCATCAGCGCGGGCGGAGGGCGCGGTCGAGGAGTTGCTGGATTTCGGGGCTGGGGAGGTAGGGGTCTTCCCAGCTGTCGCGCCCGGGCGGGCGCCGGGCTGGCGGCGGCGGAGGCAGGCGGCGGGGGCGGCGCAGCAGGC
>JAEULV010000040.1 GCA_016793065.1 Hyphomicrobiaceae bacterium
CTGAAGATGCAGGGCATGGAGGTGACCGTGCTGCATCTGATGCCGACGCTGATGGAGCGCCAGCTCGATCCGGCGGCCGGGCACCTGCTGCAGAAGGCGATCGAGGCGCGCGGCATCGAGGTGGTGACGCGGGCCAATACCCACGCGATCCTCGGCGACACCCATGTGACCGGCGTCCGTCTCGACGACGGGCGGATCATTGACGCGTCGCTGGTGGTGATGGCGGTCGGCATCCGGCCGAGCACGGCGCTGGCCAAGGCGGCGGGGCTCGAGACCAATCGCGGCGTGCTGGTCGATGACGGCATGGCGACCTCGGACCCGTCGGTGTTCTCTGTCGGCGAATGCGTCGAGCATCGCGGCCAGTGCTACGGCCTGGTGGCGCCGCTCTACGAGATGGCCAAGGTGCTGGCGGCGCGGCTCGCCGGCGAGACGGGCGCGGAGTACAAGGGATCGGTGACCTCGACCAAGCTGAAGGTCACCGGCATCGACCTGTTCTCGGCCGGGGATTTCGGCGATGGCGACGACCGCGAGGAGATCGTGCTGCGCGACGCGGCGCGCGGCGTCTACAAGCGGTTGGTGCTGAAGGACAACCGCATCATCGGCGCGGTGATGTATGGCGAGACCGCCGATGGCGGCTGGTTCTTCCAGATGCTGAAGGACGGCACCGACATCTCGGCCTTGCGCGAAACGCTGATCTTCGGCCAGGGCTATGCGGGGGGCTCTCCGCTGGACCCTATGGCGGCCGTTGCAGCCTTGCCGGATGATACCGAAATCTGCGGCTGCAACGGCGTGTGTAAGGGCAAGATCGTCTCGACCATCGTCGAGAAGGGCTTGGGCACCCTTGATGAAGTGCGCGCCCATACCAAGGCGTCGGCGTCGTGCGGTTCCTGCACGCCGCAGGTGGAAAAGATCATCAAGCTGACGCTCGGCGACAAGTATGCCGCCAGGACCGTCGCGCCGATGTGCGGCTGCACCGATCTCGGACATGACGAGGTGCGCGGCGCCATCAAGGCGAAGGGGTTGAAGTCGATCCCGGAGGTGATGCAGCGGCTGGAGTGGAAGACCTCGTGCGGCTGCGCCAAGTGCCGGCCGGCGCTGAACTACTATCTGGTGGCGGCGTGGCCGGGCGAATACGAGGACGACGGCCGCTCGCGCTTCATCAACGAGCGGGTGCACGCCAATATCCAGAAGGACGGCACCTATTCGGTGGTGCCGCGGATGTGGGGCGGGCTGACGACGCCGGACGAACTGCGCGCCATCGCCGATGTCGCCGACAAGTTCGCCATTCCGATGGTCAAGGTCACCGGCGGCCAGCGCATCGACCTGTTGGGCGTGAAGAAGGAAGACCTGCTGCCGGTCTGGGACGATCTCAACAAGGCCGGGATGATCTCGGGCGCCGCCTATGCCAAGGGCCTGCGCACGGTGAAGACCTGCGTCGGCAAGGAATGGTGCCGCTTCGGCACGCAGGATTCAACCGGGCTCGGCGTGCGGCTGGAAAAGGCGATGTGGGGGTCGTGGACGCCGGCCAAGGTCAAGCTCGGGGTTTCGGGCTGTCCGCGCAATTGTTCGGAGGCGACGATCAAGGATATCGGCGTCGTCTGCGTCGACAGCGGCTATGAGGTGGTGTTTGCCGGGGCGGCCGGCATGCATGTGCGCGCCACCGATCTCCTCGCCAAGGTCGAGACCGAGGACGAGGTGCTCGAATATACCGAGGCGCTGACGCAATACTATCGCGAGGATGCCCGCTATCTGGAGCGGATCTACACCTGGGCGCTGCGGGTCGGGCTCGACAAGGTGCGCTCAGTGATCTGCGACGATGGCGAGCGGCGCAAGGCGCTGGCCGAACGGTTCCGCCTGTCGCAGCGCTTCGCCCAGGTCGACCCGTGGGCGGAGCGGGTCGCCGGTTTCGACGCGCATGAGTTCGCGCCGCTTTCGCTCGACGGTTACAAGGAGGCTGCGGAATGAACGCGCAATCGAAGGACTGGATCGACCTGGCCGCGGTGGAGGATATCCCGCTGCGCGGCTCGCGGGTGGTCAAGGCGGCGAAGGGCGATCTGGCGCTGTTCCGGCTCAGCGATGGCGATGTCGTCGCGGTCGAGGATCGCTGCCCGCACCGGGGAGGGCCGTTGAGCCAGGGCATCGTCCATGGCCGGGCGGTGACCTGCCCGCTGCACAACTGGGTGATCGATCTCGACAGCGGCGAGGTTCGCGCCCCCGACCATGGCTGCGTCAGGACGCTGGCGGTCCGGATCGAAAACGGCCGGGTGCTGCTCGCCGTCTGACCGGCGCGCCCCGACGCGTCGCCTCGCCGGTTGCCCACCTTTCGGGCGGCGGCGGGGCGTCACCCCCGATCTCGCCCCTCGCCAGCGGAGACACCGGCATGCTCCACACCGAACCGACCAGCTCGATCCGCACTGCCTGCCCGTATTGCGGCGTCGGCTGCGGCGTCATCGCGACCGTCGAGCGGGACGGCGCCGTCTCGATCAAGGGCGATCCGGATCACCCGGCGAATTTCGGCCGCCTGTGCTCGAAGGGCTCGGCGCTCGCCGACACGATCGGAACCGAGGGGCGGCTGACCCGGCCGGTGGTCGATGGCCAGCCGGCGACCTGGGACGCGGCGCTTGACCGGGTGGCGGGCGAATTCCGGCGGGCGATCGCCGAGCACGGACCGGATTCGGTGGCGTTCTACGTCTCCGGCCAGATCCTGACCGAGGACTACTATGTCGCCAACAAGCTGATGAAGGGCTTCATCGGCTCGGCCAATATCGACACCAATTCGCGGCTGTGCATGGCCTCGTCGGTGGCCGGACACCGGCGCGCCTTCGGTACCGACACGGTGCCGGGGACCTACGAGGACCTGGAGCAGGCCGATCTCGTCGTGCTGGTCGGCAGCAATCTCGCCTGGTGTCACCCGGTGCTCTACCAGCGGCTGGCGGCGGCGAAGAAGGCGCGGCCCGAGCTGAACGTGGTGGTGATCGATCCGCGCCGCACCGCGACCTGCGAGCTGGCCGATACGCATCTGGCGATCCGCCCCGGCTCGGACGTGGCGCTGTTCAACGGGCTTCTCGACTGGCTTGCGTCCGGCAACCATCTCGACCGCGCCTATATCGATGCCCATACGATCGGGTTCGAGGCGGCCGTCGCCGAGGCGCGGCTTGCCGATCCGGTCGGCGCGACCGGGCTGGAGCGCGCGGCGATCGACCGGTTCTACGGGCTGTTCGCCGGCACGGAACGGGTGGTGACGGTCTATTCGCAGGGCGTCAACCAGTCGGAGCAGGGCACCGACAAGGTCAACGCCATCCTCAACTGCCATCTGGCGACCGGCCGCATCGGCCGGCCGGGGATGGGGCCGTTCTCGGTGACCGGCCAGCCGAATGCCATGGGCGGGCGCGAAGTCGGCGGACTGGCCAACCAGCTTGCCGGGCATCTCGACCTTGCCGATCCGGAGCACCGCGCGGCGGTGAAGACGTTCTGGCGGGCGCCGGCGATGGCCGAGCAGCCGGGGCTGAAGGCGGTCGACCTGTTCAAGGCGGTCGACGACGGCCGGATCAAGGCCCTGTGGATCATGTCGACCAATCCGGTGGTGAGCCTGCCGGATGCCGACCGGGTGGCGGCGGCGCTGGCGAAATGCCCGTTCGTCGTCGTCTCAGATGTGGTCGAGACCGACACGACGCGATTTGCCCATGTGCTGCTGCCGGCGAGTGCCTGGGGCGAGAAGGACGGTACCGTCACCAATTCGGAGCGGCGGATCTCGCGGCAGCGGGCGTTCATGCCGGCGCCGGGCGCGGCGCGGCCGGACTGGTGGCAGATGGCGGACGTGGGCCGGCGGATGGGCTTTGCCGAGGCGTTCGCCTATGGCGGCGTCGCCGATGTGTTTCGCGAATATGCGGCGCAGTCGGCGTTCCGGCCGGAGCTGCGGCGGGACTTCGACATCGGCGCCTGCGCCGGGCTGTCGGATGGGGAATATGAGACGCTTGAGCCGTTCCAGTGGCCGTGGCCGGCGGGCGCCGGGGCGGAGCGCGAGCGGCAGAAGCGGTTCTTCGCCGAGGGCGGGTTCTACACCGCCGACCGGCGGGCGCGGTTCGTGGCGGTCAGGCCGCGGGCGCTGGCGACGACGTCGGCGTTTCCGCTGATCATGAACACCGGCCGGGTGCGCGATCAGTGGCACACGATGACCCGGTCGGGGCTGTCGGCGAAGCTGTCGGCGCATCTGGCGGAGCCCTATTGCGAGATCGCGACGATCGACGCGGCGCGGCTCGGCATCCGGCCGGCGGATCTGGTCGAGGTGACGACGGCGCAGGGCCGCGCCATCGTCCGGGCGCTGGTCAGCGACCGGCAGCAGGCCGGCACGGTGTTCGTGCCGATCCACTGGACGGGGCGGAATTCCTCCGCCGGGCGGGTCGATGCGCTGGTGGCGGCGGTGACCGATCCGATCTCGGGGCAGCCGGCGAGCAAGGCGACGGCCTGCCGGGTGGCGCGGTTCCAGGCGCGCTGGTACGGCTTCGCGGTCAGCGCGGTCGAGCCGGAAAATCTTTCCGCCGACTACTGGGTCACGGCGAAATCGAAAGCTGGCTGGCGGATCGAACTCGGGTGTACCAATGAGCCGGAGGATTGGGCCGGCCTTGCCGACGCGATCTTCGGCACGCAAGGCCGCGACGATGTCGAGCGGATCGCCTATCACGACGCCGGATCCGGCCGGCACCGGGTGGCGGTGATCCGCGACGGGCGACTGGTGGGGGCGCTCTATGCGGCGCCGGAACCGGTCGAGGTGTCGCGGGCATTCGCGGCCAAGGCGCTGGAACAGGACGAATTCGATGCGGGTGACCGGATGCGGCTGCTGGCGGGGCGTCCCGGGCAGGACCGGCCGGACCCGGGGGCGATCGTCTGCGCCTGTTTCGAGGTCGGGGTCAACACGATCATGGCGGCGATCACCCAGGACGGGCTCGCCACCGTCGATGCCATCGGCGCGGCGTTGCGCGCCGGTACCAATTGCGGCTCCTGCCGTTCCGAAATCCAGCGGATGATCAGCCATGCCCGTGTCGCGCAAGCCGGTTGAAGTCATCGCCCCCAAAGCCCGCGACACCGGCGCGGCCCGAAGGGTGGCGAAGCTCGTTGCCCGCATCGGCGGCGTCGGCGCGGCTGACGCGGACGCGGACGCGCCGCGCCTTGAAGGCAAGATCGGACGGGTCAGCCTGATCGGCTGCGGCCCCGGCGATGTCGAGCTGATGACGGTGAAGGCGGTGCGGGCGATCATGGCGGCGGACGTGATCCTGACCGACGATCTCATTGCCGACGATGTGCTCGATCTTGGCCGGCCGGGTGCGGCGCGGATCCGGGTGGGCAAACGCGGCGGGCGGGCCTCGTGCCATCAGGACGACATCAACGCGCTGATGGTGCGGCTGGCGAGCCAGGGCCGGCATGTGGCGCGGCTGAAGTCGGGCGATCCGATGCTGTTCGGCCGGGCCGGCGAGGAAATCGCCGCCTGCGCGGCGGCCGGCGTCGCGGTCGAGGTGGTGCCGGGGATCTCGGCGGCATTCGGGCTGGCGGCGCGGCTCAAGGTGTCGCTGACCCATCGCGACCATGCCCAGTCGGTGCGGTTCGTCACCGGACATGCCCGGACCGGGGCGCTGCCGGACGATCTCGACTGGGCGGGGCTGGCGCACGCGCGCACGACGCTGGTGGTCTATATGGGGGCGCGGACGGCGCCGGATCTGGCCAAGGGCCTCATCGGGGCCGGCCGGGCGGCGACGACGCCGGTGGTGGTGGCGGTCGGCATTGCCCGCGCCGACGAGAGCTTCGCGGCGATGACGCTCGGTGATCTTGTCGAACTGCCGGCGGCGGCGATCGACGGGCCGGTGCTGATCGGCATCGGCGAAGTGTTCTCGACCGTGCCGGCCTCGGTCGCCAGCCTGATCGAGGTGGCGGGCGCCTGACGTCAGAGGCCGAAGGCGCTGATGCGCCGGACGCCGCCCGATGTGAACGAGCTTCCGCCGTCGCGAGCAATTCGCGGCGGCTTTTTTGTCGGTGACGCAAGGCGCCCTCCAGCGGGGCCGACCGGGCGGTGCCGGCCGGAGCCCGGCCTCGGAGGAAACGCGAATTTCTCATCCGCATCGGGGGCATGAGAAATTCGCGTCAGGAATACCGTCGGTCATTTTCAATACCCGGCGGTATCAGGCGTCGGCGAGATCTTCGATCAGGCCGGCGGCGACGGTGAAGCGGGCGACGGTGAGGGCGCCCGAACCGGTGATGTCGGCGACGGCGGCAAGGGTGCGCTCGACGGCGCGGGCGTGGTCGGCGAGCCAGCCGTCCTGTCCGCGCAGGTGGCCGAGTGCCTCGGCGGCGAGGCCGCGATGGGCCTCGGCGAGGATGCCGCGAGCGCGGTCGAGGGCGAGCGACTCGTAATAGTCGCCGAGCTTGATCGCGCGGGCGGCGGCGTCGAGGCGGCCGATGCGGAAGCGTTCGGCCATGGCGAACCAGGCGCCGGCAGCCTCGGCGACCCGCTTGCCGGTGCGCTCGGCGACCAGCACGATATCGGGAACCGCCGCCTCGAACGGCAGGAACGCCAGGCGGCGGGCGAGGGGTTCGGGCACGCCGGCGGCGATGAGCTCGGCGGCGTCGCGGGCGGCGGGTTCGGCAAGGGCGACCGGCATCAGCGCCGCCATTTCGGCGCCGATTTCCTCCGTCCCGGGGCGGAAGCGATCGATGATCGCCTGCAGGCCGGCGTCGAAGCCGACATTGCGGACGAACCAGACGACGGTTTCAAGCATCAGGTCCTGCACCGCGGCGTAGAGCCGCAATTGCAGCGCGCCGCCGATGCGATTGTCGAGGCGGTCGATCTCGTCGTTGAGGGTGGTGGTGCCGAAGACGTCGCGGGCGCTGGCGAAGGCACGGGCGATGGTCGCGGCATCGGCGCCGGTCTGGTCGGCGACGCGGGTGACGAAGGTCGGGCCGCCGCGATTGATGATGGAGTTGGAGAGCCCGGTGGCGACAATCTCGCGGCGCAGCCGGTGGGTCTCGATGGCGGCGCGGTGGGCGTCGCGCATCCGCGTCGGGAAATAGCGGTTGAGCTCGCGGCCGAGATAGGGGTCGTCGACGACGTCGGTCGCCAGCAGCTGCTCCTTCAGGATCAGCTTGGCATAGGCGAGCAGCACGCAGATCTCGGCGCGCGCCAGCCCCTGGCCGGCCTTTTCGCGGGCGGCGAGGGCGGTATCGTCGGGCAGATATTCGACGGCGCGGCTGAGCTTGCCGGCCTTCTCGGCGACCTGCATGAAGCGGCGCTGGAACCCGAGTTCGGCGACGCCGCGACGGTCGATCAGGCTGATCGCCAGCGTCTGCTGGTAGTTGTTGCGCAGAACGAGGCCGCCGACCTCCTCGGTCATGTCGACCAGCAGCTTGTTGCGCTGCGGCAGGGTCAGTCCGCCGGCGGCGACGACCTTGCCGAGGGCGATCTTGATGTTGACCTCGACGTCGGAGGAATTGACGCCGGCGGAATTGTCGATGGCGTCGGTGTTGCAGCGGCCGCCCTGGCGGTTGAACTCGATGCGGGCGCGCTGGGTGACGCCGAGATTGGCGCCCTCGCCGATGACTTTGGCGCGGACCTCGCGGGCATTGACGCGGATGGCGTCATTGGCGCGGTCGCCGACCTGGGCGTCGGTCTCGTCGCTGGCGCGAATGTAGGTGCCGATGCCGCCGAACCACATCAGGTCGACCGGCATCTTCAGGATGGCGTGCATCACCTCCTGCGGCGTCGCCTTGGGCTGGCGTAGCTCGAGCAGGTCCTGCATGGGCGGCGACAGGGCGATCGCCTTGAGGTCACGGCCGAAGACGCCGCCGCCCTCGGAGATCAGGCTGGCGTCGTAGTCGCGCCAGGACGAACGCGGCAGCGAGAACAGCCGGGCGCGCTCGTTGAAGCTGGTTTCCGGGTCGGGCGTCGGATCGATGAAGATGTCGCGGTGGTCGAAGGCGGCGACGAGGCGGATCTGGCGTGACAGCAGCATGCCGTTGCCGAAGACGTCGCCGGACATGTCGCCGACGCCGGCGACGATCACCGGGGTGGTCTGGATGTCGCGGTCGATCTCGCGGAAGTGCCGCTTGACCGCTTCCCAGGCGCCGCGGGCGGTGATCGCCATCTTCTTGTGGTCGTAGCCGACCGAGCCGCCGGAGGCGAAGGCATCGTCGAGCCAGAACTTGTGGGCGGCGGCGATGGCGTTGGCGGTATCGGAGAAGGTGGCGGTCCCCTTGTCGGCGGCGACGACGAGATAGGGGTCGTCGCCCTCGTGGCGCACCACGCGCTCGGGGGGCACGACGGCATCGCCGACGAGGTTGTCGGTGACGGTCAGCAGCGACGACACGAACAGCTTGTAGGCCTCGGTGCCCTCGGCGAGCCAGGCCTCGCGGCTGGATGCCGGCGGCAGGCGCTTGGGGAAGAAGCCGCCCTTGGCGCCCATCGGCACGATGACGGCATTCTTGACCTGCTGGGCCTTGACCAGGCCGAGCACCTCGGTGCGGAAATCCTGCGGCCGGTCGGACCAGCGCAGGCCGCCGCGCGCCACCTTGCCGAAGCGCAGGTGGACGCCCTCGACGCGGGGGCTGTAGACCCAGATCTCGCGATAGGGCTTGGGCTCCGGCAGGTCGATGATGCGCTGGCTGTCGATCTTGAAGGCAAATACCTCGCGGGGGCGGCCATCGGCGCCGAGCTGATAGGTGTTCACCCGCAGGGTGGCGGTGATCAAATTGATGAAGCGACGCAGGATGCGGTCTTCGTCGAGCACGGTCACGGCCTCGAGCGCGGATTCGAGATCGTGGACGATCCGTTCCTCGTTGAGGGTGCGGTCGGCGACGGCGAGATCGGGATCGAAGCGGGCGGCGTACAGATCGACGAGGTGGCGGGCGAGGCCGGCGTGGCGATTGAGCGTGCCCCAGACATAGTCGAGCGAGAAGCTCATGCCGACCTGTCGCAGATAGCGGGCCATGGCGCGCAGCAGCGCGACGTCGCGCCAGCCGAGGCCGGCGGCGAGGCCGAGGGCGTTGAAGCCGTCATTCTCGGCGGCGCCGGTCCAGACGGCGAGGAAGAACGCCTCCAGCCGGGTATCCACCTCCTCGGTGAGATCGAACGGTCGGCCATCGCGGCTGGCGAGGGCCATGTCGTGCAGGTAGACGACCCGGCCGGCATGGGTGGCGAGTTCGTAGGTGCGTTCCTCGACGACGCGCAGGCCGAGGTTCTCCAGCACCGGAACCCGGTCCGACAGGGGGATCGGCGCATCGAGGCGGAACAGCTTCAGCGCCAGCTGATGGGCGTCCATGTCGGCGGGGCGGTGGAAGTCGATGGCGAGTGGCCGATCCGGCGTCAGGCGCTCGAGCACGGCGATGTCGGTGACGGCCTCGGCGATGGAATAGGCCTCGCGATAGGCGGCGCTGAAGGTCGAGCGGTAGCGGGCGAGATAGAGTCCGGCGCGGGTGGCATCGAAGCGGCGGGTCAGTTCCTCGCGCAGGCCGTCGGCCCAGGTGCGGACGATGTCGCCGATGGCGATTTCGAGATCGGCGTCGGCGATGGCCGGCGTCGCGCCGTGATAGCGGCCGATGATGAAGTGGACGCGGGCGAGCGAACCGTCGGGGAAGCCGGGATAATAGGCCGAGACGCGGCCGTCGAAGGCCTTGGCGAGGTAGTCGCCGATGCGGACGCGGATCTCGGAATTGTAGCGGTCGCGCGGGACATAGACGAGGACGGAGACGAAGCGGTCGAAAGCGTCGCGGCGGGCAAGGACGCGCAGGCGCGGATGTTCGTCCAGCGCCATGATGCGGGTGGCGAAGGCAAAGAGGGTTGCCTCGTCGATCTGGAACAGCTCGTCGCGCGGATAGTGCTCCAGCACGTTCATCAGCGCCTTGCCGGAGTGGCTCTTGGGGTCGAAGCCGGCGCGGACGATGACGTTGTCGACCTTGTGACGAACGACGGGGATGGTCTTGGTCGAGCGGGTGTAGGCGGTGGCGGTGAACAGGCCGATGATGCGGCGCTCGCCCAGCACCTTGCCGTTGGCGTCGTAGCGCTTGACGCCGACATAGTCCATGTGGACGCGGCGGTGGACACGGGAGCGGACGGAGGCCTTGGTGATGACGATCGGCGCGGCCGAGGCCATGAAGGCGCGGACCTCGGGCGTCGTCTGCACCAGTTCGTTGCCGCGGCGCAGGATGCGGTGATCGGGATTTTCCAGAAGACCGAGGCCGGTTTCCGGGGTGCGGACCAGCTCGCCGGTCTCGGCGTCGCCCTGGTATTCGTAGTCGCGCATGCCGAGCAGGGTGAAATTGTCCTCGGCCAGCCAGCGCAGGAACTGGATGGTCTCGGCGGTTTCCTCCACCGGGATCGGCGGCGGGTTGGCGCGCAGCTCGACGATGGTTTCCTCCAGTCGCCCGAGCATGGCGCGCCAGTCGCGCACGGCGACGCGGACATCGGCGAAGGTTGCCCGCAGCTTGTCGGCGAGGGCGGCGCGCTCGGTCTCGGCGTCGATGCGGGCGATGTGGATGTGGATCACGCTCTCGGGCGAGCCGGGCGCCGCCGCATTGGCGCGCAAGCGGCCGCGGAAGGCGGCGAGGCGGCCATCGGGGTCGCGATCGAGCGCCAGGATCGGGTGCAGCACCAGGCGGATGTCGAGCCCGGCCTCGGTCAGCTCGCCAAGGGCGCTGTCGACGAGGAAGGGCATGTTGTCGTTGACGATCTCGATGACGGTGACCGTGCCGAGGCGACCGTCGCCGCCGGGATTGAAGACGCGGACCTGCGCCGGGCCGGGCAGGCGGGACTGAAGGCTGACCCAGAGATCGCGCACCAGCCAGGCGAGATCGCCGGCGTCATAGGCGGCGAGATCCTCGGCGAGGCCCTGCTCGGTCAGGTCGAGCAGCAGGCGCTCCAGCGACTGGCCATCGCGATCGCCGGAGAGAAGCGCGGCGGCGGCGGCGATGCGCTCGGACGCCAGCTTGTCGAGATCCTGCATCGGGTATGTCTCCTCTTGCGCGTCCCGCTCGCCGTCGGCGCGGCTTGTCTTTGGCGGGATCGTGAATCGCACTTGCATCGCATGCGGGTGTCGTCTTCCATATGACGACAGCAGGCGACGAAAAAACAGTCAAAACCTTCGAATCGGCGATGGAGCGAACATGTCGAGCGAGATTAGATCGATTGAAGAGAAAAATCCGGGTGCGGAATCGGAAAAAGCGATCATTCTCGACCTGCCGATGGCCGAGCTCGACGACGAGATCCGGGGTTATTTCCAGAAGTGCCAGGACAAGATCGGCTTCGTGCCGAACGTGCTCGTCGCCTATGCCCACGACCTCGGCAAGCTCAAGGCGTTCGCGGCGATGTACAACGACCTGATGCTGGCGCCGTCGGGGCTGACGAAGCTCGAGCGCGAGATGATCGCGGTGGTGGTCTCGTCGGTCAATCGCTGCTTCTATTGCCTGACCGCCCATGGCGCGGCGGTCCGGCAATTGTCGGGCGATCCGGTGCTGGGGGAATTGATGGCGATGAACTGGCGGGCGGCGGCACTGTCGGCGCGGCAGCGGGCGATGCTGGAGTTCGCCTGGAAGCTGACCGAGACGCCGGCGCTGGTGGTGGAGGCCGACCGGGAGGCGCTGCGGGCGGCGGGGTTCGTCGATCGCGACATCTGGGACATGGCCTCGGTGATCGGCTTCTTCAACATGTCGAACCGGGTGGCGACCGCCACCGACATGCGGCCGAACCGGGAGTATTTCACCCAGGCGCGATGAGGCCGGCCGCGACAGTGTGGGTCTGGAATTGCGCGGACGGCCCGGCAATTTCTTGTTCCATTGGCGATCCGGGCTTCACAATGGCGTCACGTGGCTTGTACACTCTGCCGGTGTTCGTCGAAGGCAGTCGAGGATTCGAGGCCGCAAGCGGGTGCCGCGTTCCAGCGGGTCGGGCCGATCGGCCGGGCCGTCAGGCCGGAATGGCGTTGCCGCTTGCTTTGGTTCTCAGAACGGTTTCCGGTTGCGACGTTGCGGTTGAACCGGACCCTGGTCGAGGAACCAATTGAGCGCCCTGTCCCTGGCTCGCATTGACGAGGCGGACGCGAGGAGCGCTTGTCGTGACGATCCACGTCTCACCGGACGCCCATCCCACCCTGGTCCTCAACGCCGACTACCGGCCGTTGAGCTACTATCCGCTGTCGGTGTGGTCGTGGCAGGACGCGATCAAGGCGGTGTTTCTCGACCGGGTCAACATCGTCTCGGAATACGACTTCACCGTCCGCAGCCCGACATTCGAGATGCGGCTGCCGTCGGTCGTTTCGCTGAAGACTTATGTCAAGCCGAGCCGGACGCCGGCCTTCACCCGCTTCAACGTGTTCCTGCGCGACCGCTTCCAGTGCCAATATTGCGGATCGAAGGACGATTTGACCTTTGACCACCTGATCCCGCGCGCCCGCGGCGGGTTGACTACCTGGGACAACGTGCTGACGGCGTGCTCGCCCTGCAACCTGCGCAAGGGCTCGAAATCGCTCGCCGACGCCGGCATGACGGCGTTCCAGCTACCATTCCGGCCGAGCGTCACCGACCTGCACAATAACGGCCGGTTCTTCCCGCCCAACCACCTGCACAAGAGCTGGATCGACTATCTCTACTGGGATACCGAGCTGGAGCCGTGAGCGGGGGGGAAGCCACCGGCATCGGACCGTCGACCACCGGTTCCGATCCGGGGAGATGGGCCGCGACGATCTCGCCGGTCAGCGCGAGGCTCGTGGGCGCTGCCAAGGCAATTGCGGAAATAGTTCTTTCAGGCTATATAGCTTTCAACGCATGGATCGCGAATGACGTGGATCGTTGCCTTCGCCGATGAGTTCGAGCCGGAATTCGACGCGTTGCCGGACCCGGTGCAGGACGCGATCCTTGCGCGAGTCGTATTGCTTGAACGCGAGGGGCCATCGCTGGGGCGACCGCACGCCGACACGCTGGTGGGCTCGCGGCACGCCAACATGAAGGAACTGCGCTGCAACGCGGCCGATGGCGTCTGGCGGATCGCCTTTGCCTTCGACCCAAGGCGGCAAGCGATCCTGCTGGTGGCGGGCCACAAGTCGGGCGGTGGCGAAAAGCGCTTCTACCGGCAACTGATCAGACGCGCCGATGACCGGTTCGACCGGCATCTGGCGCAAGACAAGGAATGACGACGATGGCCCGTACGCTGCGGCAGACGCTCGACAAGCTTTCGCCCGAACGCCGGGCGCGGATCGAGGCCGAGGCCGACCGCTTGCACGGCGAGTACGTGACCTTGAAGGAATTGCGCAAGGCGCGTGACCTGACGCAGGTCCGATTGGCCGAAACACTCGGCGTGCAGCAGGCAACGGTCGCCAAGTACGAGCGGCAAAGCGACCTGTTGATCTCGACCTTGAGCAGCTACGTCGAGGCGATGGGCGGAAAGCTCGATCTGGTGGTGCAGTTTCCGGGGCAGGCACCGATGACACTGGAGGGGCTGGGGGACAGCCGTGATCCGGGACGTCGGCGGGTGGGCGAATAGCGACGCTGAGGCTCGCGCCGGTTCGAACGGGAAGATGCCTCCTGACACAGTATTCCGGTCACTCCCGGCGAGCGGCCGCGAGAGCCGGCCCTTCATCGGTCGCACTGACGACGGCAGGTTACCTGCCGTCGTTTTTTTGTCCCCGCCGCAGCTCGGTTGACGACAGTGGCACGCGTGGGGCGTGGATGAAGGTCCAGGCGGGGGCGGGGCGGGTGGGGAGGCTCTTGGCGCAGGTTTCCTGCAGCCAGGCGTTTTCGAGCGCGATCGCTGCGCGGCTCGACGAGACGGACAGGGTGGCGCCGGGGCGGTCGATGACGGCGATGGGCATGGCGGCGGCGATGCGGCGCCAGTGCTGCCAGCGGTGGAACGAGGCGAGGTTGTCGGCGCCCATCAGCCAGACGAAGTCGACGCCCGGAAAGGCGGCCTTCAGCCGGCGCACCGTCTGCCAGGAATAGCGGATGTGCCAATGGGCCTCGAAGGCGCGGACATCGACGCGGGGATGGTCGATCAGCGCGCGGCAGCTGGCGATGCGGGCGGCGAGCGGGGCGAGGTGGCCGGCGTCCTTCAACGGATTGCCGGGCGTCACCATTACCCAGACCCGGTCGAGCCGCAGGCGGGTGAGGCCGGTGAGGGCCACATGGGCATGGCCGCGATGGGCGGGGTTGAACGAGCCGCCGAACAGGCCGATGCGCATGCCGCGCAGCGCGATCGGCGGACGCAGGTCCGCCGCCGACACGCCGGCGAAACCGCCATCGCCGGTGATCGTCACGGACGGACCTGACCGGTGCCGAGGACGCGATACTTGAACGAGCAGAGCTGTTCGGTGCCGACGGGGCCGCGGGCGTGCATGCGGCCGGTGGCGATGCCGATCTCGCCGCCGAAGCCGAATTCGCCGCCATCGGCGAACTGGGTCGAGGCATTGTGGACGACAATGGCGCTGTCGACCTCGGCGAGGAACCTGGCCGCCGCCGCTGCATCGGCGGTGATGATGCAGTCGGTGTGGTGGGAGCCGAAGGTCTCGATATGCTCGATCGCCGCGTCGAGCCCGTCGACGATGCCGACGGTGATGATGGCGTCGAGATATTCGGTCGACCAGTCGGCCTCGGTCGCCGGGACGACGCCGGGCAGGGCCTGAACGGTCGCGTCGCCGCGCACCTCGCAGCCGCGCGCCTGCAAGGCCTCGACCAGGGGGCGCATGTGGGTGGCGGCGACGGCGCGGTCGATCAGCAGCGTCTCGGTGGCGCCGCAGATGCCGGTGCGGCGCATCTTGGCGTTGACGACGAGGTCGACGGCCATGGCAAGGTCGGCGCCGGCATGGACGTAGCTGTGGCAGACGCCCTCGAGATGGGCGAAGACCGGCACGCGCGCCTCGGCCTGCACCCGGCCGACGAGGCTCTTGCCGCCGCGCGGCACGATGACGTCGATGGCGCCGGAGAGGCCGGAGAGCATGGCGCCGACGGCGGCGCGGTCGCGGGTCGGCACCAGTTGGATGGCATCGGCGGGCAGGCCGGCGGCGGTAAGGCCGGCGACCATGCAGTCGTGGATGGCGCGGGAGGAATGAAACGAGTCGGAGCCGCCGCGCAGGATGACGGCGTTGCCGGCCTTCAGGCACAGCGCGCCGGCATCGGCGGTGACGTTTGGACGGCTTTCATAGATGACGCCGATGACGCCGAGGGGCGTCGCGACGCGCTCGATGACGAGGCCGTTCGGCCGGGTCCAGGACGAGGTGACGCGACCGACGGGGTCGGGCAGTTCGGCGACGGTGCGGATCGAATCGACGATGCCGGCGAGGCGCTTGTCGTCGAGGCGCAGGCGGTCGACGAAGGCGGCGGCCATGCCGTCGGCCTCGGCGGCGGCGACGTCGTGGGCGTTGGCAAGGAGGATGTTGTCGCGGTTGCGGCGGATGGCCTCGGCGATGCCGATCAACGCGGCGTGCTTGCGCTCGGCGGTGGCCAGCGCCAGCGGCCGCTGGGCGGCACGGGCGCGGCGGCCGATGTCCTGCATCAGCTCTTCAAGCGGCATGGTTTCGACCAGTTGGGCGGCAGGCATGGCGGATCCCCTTGTTGCTTGAGCGATACAGCCTTGTCGCCTGGCACGCAACCGCGGGCGCGGCGACCCGAATTCGACGGCGCGGCGGCCGGCCGGCGCGATCACTCGCCGCGCAGCGCCATGTCGTCGCGGTGGATCATCTCGGAGCGGCCGTGATAGCCGAGGATCTGGGCGATGTCGGTGGTCTTGCGGCCGATCAGCCGCTCGGCGTCGGTGCTGTCATAGGCGACGAGGCCGCGACCGAGTTCCACCCCGTCCGGGCCGACAATGGCGACGGCGTCGCCACGGGCGAAACGGCCGTCGACGCGGGTGACGCCGGCGGGCAGCAGGCTCTTGCCGGAGCGCAGGGCGCGGGCGGCGCCGGCATCGACAGTGAGCGAGCCCTTGACGCCGATCGAGCCGGCGATCCAGGTCTTGCGGGCAGCGGTCGGGTTGACCTCGGGCAGGAACCAGGTGGCGCGCTCGCCGTCGGAAATGGCCTTGAGCGGGTGAAGCCGCTTGCCGAGGGAAATCACCATGGCGGTGCCGCCGTCGGTGGCGATCTTGCCGGCGTCGATCTTGGTCTTCATGCCGCCGCGCGACAGTTCCGAACCGGCGCCGCCGGCCATGGCCTCGATCTCGGGGGTGATGCGGGCCACCTCGGGGATGAAGGCGGCGTCGGGGTCGGTGTTGGGCGGGGCGGTGTAGAGACCGTCGATGTCGGAGAGCAGCACGAGGAGGTCGGCGCCGATCATGGTGGCGACGCGGGCGGCGAGGCGGTCGTTGTCGCCATAGCGGATTTCGGTGGTGGCGACGGTGTCGTTCTCGTTGATGATGGGGATGGCGCGCCGTTCCAGCAGCGTCTTGATGGTGGCGCGGGCATTGAGATAGCGGCGGCGGGCCTCGGTGTCGTCGAGGGTCAGCAGTACCTGGGCGGCGGTGATGCCGTGGGTGCCGAGCACGTCGGCATAGGCCTTGGCAAGGGCGATCTGGCCGACGGCGGCGGCGGCCTGGCTTTCCTCCAGCTTCAGCGCCCCCTTGGGCAGGCCGAGCACGCCGCGCCCCAGCGCGATGGCGCCGGAGGAGACGATGATGATCTCGCGGGTCGTGTCGGCGCCGGGACGGCCGGCACCCGCCAACCGGGCGACGTCATCGGCGAGCGCCTCCAGCCAGTCGGCCTTCAGCCGCCCGGTCGCGCGCTCGACCAGCAGCGCCGAGCCGATCTTGATGACGATCCGGCGGTAATCTTCGATCTGGCGGGGGGCGGCAACGGACATGGGGCGCGGGCAGGCTGGAACAACGGGACGCCCGACTTAGCCGGATTTGCCGCCGGGGGGAAGGGCATCGCGAGGGTGGAGGCGTCGATCGCCGGCGAAGTCCCGACGGCAACGCCAAGGTGTGCATCAGGCGGCCGGGGTGCCTCTGCCGAACCGCTTCTCGATGTAGGTTTCGACGATGGCGCGGAAGTCGGTGGAGATGGTGTCGCCGCGCAGGGTCGTCGCCTTCTGGCCGTCGATGAAGACCGGGGCGGCGGGGGCTTCGCCGGTGCCGGGGAGGGAGATGCCGATGTCGGCGTGCTTCGACTCGCCGGGGCCGTTGACGATGCAGCCCATCACCGCGAGGTTGAGGGTCTCGACGCCGGGATATTGCGCCTTCCAGACCGGCATGCGGTCGCGGATCATGTCCTGGACGTCGCGGGCGAGTTCCTGGAACACGGTCGAGGTGGTGCGGCCGCAGCCGGGGCAGGCGGCGACGACGGGGACGAAGTTGCGAAAGCCCATGGTCTGCAGCAGTTCCTGGGCGGCGATGACCTCGCGGCCGCGGTCGCCGCCGGGCTCGGGCGTCAGCGAGAAGCGGATGGTGTCGCCGATGCCCTGCTGCAGCAGCACGCCCATGGCGGCGGAGGAGGCGACGATGCCCTTCGATCCCATGCCGGCCTCGGTCAGGCCGAGATGCAGGGCATAGTCGGAGCGGCGGGCGAGCGCGACATTGACGGCGATCAGGTCCTGGACGTTGCTGACCTTGGCCGAGATGATGATGTGGTCGCGGGGCAGGCCGATTTCCTCGGCGCGGGCGGCGGAGATCAGGCCGGACTGGACCATGGCCTCGTGCATCACCTCGCGGGTGGTCAGCGGCGCGCCGGCGGCGGCGTTCTCGTCCATCAGGCGGGTGAGGAGTTCCTGGTCGAGGGACCCCCAGTTGACGCCGATGCGCACCGGCTTGTCGTGGCGGATGGCGGTTTCGACAATGGCGGCGAACTGGCGGTCGCGCTTGTCCTTGAAGCCGACATTGCCGGGATTGATGCGGTATTTGGCCAGGGCCTCGGCGCAGGCCGGATGATCGGCGAGCAGCTTGTGGCCGATATAGTGGAAGTCGCCGACGATCGGCACGGCGATGTTCTGGCGGGCGAGGCGGTCGCGGATGTGCGGCACGGCGGCGGCGGCCTCGTCGCGGTCGACGGTGACGCGGACGAGCTCGGAGCCGGCGCGGGCGAGGGCGGCGACCTGGCGGACGGTGGCGTCGATATCGGCGGTGTCGGTGTTGGTCATCGACTGCACCACCACCGGGGCGCCGCCGCCGACGGTGACGGCGCCGACCTTGACGGCGACGGAGGCGCGACGGGCGAACGGGGCGGCGAGGGACATGACGGGGCTCCGGGGCGATGCCGAACAAGGGGCGCGCTGCTATCTAGCGGAATTGCGGCGTATTTCCAGCGATGCGTGGGCGAGACGCGGGTGAGGCCTGTCGGCCGAGCGCTTCAGTTCTTGCGGGCGGCGATGAAGCGGGCGGCGGCAACCAGCGTCGCGGCGGCGTCGCCGAAGGGGGCGAGGTCGGCGGCGGCGGCGGCGGTCAGCTGATCGAGGGTGGCGCGGGCCCAGTCGGCGCCGTGCAGCGAGACGAGCGTGCCCTTGCCGAGGGCCTGGTCCTTGCCCACCGCCTTGCCGACGGTGGCGGCGTCGCCCTCGTGGTCGAGGAGGTCGTCGGCGACCTGGAAGGCAAGGCCGATGTGGCGGGCATAGCAATCGAGGGCGGCACGGGCGTCGGCATCGGCGCGGGCCAGCGCGGCGCCCATGGCGCAGGCGGCCCGCAGCAGCGCGCCGGTCTTCATGCCCTGGAGCTGACGGATCGCGGCTTCGGACAGGGGGGTGGCGCGCCCGGCGGCGAAGCGCCCCTCGGCGGCGAGGTCGAGCATCTGGCCGCCGACCATGCCGCCGATGCCGGCGGCGCGGGCAAGGGTCAGCACCAGATCGGCGCGCACCGCCGGATCGGGATCGGTTTCAGGGTCGGCGAGAAGGTCGAAGGCGAGGGTGTTGAGGCCGTCGCCGGCGAGGATGGCGGTCGCCTCGTCGAAGGCGCGGTGCAGGGTCGGCTTGCCGCGACGGATGTCGTCATTGTCCATGGACGGCAGGTCGTCGTGGATCAGGCTGTAGCAGTGGATGCATTCGATGGCGGCGCCGGCGCGCAGCCAGCCGTCGGGCAGGTCGTCGCGACCGGAGACGAGGCGGGCGGCCTCGATCAGCAGGAAGGGGCGCAGCCGCTTGCCGCCGCCGAGGGCGCTGTAGCGCATGGCGTCGATGAGGCGGGCCGGGCGGGTGGTTTCGCCGGGGCGGGCGGTGTGGTCGAGGAGGCGGGCCAGCGCGGCTTCGGTCGCGTCGGCGACGGCGGCGAGGCGATCGGCGAATTCGGACGAGGGCATCGGCGGTTGGCTCCGGGTGGGGCGGGAAGGCGTGGACGGGCCGGCGTCAGCCGGCAAGGCCCGACGTCTCCCAGGTGATGCCGGGCTTGCCCTCGCGCCAGTCGATCCAGGCGTTGTTGACCTCGGCGCCGAACTGGAAGATCAGGCCGCAGATATAGAAGAACAGCAGGGCGGCGATGGCGCCGGCGAGGCCGGCATAGGTCTTGGTATAGGACGCGAAGTGCGACAGGTAGTAGCTGAAGGCGAGACCGGCGACGAACCACAGGCTGAGGGTGATCAGGACGCCGGGCAGGACGCCGCGCAGGGTCATGCGCTTGGCCGGCAGCCAATAGTGGGCGGTCAGCAGGAACAGGAAGGCGGCGGCGGAGAAGAACACCAGCGGCAGGCGGTTGAACGTGCTCCAGTAGGGCATCAGCTCGGGCACGAGCGGCACGGCGATGCGCCAGACGACCGGCATGAAGATGACGAGGAAGCCGAGACCCATGATGACGATGCCGCCGACCAGCATGAAGAACGTGCCCTCGAGCCGGCGGATCAGGAAGAAGCGGGTGTCGGAGGCGCGATAGGCATAGTTCAGGCCCATGCGCAGGCTCTCGACCAGGCCGGTGACGATGACGACGAGCAGGATGGCGCCGATGGTCAGCACCTGGCGCTGGCTGCCGGTGAGGACGGTTGAGACCTCCGGCTTGAGAATGCTGGCGATTTCGTGCGGCAGGATCTGCAACAGGCCGTCGGTGGCGGCCTTGGCCAGTTCGTCGCCGCCCCAATAACCGGCAAGACCGGTCAAGAGGATCAGAAACGGGAACAGCGACGACAGGATCGAATAGGCGAAATTGGCGGCATGCGCGAAGCTCTCGGAGCGCATCACCCCCCAATAGGAGGCCTGCCAGAATACATGCCAGGCCGCCGGCCAGCCGGCGGGAGGAACAAGGCTGGCGTCGCCGTCCGGAACGGTCGGCTTGGCCTCGGCGGTCTGTGGCTCGACGGTCGGTTGCTCGGCGGTGTCGGACATCTCAGGCAGATAGGAGGCCGCGAAGCACGCGACAATGCCCGCCCCAAGGAAACAGCCCCATCCCGCATAGGCCATCGGGGCGGCGATCCGTCAAGCCGGGTATCGGACGGATCGGCATTGTTCGTGGCGCCGATGGCGAGAATGGCTGCGATCGACTGGAAATCGTCGCATTGTAGCGGCAAGGCTCACCGTTTCTGATTCGCATCTGGACACCGTATGCTGCTTCAACGTTCGATTTCTTCCTGTTTCTCGCCGGCGCGGCCGGTTTCGGGCATCGGCCGCCGGAGTGCCGGCCTGATGCTGGCGACGTTGATGCTGGCGGTGACCGCGAGCGCGGTGCCGGCGCAGACCGCGCAGCAACCGGCCGCTCCGCCGGCATCGACGCAGACGCCGGCACAGACATCAACATCGACACCGGCACAGACTTCGGCCCCGGCGCCGGCAGGCGCGCCGGTCGCGGTTCCGGCGCCCGGTCCGGCGGCAACCCCGGCGGTCGGTGCCCCGCCGAAGGCGGCGACCCAGCCGGCGCCGCCGCCGGTGATCATCCAGGGCGCGCAGCAGCGGCTTGACAGTTGGGCGGCGACGCTCGACCGGATGGACCAGGCGCTGCGGCGCGAGGGCATTGCCGACCGGGAGCTCACCAACACCCGGGCCGAGGCGGATGCCATCCGGGTCGAGGCGCAGGGACTGGCGGCGCAGGCGCAGCCGCGCATCAGCGAATTCGAGGAACGACTTGCGAGCCTTGGCGGCGGCGCGCCGAAGGAGGGCGAGGCAAAGCCGGTGGAGTCGGACGCGGTCAAGCAGCAGCGCGAGGATCTGGAGCGGCTGCTGGCGGCGGCGCAGGGCATCGCCAAGCAGGCGCAGGTGACGCTGGTGCGGGCGGATCAGGTGATCAAGTCGATCGCCGAGACGCGGCGGGCGCGGTTCAATTCGCAGCTGTTCGCCCGCTCGCCGTCGCTGCTCGATCCGGGGCTGTGGGTGGACATGGTGCTCGGCCTGCCGGCAACCGGCAACGCGCTGACGCTGCTGATCGGCGACTGGTCGCGGCTGTTGGCGCAGCGCGGCGGTTCGGTCGCGATCATCAGCCTGATCGTCGGCATCTTCGCGGCGCTGATGCTGGCGATGCCGTTCCGCAAGGCGTTGCTGCTGCGCACCGGGCGCGGCAACGACGTGGTCGATCCGCCGGCGCTGGAAAAGCGGGCGAAGGCGGCGGCGATCGTGGCGGCGAACGTGGTGCCGCCGGTGGCGGCGATGCTGCTGGTGGCGTTCGTGTTCGATCTGTTCGATCTGGCGCCGTCGCGGATCGACAGCCTGCTGTTGAGCTTGATCATGGGCACTGCCGGCGGCACGCTGCTCTACGGGCTCAGCCGGGCGCTGGTGGCGCCGCGCAAGACGCAGTGGCGGCTGGTGCCCGTCTCGGACGCCGACGCGCTGCGGCTCGATCACCTGTTCGCGCTCATCGCCTTCGTGCTGGCGACCGGCTATTTCGTCACGCAGCTTGTCGACGCGCTGTTCGCACCGGTCGCCGTCGCGGTCACCGCGTCCGGCATCACGGCGCTGTTGCTGGCCGGGCTGACGGCGATGGTGCTGCGGATCTTCGCCCAGAGCCTGAGCGAGGGTGGGCAGCAGGCGGTCGACGGCGATGTCGTCGAGGGAGTGGCGCCGCCGGCCAACATGCTGTGGCGCTGGCTGGTGCCGCTCGGCTGGGCGGCGGTGATCGCGGTGTTCGGCGCCGTCGTCGTCGGCTATGTCGGGCTGGCGCGGATTCTCGCCAACCAGATCGCCTGGGGCGGCATCGTGCTGGCGTCGCTCTACCTCTTGCTCGGGCTGATCGAGGATACCTCGGTGCATGTGTTCGCGCCGAAGACGCGGGTCGGCGAGACATTGACCCAGTCGATGGGCATGGCGCCGCAGACGGTCGAGCAGATCGGCGTGCTGCTGTCGGGCATCGGCCGGCTGTTGATGCTGCTGGTGGCGGCGGTCGTCATCCTGTCGCCGTGGGGGTTCAACTCCAGCGATCTGATCGGCAATGTGGCGAGCGCATTCTTCGGGGTGCAGTTCGGCGGGTTCACGTTCTCGCTGGCGACCATCCTGTCGGCGATCGCCATCCTGATCATCGGCGTGCTGCTGACGCGGGGCATTCAGTCGTGGCTGGAGCACCGGTTCCTGCCGCGTACCCGGCTCGATACCGGCCTGCAGATCTCGATCAAGACGGCGATCGGCTATGTCGGCTTCATCATGGCGGCGGTGCTGGCGTTCTCCTCGGCCGGGCTCAACCTGCAGAACCTGGCGATCGTCGCCGGCGCGCTGTCGGTCGGTATCGGTCTCGGACTGCAGTCGATCGTCAACAACTTCGTCTCGGGACTGATCCTGCTGGCGGAACGGCCGATCAAGGCCGGCGATCTGGTCAAGATCGGCGAGGACCAGGGTCTGGTGCGCAAGATCAATGTGCGGTCGACCGAAATCGAGACGTTCGACCGTGCCAGCCTGATCGTGCCGAATTCGTCGCTGATCACCGGTTCGGTCAAGAACTGGATGCACCGGGACGCGACCGGCCGGGTCCTGATCAACATCTCGGTGGCGATCGACACCGATCCGGAGCAGATGAAGGACATCCTGCTCGACTGCGCCCGGTCGCATCCGCTGCTGCTGTCGTTTCCGGAGCCGAAGGTGTTCCTGGTCAATATCGGCGAGCGGTCGCTGGATTTCCGCCTGAGCGGTACGATCGCCAATGTCTCCAACAGCTTCGGCATCGAGAGCGATCTCAGGATGGCGCTGGTGGCGCGGCTGCGCGATGCGCGGATCGCCATGCCGGGCGGGGCGCAGATCATGGCGTCGCTGCTGGAATGAGCGGCGGGCGGGCGGAAAGTCCTGTGGGTATTGACCTTTCGGCCGCATCCTCGCCACATCGCCGGCCGATGGCCGCCCTGCCTTTTCCTGGAGTGACCCTGATGCCGACCTTTCCGAAATCCGCGCGGGCACTGGCGATCCTGACCGTTGTCGCCGCCGCCGGCCTGTCGGCATGCGCGTCGCGGGCGCCGACTGCTGCCAATGTGCCGCCGTTCTATCAGCGGCTCGATGTCGCCGGCCGGTCGATCGATCCGGCCTCGTCGATGGGGATGATCAATGCGTGGCGGCAGAAGAACGGCCTGCCGGCGCTGAGCTACGATCCGGCGCTGGCGCGGGTGGCCCAGGCGCAGGCGAGCGCGATGGCGGCGGCGGATTCGCCGCAGGCGTCGCTCGGGGCGGATCAGAACGTGACGGCGCGGCTGAGCCGGGCGAGCTACGGGGTTCGCTCGGCCAACGAGAACGTCTCGGCCGGCTATCGCACCTTTGCCGAGGCGTTCTCGGGCTGGCGCGATTCCAGGGGGCACAACGCCATCATGCTCGATCCGCGCGCGACCCGGATGGGCATCGCCACGGCGCTCAATCCGGCGTCGAAATACCAGGTGTTCTGGTCGATGGTGGTGGCCGAGCCGGCCAATTGATGGCTTGCGGTTCAGTGTGCTCGTGCCTGGGCGGGGCTTGCGACATAGAGATCGATTGAAGCGGCCGGCCGATCCGGCTAGTCATGGCGGCGAGGGGCCGGCCGGTCCCGCCTGACCAGGACGCGCCATGCTGCCGAATGCCGATAGCTATGCCGATATCGTCGCCCGCTTTCGCTGGCAGATCCCGGAGCGCTACAATATCGCCGTCGACGCCTGCGACCGGTGGGCGGCGAGCGATCCGGAGCGGCCGGCGATCCTGCACCTGCGCGCCGACGGCGGCACCGAGCGGGTGAGTTTCGGCCGGATGGCGGCGATGTCGAACCGGCTCGGCAACGCCTTGCGGCATCACGGCATCAGGCGCGGCGACCGGGTGGCGATCCTGCTGCCGCAATCGCCGGAAACAGCCTATGCCCATTTCGCCGCCTACAAGATCGGGGCCATCGCGCTGCCGCTGGCGGCGCTGTTCGGCGTCGAGGCGCTGGTCTACCGGCTGCGCAATTCCGGGGCGCGGGCGCTGATCACCAATCGGGTCGGGCTGATCAAGATCGCCGAAATCCGGTCGCAGCTGCCGGATCTGGCGGTGGTGATGTGCACCGACGGCATCGCCGAGGACGCGCTCGACTTCCATCAGGTGCTGGCGCGGGCGTCGGAACAGCTGACGCCGGTCGATACCTCGGCCGACGATCCGGCGATGATGATCTATACCTCGGGCACGACCGGACCGCCGAAGGGGGCGCTGCATGCGCACCGGGTGTTGCTCGGGCATCTGCCGGGGGTGCAGTTTGCCCATGAGTTCTTTCCGGTCGACGGCGACCTGATGTGGACGCCGGCCGACTGGGCGTGGGCGGGCGGATTGCTCAACATCCTGCTGCCGTCGCTGCGCTTCGGCGTGCCGGTGGTGTCGTGCAAGTTCGAGAAGTTCGATCCGGATCTCGCCTATTGGCTGATGAGCCATTACGGCGTGCGCAACAGCTTCATTCCGCCGACGGCGCTGAAGATGCTGCGGTCGGTGCCGGCGCCGCTGTCGAGATATCCGCTGGCGCTGCGGACGATCGGGTCGGGCGGCGAGGCGCTCGGCTCGGAGACCTATGAATGGGCGAAGGCGGAACTCGACATCGTCATCAACGAGTTCTACGGCCAGACCGAGTGCAACCTGGTGCTCGGCGCCTGCAATCGCATCGGCGTCAGCCGGGCCGGCGCCATCGGCATGCCGGTGCCGGGGCACCGGGTCGAGGTGATCGGCATGGACGGCAGCGTCATGCCGCGCAAC
Organism: Hyphomicrobiaceae bacterium; assembly: GCA_016793065.1. Lineage (GTDB taxonomy): Bacteria > Pseudomonadota > Alphaproteobacteria > Rhizobiales > Ancalomicrobiaceae > JAEULV01. The sequence continues at coordinate 25,009 of JAEULV010000040.1, forward strand.
GAACTGGGGCAGATCGCCATTGCCCGGCCGGATCCGGTGATGTTCCTCGGCTATTGGGACGCGCCGAAGGCGACGGCGGAGAAGTTCATCGGCGACTGGATGATCACCGGCGACCAGGGGGTGATGGACGACGACGGCTATGTGCATTTCGTCGGCCGCGACGACGACGTCATCACCTCGGCCGGCTATCGCATCGGCCCGGCGGAGATCGAGGATTGCCTCGTCGGCCACCCGAAAGTGCAACTCGCCGCGGTGATCGGCAAGCCCGATCCGCTGCGGACCGAGATCGTCAAGGCCTTCGTCAAGGTCGAGGACGGGGTCGAGCCGGATGAGGCCTTGATCAACGACATCCGCGCCTATGTGCGCACCCGGCTGTCGGCGCACGAGTATCCGCGCGAGATCGCCTTTGTCGACGCGATCCCGCTGACGACGACCGGCAAGGTGATCCGCCGGTTCTTCCGCGAGACGGCACGGGCCGAGGCCGCCGCCGAGCAGGCCAAGAAGCATTGGGAGTGAGGTGAGCGCCGCAGCGGCGGGCCTCGCCAGGGCGTGCCCGGGACCCACTCGCTTGCGGGGCAAGGCTTGCCCCGCGGCGCTCAGCCGGCGATGATGGACCGGACGCCTCCAGTTTGCGGAAGGCGCGTTTTCGTTTCGACCGAACGTTTGGCGGCCCGGCCGCGACCAAGACTTGCGAGCGATTGCGGGTTCACCCCGTCATCCCTGTCCCACAACGGCAAACGGTGCCCGCCGCTCCCGGTCGGAGCGGCGGGGGATGCAGGTCTTGTCCCTGCCGTTGCTCCGATCATTGCAAAGGGATCAAACGATGTATGGGTTGACCAACAAGGTCGAAAATCTGTCGAGCCTCGACATCTACTGCGCCTATTCGGCACCGGCGAGCGACGGCGGCTTCGATGTCTGGCGGGTGGGGCTGCTGAAGTCCAGGAGCGTCGTGACCGATATCGACATCGACTATATCCGCGCGGCGAAGGCCGGCACGACGCTTTCCTATACCAATGCCGCCAAGCAGTATTTCAAGACCGGAGCCTGGATCAAGATCCGACAGATGGTGACGACGTCGATCTATGACGACAGCGCGGACAGCAAGAACGGCCTGATCCTGGTCGGCGGCAACTGGACCGGCGATCCGAACCCGGCGTTGTCGGAGGCGCTGAAATACGACAACCCGCGCCTGCCGACCTGGGTGCCGCTGGTCGGCAGCAAGAAGCCGGGGCGGGGCACCGAGGCGGTGAAGCGCTCGATCGCCGAGTGGGAGGAAATCCTGCGCACCTCGCAGCCGCAGGTCATCGGGTCTTAGACTCCCGGTCGCGCCGGATCAGGTCGGCGCCCTTCTCGGCGATCATCACGGTCGGCGAATTGGTATTGCCGGAGGTGATCGCCGGCATGATCGAGGCATCGACGACGCGCAGGCCGTCGACGCCGCGCACCTTCAGTTCCGGGTCGACGACGGCGTCGGCATCGGTGCCCATGCGGGCGGTGCCGACCGGGTGGAAGATCGTCGTGCCGACGTCGCCGGCGGCGCGGACGAGGTCGTCGTCTCCGGTCAGGTGGGCGCCGGGCTTCACCTCGCTCGGGGCGTGCGGCGCCATTGTCGCGGTGGCCATCAGCTTGCGGGCCAGCCGCAGGGCGTCGATGGCGACGCGGCGGTCGTCGTCGGTCGAGAGGTAGTTGGGGGCGATGGCCGGGGCGGCGAGCGGGTCGGCGGAGCGGGCGAGCACGCTGCCGCGACTGGTGGGGCGCAGGTTGCAGATGCTGACGGTGATCGCCGGGAAGGGATGCAGCGGGTCGCCGAACTTGTCGAGCGACAGCGGCTGGATGTGAAATTGCAGGTTGGCGGTCTGGCGGTCGGGGTCGGACTTGGCGAAGATGCCGAGCTGGCTCGGAGCCATCGCCATCGGGCCGGACTGGGTGAGGGCGTAGCGGGCGGCGATCTTCATGCGGCCGAACAAGGTGCCGGCCAGCTGGTTGAGGGTCACGGCGTTGGAAATGCGGTAGATCGGCCGCAATTGCAGGTGATCCTGCAGGTTGCGGCCGACGGCGGGGCGGGCGACGAGCGGGGCGATGCCGAGCGAGGCGAGGTGGGCCGGGTCGCCGATGCCGGACAATTGCAGCAATTGCGGCGAGTTGATCGCGCCGGCGGCGAGGATCACCTCGGCATTGGCGTCGGCGCGGGCGGGTTCGCCCTTGATCCGCAGGTCGATGCCGGAGGCGCGATGGCCGTCGAAGCGGATGCGCTCGGCATGGGCGTCGGTGATTACCTGCAGGTTGGGACGCCCCATGGCGGGCTTGAGGAAGCCGCGCGCAGTCGACCAGCGGACGCCGCGCTTCTGGTTGACCTGGAAATAGGACGAGCCGAAATTGTCGCCGCGATTGAAGTCGTCGACCTTGGGGATGCCGATCTCGGCGGCGGCGTCGCGGACGGTGTCGAGGATGTCCCAGTGCAGCCGCTGCCGCTCGACCCGCCACGGTCCGCCCTCGGCGTGGAGGTCGGACTTGCCGGCGAAATGGTCCTCCGACTTGAGGAAATACGGCAGGACGTCATCCCAGCCCCAGCCGGCATTGCCGGCCGCGGCCCAGCCGTCATAGTCGCGGGCCTGGCCGCGCATGTAGATCATGGCGTTGATCGATGAACAGCCGCCCAGCACCCGGCCGCGCGGATAGGCGAGGGTGCGGCCGTTGAGGCCCTTGTCGGGGTCGGTCTTGTAGAGCCAGTCGGTGCGCGGATTGCCGATGCAGTAGAGATAGCCGACGGGGATGTGGATCCACAGATAATTGTCGCGGCCGCCGGCCTCGAGCAGCAGCACCCGCCGCGTCGGATCCTCGCTCAGGCGATTGGCGAGGACGCAGCCGGCGGAGCCGGCGCCGACGATGATGTAATCGAACCGCCCGAGATCGCGCATGTTTCCTGCCCTTGCATTTCTTGTCGTTGGCGAAGTTGTCGCCAATGGCGGGGCGGGGCGCAAGTGCGTCGTGGTCGCGGGCGGCGAAACCATCCGGCAAACGCAACGGGCCGGGGGATCGCCCCGGCCCGGATGGCGTCTGTTGACGTCGCGACGCTCAGGCGCCGGCGACAGTGGCGGCGATGTGGTCGACGAGGCCCTGGTCGAGCTGGAGCTTTTTCGCCAGTTCGGCGAGGTAGGCGGTCTCGGCCGGGTTGTCGATGTCGATGGCGAGCAGCGAGGCGGCGTAGATCTGGCTCGCGGCCTCGGTGGTGGTGCCGGCGGCGGCGACGGCGTCGATGTCGAGCGGAGCGGCGAGCTCGGCCTCGACGAAGGCGCGGGCGCCCGGATCGAGCGGCAGCTTGGCCATGTGGCCGAGGATCTTCTCGCGCTCGGCGTCGTCGACGTGACCGTCAGCCTTGGCGGCGGCGATCATGGCGACGAGCAGGGCGCGGGCGAGTTCCTGCTCGGCGGCCGGCGCGGCCGGCTTGAAGCCGTCGGAGGGAACCGGCAGGTTGGAGTCGTCCGCAGTGGTGGTCGGGGCGGCGCCCTTTTGCCAGTCGGAATAGGCCTTGTAGGCAAGGCCGGCGATGCCGGCGAGGGCGCCGAGCTTCAGCGCGCCGCCGCCGAGCGAGCGGCCGGTCTTGGTGCCGAGCAGCAGGGCGAACAGGCCGGCGGCGGCGCCACCGACCGCGAGCTTGTTCTCGGCGACGTAATCCTTGGCCTGGCGGACCTTGTCGGCGCCGAAGAATTCGGTGGCCTTTTCCTCGGCGAGCGCCGCGCCCTTGCCGGCATAGTCGCTGGCGGTCTGGCCGAGCGAGCTCGACTGCACGTCGCCAAGCGTCTTCGTCAGCATTTCGCGGCCCTGATTGATCAGGCCTTCGGCCTGGGCGGCGGCATCGGCGCCGAGCAACTGGTCGAGGAGCTTCTTGGTATCGAACATCGCGCGATCTCCCTCGGTGCCCCTTGGCCGCGCACGACCTCGGCGGCGGCAGGGGTACCCTTCGGTCACGGCCCTCAGATGGGGAGCGGTCAGGCACGGCGCTAGGGGCGGCTTCGGTATTTTTGCCGGAGGACGACACGGAAAAAGCGCAGGCGGCGCGGCGGCATGGGTGGGGCGATTTGGCCTTTAGTACACTCGCGTTCGCTGGTTTCCGCTGTTCTGATCGATTCAAGGCGCATCGGGACCAGCCGGTGCCTTTCCGGGGGGAATGATGGTGGGCGAAAAACTCTGCCCCGGCGCAAGGGGCGTGAGGGCGATGGCGCGGCTTGTCGCGCTGGCGCTGATGGTCCTGGCAATGGTCCTGCCGGCGCGGGCGATCGACAAGACCGATCTCGTCGCCCAGTTCGCGCCGCCGATGTTCGTCGGCGAGAAGCTTGCCGATCTGCCGGTCTGGCCGATCCTGGAGAATACCGGCGGCGCCGACCGGGTGGTGTACTATGCGTTCGAAACCAACGAGCTGGCGCCGATCCCGGGCTTTTCCGGCACGCCACCGAACATGCTGGTGATCCTCGGCGCCGACGGCACGTTCCGGCAGGTGCGGGTGCTGTCGCAGCATGAGCCGGTGTTCGTCGAGGGCCTCGGCCCGGAGCCGCTCGATGCGTTTGTCGAGCAATATGTCGGCAAGGCGCTGGGGCGGCCGATCAAGGTGGTGCCGCCGGGCAAGGCGGCGGCGATCAACCAGGCGAAATCCAGCGCCAGCATCGCCATTGACGGCGTCGCCAAGGCGACCGCCTCGGTGCGGATCGTCAACGAGAGCGTGATCGCTTCGGCGTTGATCGTGGCGCGGGCCAAGCTGAACATGGCGCAGGCGCGGCCGAGCGCGGCGCGGCCGATCCGGGCGGAGATCGTCGAGCGCCACGACGCGGCCGGGCTGGCGAAATCGGGCCTGCTGACGGTGGCGCGTGTGCGCAATCGCGACGTCGAGCCGGCGTTCGCGGGAACTCCGGTCGAGGGACAGGACCCGGAGGCGCGGCGCGATCCGGATGGCATCTTCGCGGAACTGGCGATCACGGTGCTGGACCTGCCGAGCGCCGGGCAGAGCCTGTTGGGCGAGGACGGGGTGCGGCGGCTGTTCAAGAACCGCGATCCGGAGGCGCATTCGCTGTTCGTGCAGGTCGGCGGGCGGTTCGAGCCGTTCGGCGACGGCTACGTCTACGGCGCGGTGCCGGACATGTTCTCGGTGACGCAGAACGACCTGCCGATCACCATCCGCGACTATTCCTTCGACCGGCCGCTGGCGGTGTCGCCGCTCGGCAAGGCGCCCTATGCGGTCTATTCGATCTTCGCCCAGTCGGGTTTCGATCCGGCGCGGCCGTTCACCTTCAACCTGCATGTGTCGCGGGCGAAGGGCCAGCTGTTCCCGGAGATCGTCACCCGGGCGATCCCGGTGCAGGTGGCGCTGCCGGAGCGATATTTCGTCGCCGCGGCCGACCAGGTGGCGGAAACGACCGGGGTGCTGGGGATCTGGGAGGACCGGGGGCTCGATATCGCCATTACACTTGGGTTGATCGGGCTTGCCGCCGGCGTGCTGGCGCTGCAGGGGCGGACGACGCGGGCGGGATCGCGGTTCGGGGCGTTCCGGCTGGCGTTCCTGGCGGTGACGCTGGTGCTGATCGGCTGGATCTATCAGGCGCAATTGTCGATCGTGACGGTGATCGGGCTGATCAAGGCGATCGACAGCCACGATCTGACCTTCCTGTTGTGGGACCCGGTCAGCCTGATCGTCTGGATCGCGGCGATCGCCGGTGCGATCGCCTGGGGGCGGGGCTATTTCTGCGGCTGGCTGTGCCCGTTCGGAGCCTTGCAGGAACTGGCGGCGTTCATCGCCAAACCGTTGAAGCTGCGGCAGTACGCGATTCCGGATCGGATCGATCGACCGTTGCGGCTGGTGAAATACGCGGTGCTGGCGGCGATCGTCGGCGTGGCCTTCGGCGCGCCGACGCGGGCGGAGGTGGCGGCGGAGGTCGAGCCGTTCAAGACGGCGATCACGCTGGGCTTCGTGCGCTGGTGGCCGATGGTGGCCTACGCCGTGGTGCTGATTGTCGCCAACCTTTTCGTGTACAAGGCGTTCTGCCGCTACCTCTGTCCGCTCGGGGCGGTGATGGCGATCCTCGGCAAGGCGCGCCGGCTCGACTGGATCGCCCGACGGGTGGAATGCGGCTCGCCCTGCCAGTTGTGCAAGGTGAAGTGCCGCTATGGCGCCATCGATCGGGCCGGCGCGGTCGACTACGACGAGTGCTTCCAGTGCATGGACTGCGTCATCATCCACAATGACGCGGCGACGTGCGTGCCGCAGGTGCTGGCGGAGCGCCGGAAGGCGCGGCCACGGGTGGTGATCACCACGCCGGCGGGGGTGCGTAGCGCGGAGGCGACGACATGATGACGCGGCGACACCTGCTGTTCGGCGGGATCGGGCTCTGCTGTGCCGGCGCGGCGCGGCTGTTCGAGCCGGAGCGGCGGTTCAGCCGGGCGGGAATTGCCTTCGGCACGACGGTGCGGCTGACGCTGGTCGCGGCGAGCGAGGCGCGGGCGGAGGCGGCGCTCGATGCCGGATTCGAGGCGATGCGGGCGGTGGAGCGGGCGGCGAGCCTGTTCGATCCGGCCAGCGAACTGGCGCTGCTCAACCGCGACGGCCGGATCGAGCGACCGTCGGCGGATCTTGCCCGGCTGGTCGAGGCGGCGGTGACGATGGCCGAGGCGAGCGGCGGGGCGTTCGATCCGAGCGTGCAGCCGTTGTGGCGGCTGAAGGCGGACGCGGCGGCGACGGGCACGGCGCCGGAGGCGGCGCGGATCGCGGCGGCGCGGGCGCTGGTCGACTGGCGGGCGATCGAGGTCGCGCCGGAGCGGATCGGGTTTGCCCGGCCGGGCATGGCGATCACCCTCAACGGCATTGCCCAGGGCCATGCCGCCGACCGGGTGATGGCGGCGCTGGCGGCACATGGCATCGAGGCGGCGCTGGTCGACACCGGCGAATTCGGCGGCCGTGGCCGGCCGTGGCGGATCGGCCTGCGCGATCCGGCCGATCATGGGCGGCATCTCGATAACGTGACACTGGAAGACGGGTTCCTGGCGACGTCGGCCGACGACGAGACAGTGTTCGACCGGGCGGCGGGTGAGCATCACATCATCGATCCGGCGACGGGGCATTCGCCGCGCGGGGTGCACCAGATCAGCGTCATGGCGGCGAGCGGCCTGATCGCCGACGGGCTGTCGACGGCGCTGATGGTGGTGCCGGCGCCGGCGCGGCAGCGGCTGGCACAGCGATTTGGCGCGACGATCGTGTCGGTGGCGTGAGCGACGGCCGACGGCCAAGGCCGCTCAGGCGAGGCGCCAGACCGAGGTGCGCTTGACCTCGGCATCCTCCAGCGCGCGGGTGGTCGGGACCATGTATTCGGCGACCTTTACCAGACGGGACTTCGGCAGGTAGCTGCGGCCGGGGTCGCCGATCAGCACGTCGCGGCCGGCCTCGGCCTCGCGCAGGCCCCAGGCGAGCACCCGCTCGGCCATGGGCGCCTCGTAGAAGACGTCGCCGAGCAGCAGGACATCGTAGCCGGCCGGCGGGTCGTCGAGCACGTCGGCGGCGGACGCGGCGAAGCTGACGCCGTTGGCCTCGGCATTGAGGCCCATGGCGACGAGGGCGAAGGGGTCGATGTCGGTGGCGGTGACGTGGGCGGCGCCGGCGATCGCGGCGGCGATGGCCTCGAGGCCGGAACCGGCGGCAAAGGAGAGGACACGCTTGCCGGCGACCCGTTCGGGGTGATCGAGCACATAGCGGGCGAGCGCCTGGCCGCCGGCCCAGGCGAAGGCCCAGAACGGCAGCGGCAGGCCGAGGGACTGCAATTCATCCTCGGTGCGGTGCCAGAGTTCGTAGGCTTCGTCGGCCAGGTGCAGCCGGATTTCCGGGACATGGGGCGGCGGCATCAGGCGCGTATTGGCGCGGATGAAATCGGCCTTGTCCCGGATCGGGGCGGGTTCGGTCAGGGGGTCACCCCGCCGAGGGCGCAGATCAGCTCGAATTCGACATCGGTGACCGGCTGCACCGACAGGCGGGAGTTCTTGACCAGAACCATGTCGGCGAGGCGCGGATCGGCCTTGATCTCGGCGAGCGTCACCGGGCGGGGGAAGGCGGCGACCGAGCGGATGGTGACGGCGCCCCAGCGGCCGCTGTCGTCCTTGGGGTCCGGCGCCCAGAGCTTGACCACCTCGACGATGCCGACGACGGCCTTGCCGACATTGGAATGGTAGAAGAAGCCGCGCTCGCCGAGCTGCATCGCCTTCATGTGATTGTTGGCGAGCGGGTTGCGGACGCCGTCCCAGAAGGTGCCGGCATCACCATTGGCGGCGTTCTGGTCGTAGGACCAGACGTCCGGTTCGGATTTGTAGAGCCAGTGCGCCATCGGGTTCTCGCTCAGGCCGCCGGGGCGCCGACGACCCAGCGCCAGGGCCGGATCGAGATGGCGGAAAACAGGCCGGCATGGGCATAGGGATCGGTGGCGACCAGGGCCTCGACCTCGGCCTGCGACGCGGCCTCGATGATCAGCAGCGAGCCGATCGGCTTGCCGTCGTCCGACAGGAACGGACCGGCGATGCGGATGGCGGCGGCATTGGCGGCGAGCCATTCGAGATGCGCCGGGCGCACGCTCATGCGGGTGTCGAGGCCGTCGGCCCTGTCGGTGCCGGTGAAGACGAAATGGGCCATGGGCGCGCTCCGGGTTGGGTCTGGTTCATTGCTAGCCGCCCGCACCGGGTTGCGCAACCTCAACGGCCTTCGCGTTTCAGCGGGCGCGACATCAGCCGGTCGATGGCGTCGCGCAGCGAGGCGCGGCCGGCGAGGACGTCGGCGACGGCCTCGGAGATCGGCACGTCGACGCCGTGGGTGCGGGCGAGGCGGACGGCGACGTCGGCGGTGGCGGCGCCCTCGGCGAGCTTGCCGCCGGCGATGAGGTCGGGGATCGAGCCGCCCTCGCCGATGGCGATGCCGAGCGAGAAGTTGCGCGACTGGCGGCTGGAGGCGGTGAGCACCAGGTCGCCGAGGCCGGAGAGCCCCATCAGCGTGTCCGGCTTGGCGCCAAGGGCGGCGCCGAGGCGGGAAAGCTCGGCAAAGCCGCGGGCGACGAGGGCGGCCTGGGCGGAGGCGCCGAGGCCGCGACCGACGACGATGCCGCAGGCGATGGCGAGGACGTTCTTCAGGGCGCCGCCGACCTGGACGCCAGTCGGATCGTCGGAGGCATAGGGGCGGAAGGTCGACGAGGACAGGCTGCGGGCGATCTTCTCGGCCAGCGCGATGTCGGCGGCGGCGACGGTGACGGCGGTGGGCAGGCCGGCGGCGACGTCGGTGGCGAAGCTCGGACCGGACAGCACCGCCGGCGGCAGGCCGGGGGCGACCTCGGCGATGACCTCGGTCATCAGGTCGAGGGTGCCGCGCTCGAAGCCCTTGGCGGCGGAGACGACCGGCGTGCCGGGGCGCAGGCGGGTGGCGAGTTCGGCGACCATGGCGCGGGTCGCCTGCGCCGGCACGACCAGCAGCACCAGATCGGCATCGGCGACGGCGGCGAGATCGGTGCTGGCGGCAAAGGCCGGCTCGAGGCGGATGCCGGGCAGATAGCGCGGGTTCCGCGCGGTCTCGTTGAGGGCGGCGACGGTTTCGGCGTCGCGGGCCCACAGGATGGCGCGGCGACCGGCGCGGGCGGCGACAACCGCCAGGGCGGTGCCCCAGGCGCCGCCGCCGATGACGGCGACCTTGTCGAACGGCTGGGTCATGCCTTGGCTCCATGTTGCCCGGAGCCGAGCCGGGGCGCGGCGGTGGGGTCGAGCGGCCAGCGCGGCCGGGCCGGGGCGTCGAGATCGTCGACGAGGCCGCAAGCCAGCCGCTCGGCGCCGGCCCAGGCGATCATGGCGCCGTTGTCGGTGCAGAGGCTGCCGGGCGGAACGATCAGGCGGGCGCGGTGGGCGGCCGTGGCGGCGTCGAGGCCGGCGCGCAGCGCCTTGTTGGCGGCGACGCCGCCGGCGACGACCAGGGTCGGCGCAATGATGCCGGTTTCGGCGCGGAAACGGTCGATGGCGCGGCCGCACTTGCGGGCAACGACATCGCAGACGGCCGCCTGAAACGAGGCGCAAAGGTCGGCGATGTCGGCCTCGGTTACCGGCGCGATGGCCTGGGCGGCATGGCGAACGGCGGTCTTCAGGCCGGAAAACGAGAAATCGAGCGATTCGCGGCCGAGCAGCGCCCGCGGCAGATCGAAGCGGGCGGGATTGCCGCCGCGGGCGGCGCGCTCGACCGCTGGGCCGCCGGGGTAGGGCAGGCCGAGCAGCTTGGCGGTCTTGTCGAAGGCCTCGCCGAGGGCGTCGTCGATGGTGGTGCCGAGGCGGCGATAGCGGCCGAGGGCCTCGACGGCGAGGATCTGGGTGTGACCGCCGGAGACGAGCAGCAGGAGATAGGGGAATTCGAGGCCGTCGGTGAGGCGGGCGGTGAGGGCGTGGCCCTCGAGGTGGTTGACGGCGATCAGCGGCTTGCCGGCGGCGGCGGCGATGGCCTTGGCGGTCATCAGGCCGACGAGGACGCCGCCGATCAGGCCGGGACCGGCGGTGGCGGCGACTGCATCGAGATCGGCGATGGCGACGCCGGCCGCGGCGAGGGCGCGCTCGATGACGGCGTCAAGCGCCTCGACATGGGCGCGGGCGGCGATCTCGGGCACGACGCCGCCATAGGCGGTATGGTCCTCGATCTGGGAGAGGACGACATTGGCAACGATGGTGCCGCTGCCGTCGACATCGCGGCGGACGATGGCGGCGGCGGTTTCGTCGCAACTGGTTTCGATCCCCAGGACCAGCATCGCGGTGGCTTCCTGCCCTTGATCAAGGCGCCGATCGGAATTTTCCCGAACACAGATTGAGTTCATGCGCGCCTTGGGCCAAGGTCCGCGGCGAAACGACTAGCCCCTAACACCGGGACCCACCAACTTGCAAACAAAGACCGTCCGCATCGGCACGCGCGGCAGTCCGCTGGCGCTGGCCCAGGCCCATGAAACCCGCGACCGCCTGGCCAAGGCCCACGGTCGGGCGATTGAGGATTTCGAGATCGTGGTGATCAAGGTGACGGGCGACCAGATCCTTGACCGGGCGCTGTCGGAGGCCGGCGGCAAGGGGCTGTTCACCAAGGAAATCGAGCAGGCGCTGCTCGACGGCGACATCGACCTGGCGGTGCATTCGTCGAAGGACATGCCGACGGTGCTGCCGGACGGGCTGGGGCTGACCGCCTATCTCGAACGCGAGGACGTGCGTGATGCGTTCATCTCGCTGAAGGCCCGGTCGCTGATGGAGCTGCCGGAAGGCGCGGTCGTCGGCACGGCGTCGCTGCGGCGGCAGGCGATGGTGAAGCGGGCGCGGCCGGACCTGAAGGTGATCACCTATCGCGGCAATGTGCAGACGCGGCTGAAGAAGCTGGAGGCCGGCGAGGCCGATGCGACCCTGCTCGCCTATGCCGGCCTGCGCCGGCTGGGGCTTGAGCATGTGGCGGCGGGGCTGTTCGCGATCGAGGATTTCCTGCCGGCGGTCGGCCAGGGGGCGATCGGCATCGAGACCCGGCTTGACGACCGGGCGACGCTGGATCTGGTGGCGGCGATCCATCACGCGCCGACCAAGGTCGCGCTAGACTGCGAGCGGGCGTTCCTGAAGGTGCTCGACGGTTCGTGCCGGACGCCGATCGCCGGGCATGCGCGGATCGAGGGGGGCGAACTGGTGTTCGACGGGATGATCCTGAAGCCGGACGGCAGCGAGCACCACAGCGCGCATTTCAAGGGCGCGGTCGCGGACGCGGCGGCGATCGGGATCGCCGCCGGGGAAATGCTGCGGGGGCGCGGCGGAGCGGATTTCTTCGCCCATCTTGGTGGCTGAGCTGCGGCTCACGGACCGAGGACGGGCGGGCGATCGGACGAGAGGGCGGGCGGAGGCAGAGAGGCGGGCGATGCGAATCCTGGTGACACGGCCCGAGGCTGAAGCGGCGCGAACGGCGGCGCTGATCGTTGCCGCCGGGCACGAACCGGTGGTGGCGCCGATGCTCGAGGTGGTGATCGCCAGAGACGCGCGGCTCGATCTCGCCGGGGTGCAGGCGGTGGCGCTGACCAGCGGCAACGCCGTCAGGGCGCTGGCGCAGCTCGACGATTGCGCCAGCCTGCGGTCGCTGCCGACGTTCACGGTCGGGGGCGCGACGGCGAAGCAGGCACGGGCGCAGGGGTTCAGCCGGATCATCAGCGCCGGGGGCGACGGCGCGGCGCTGATCGCCGAGATCGCGGCGCGGCTGCGGCCGGCCGACGGGGCGGTGCTGTGGGCGACGGGACGCGACCGGGCGGTGGATCTGGCGTCGGTGCTCGGCCAGCGCGGGTTCAGCGTGCGGATGGTCGAGGTCTACCGGACCGAGGCGATCGGACATCTGCCGCGCGAGGCCTGCGATGCGATGTCGCAGGCGGGGTCGGGGACGGCTTCGCCGGCCGGGATCGACGCGGTGACGATCTTTTCCCGGCGCACGGCCGAGGCCTATCTGGCGGCGGTCGTCGCCGACGGCGTGATCGAGCAGGCGCGGCGGACGCCGACATCGGTGATTTCGGCGGAGGCGGCGGCCCCCCTGGTCGCGGCCGGGTTTTCGGCCATTGTCATTGCGACGGAGCCGACGGCGGCGGCGGTGCTCGGGGCGATTGCGTCGACCCCGACGATTTGAGGCCATGATTTGATGCAAAAGCACTCGCGTCGCCGGCTCGGTCTGTGCTTTGGTGCGCGACAGGTTCCGGTAACGGGAAGGAAGCCGCGACGCGACGCGGCGACGAAACGGATTTCGAACCGGGCCAATGGCGGCGCCGCCTGACGCGGCGACGTGGCGGCTCGACAAAGCAAGTGACCTGGGAGAGCGCAATGGCCGAGGACAACTCGAACCCGAAGGATGGCGGCGGCGCCGGCAAGAAGCGCCGGGGCGTGACCATCGACGCGACGCCGACCAAGGTGGAACTGATCGAGGAAACCGTGGTCAAGGCAGCGGATGACGCCGTGACGGCGGCCGAGGCAACGACCGAGGCGCCGGTGGAAACCGTCGCGGCGACGGTCGAGAGCGTGGCGGCGGAGGCCGCGAGCGCGGCCGAGCCGTCGAGCGAGCTGAAGATCGAGGGCGACGCGATCGCGACGCCGACCGATGGCGAGGCGACGGCCGGCGCGGGCGATCAGCCGGTCGCGGAGGCAGCCGTCGACAAGCCGGCGGCCGAGCCGGTCGAGGACAAGCCCGAGGCGAAGGTGGAAACGCCGGCCGAGCCGGCGGTCGCGATCCTGCCACCGGTCGCGGCGAAGCGGCCGTCGGTGGTGGTGCCGGCGCTGGCTTCCGGCCTGGTCGGCGGCGCGGTGGCGCTGGGGCTCGGCTATGGCGCATTGGTGATGGGCTATCTGCCGGCCGGAGGCGGGGCGAGCGAGGACCTGACCAAGGCGAAGGCGGCGCTGGCGCAACTGCAGGCGAAGGTTGACGAGCTGGCGGCGCAGCCGAAGCTATCGGCCAAGGACGCGGCGACGCTGGGCGAATTGCCGAACCGGATCGCGGCGCTGGAAAAGCGGCCGGCCGAGACCGGCGGCGGTGCCGCCGAGGCGATCGAAAAGCTCAAGGCCGAGGTGAACGCCCAGATCGGCACGCAGATCGAGGCGGTGAAGCAGGCGGTCGCGGCGCGGCAGGCGACGATCGACCAGATCAACAGCGACTTCGCCAAGCTGAAGGACGATGTGGCGGCGCGGGCGACGCAGGCCGGTCAGGCCGGGCAGCAGGCGCTGGCGCAGGGGCAACAGGCGGGGCAGCAGGCGGTTTCCGGCGCGCAAGTCGCGGCGGAGAAGGCGCTGGCCGATCTGACCAAGCGGCTGCAGGCGCTGGAAGCGCGGCCGCCGGTGGATGTGGCGGCGGCGACCGAGGCGCTGCGCAAGGCGCAGGACGAGGTTCGCCAGAAGGTGGCGGCGCTGGAGGCTGAGACCAAGGGCATGGCCGACAAGCTCGGCGCGGCGACGACGCAGAAGGTGAACGAGGCGGCGTCGGCGTTGCTCGGCAAGGTCGACCAGCAGGTCGCCACGGTGAAGCAGGCGATCGAAGGGGTTTCCGGCAAGGTCGGGTCGCTGGAGAAGAACGCCGGCGTCGGCATGCAGGCGCGCGATCAGGCGACGCTGGCGGTGGCGCTCGGAGCGCTGAAATCGGCGATCGATGCCGGGCGGCCCTATGCGGCGGAGCTGGCGACGGCGAAATCGCTGGCGCGGGACATGGTCGACCTGTCGGCGCTGGACGCGACGGCGGCGAGCGGCGTGTTGCCGGGCCCCGTGATCGTCGAGCGGTTCCAGCCGGTGGCGCGCAAGATCCTCGACGCCTACGAGCAATCGCGCGGCGGGACCAGCTTCATGGACCGGCTGTGGCTGAACGCGCAGCAGATCGTGCGGGTGCGGCCGACCGGCGAGGTGGCCGGCGACGGCGTGCCGGAGCGGATCGCCCGGATCGAGGCGCGGCTGACGGCCGGCGACCTTGGCGGGGCGGCGGCGGAATGGAAGAAGCTGCCGGACGACAGTCGCAAGATCGGCGCCGAGTGGGGCGCGGCGCTGGAGGCGCGCGTCGGCGCGGCGCAGGCGATCGACGCGGTCAATCGCGCGGTGTTGTCGACGCTGTCGAAGCCGGCCGGCTGAGGAGGAGGGGACGATGATCCGCGTATTGGTGTTGTTCGTCCTCCTGTTCGCGCTGGCGGCGGGATTTTCCTGGCTCGCCGACCGGCCGGGCGATGTGGTGATGGTCTGGCAGGGGCAGCGGATCGAAACCAGCGTGATGGCGGTGGCGGTCGGCGTGGTGGCGCTGGTCGCCGTGCTGATGCTCGGCTGGTCGCTGCTGCGCGGCCTGTGGAACACGCCCGGCGCGATCGGCGGCTGGTGGGGCCGGCGTCGGCGGGAAAAGGGCTGGAACGCCCTGTCGAGCGGCATGATCGCGGTCGGCGCGGGCGATCCGCGCCTGGCGGCGAAGCAGGCGGCGGAAGCGCGGCGCATTCTCGGCGACGAGCCGCTGGCGCTGCTGCTTGAGGCGCAGTCGGCGCAGCTTTCGGGCGACCGGGCGGCGGCGCGGGTGGCGTTCGAGCAGATGGTGGAAAAGCCGGAGACGCAGCTTCTGGGTCTGCGCGGGCTTTACGTCGAGGCGCAGCGGCATGGCGAGCCGGACGCGGCGCGGCACTTCGCCGAAGCCGCGGTGGGACGGGCGCCTGGGCTCGCCTGGGCCGGGCAGGCGGTGATGGATTTCGACGCGCAATCGCGCGACTGGCAGGGGGCGCTCGCCGATCTCGACCGCAACCTCCGGCACAAGCTGGTCGACAAGAAGGACGGCAAGCGGCTGCGGGCGGTGCTGCTGACGGCGCGGGCGCTGGAATTGCAGGAGACCGAGCCGGATACGGCGCGGGCGCTGGCGGTGGAGGCGCATGGGCTGGCGGTGGATCTGGTGCCGGCGGCGGTGCTGGCCGGGCGGCTCTATTCGCGCGCCGGCGAGGTGAAGAAGGCGGCGAAGGTGCTGGAGGCGACCTGGGTGGCGGCGCCGCATCCCGACATTGCCGAGGCCTATGCCCATGCGCGGCTTGGCGATTCGGCGCGCGACCGGATGAACCGGATCAAGGATCTGGCGCGCTCGCGCAACAACCATCCCGAAGGTGTGCTGGCGCTGGCGCGGGCGGCGCTGGAGGTGCGGGATTTCGCCGAGGCGCGGGCGACGCTGAAGCCGCTGTTGACGTCGCAGCCGACACGGCGGGCCTGCCTGCTGATGGCGGAGATCGAGGAAGCCGAGCACGGCGATATCGGGCTGGTGCGCGGCTGGCTTGCCCGGGCGTTGCGGGCGCCGCGCGATCCGGCCTGGGTCGCCGATGGCGTGGTTTCGGATCACTGGCTGCCGGTGTCGCCGGTGACCGGCAAGATCGATGCGTTCGAATGGAAGGTACCGCCGGAGCAGGCGACCGGGCCGATCGCCGATCTGATCGACGATGCCCGTGAGGCGCTGGAAAAGAGCGGCACGCTGCTGCCGCTGGAAGTGACGCCGGCATCGGCGCCGAAGGTGATCGAGGTGGCGCCGGTCGCCGCGGCGCCGGCCATCGTGTCGGCAGCGGCGCCGGTGGCCGCAAGCGCGCCCGTGGCGACGGCGGCCGAGCCTGTCGCGCCGGAGGCGACCGTTGCGGCCGAGACCGTTCCGGCCGGCCTCGTCGGCGGCATGCCACGGCCGGCGCAGGTGCCGGGCGGGGCAACGGTGGTGCCGATGACGGCCCGCGCCGGGACGGCGGAGGTGGCGGCGGCGTTTCCGTTGAAGGCGCCGGATGATCCGGGGCCGGACGGCGCCGACGCGGCGGCCGGAGAGCGCAAGAAGCTGTTCGGGCTGTTCTAGCCCGGACCGGTTTTCGATCCGGCAGTGTGTTCGATGGCGGCGACGGGAAGGCAGGGTTCGGTCGAGGCGTTTCCGATCGGGGCGACGGCGGCCGGCGAGAGATTTGGGCTTTGCCCGGCCCGACAACTGACCGGCGCGAGGTGGCGCGTCGGCCTTGGGTTCGGAGCGTGCCTGGCGGCGCTCGGGCGTGCGGGAAACGGCGAAGGCGTGTCGATCGGTGCGGCGAACAGGCCAAGACGACGGCCGGCGGGCACGGGCGATGGCTGCGGACCCGGCAGTGGTTGTTACAAATTTCTTCAAATGAAATGCAGCTTTTGCGGCAACGGCGATGCGGGCCGGCAGGGTATGGTTCCGGACGCACGGACGGCGATTGCCGGGGCTTGCCGGATGGGCTCACCTTATCACTTTGTTGAGGTTACGGCGGGTTTTGGACTCTTTCGTCGTTTGAAAGATAATGCGGCGGATCCGGCGACGATTGCTCCAATCGATTCAATCAGCGGCGGAAGTTCGAGCAAAATCACGGTGTTGAACACGGGGAAGATCACCAAAAAGTGATTACATGTTTCAATTATTATTATCTGTAACAATCGAATTCGCGCAGTTTCAAGCCATTGCGGCACAAGCGAAAGCCGTCGTCGCCCTGTGATAAGCCGTTGTAATCATGCGATGAACGCCAGCGGGAAACAAAATGTCGCGGCATTGGCGACCGCAAGCGGCCAAGCCCGGCGCTACGTCTTTCGTGCGACTTGAACCAAGGTGCAACAGCGAGTAACGAACCCTCGCCGCTTCAGGGGCGGTACCGGCATAAACCGGTTCACCATTTCAAACGTTCGAAGGACGATTCATCCCATGGCGCGCAGCAAGATTGCCCTGATCGGGGCAGGTCAGATCGGCGGTACGCTCGCTCACCTCGCTGGTCTCAAGGAACTCGGCGACATCGTTCTGTTCGACATTGCCGAGGGCACGCCGCAGGGCAAGGCGCTCGACATCGCCGAATCCTCGCCGGTTGACGGCTTCGACGCGAAGATGTCGGGCACCAACACCTATGAGGCCATCGAAGGCGCCGACGTGATCATCGTCACCGCCGGCGTGCCGCGCAAGCCGGGCATGAGCCGCGACGACCTGCTGTCGATCAATCTCCGCGTGATGGAGCAGGTCGGCGCCGGCATCGCCAAGTATGCGCCGAACGCCTTCGTCATCTGCATCACCAACCCGCTCGACGCGATGGTGTGGGCGCTGCAGAAGTTCTCCGGCCTGCCGGCCAACAAGGTCGTCGGCATGGCCGGCGTGCTCGACTCGGCCCGCTTCCGCTACTTCCTCGCCGAAGCCACCGGCGTGTCGGTCAAGGACATCCACGCGATGACGCTGGGCGGCCATGGCGACGACATGGTGCCGCTGGTGCGCTACTCGACCGTTGGCGGCGTGCCGCTGCCGGCGCTGGTGGAAGCCGGCTGGATGACCCAGGAGAAGCTGGACGCGATCGTCGAGCGCACCCGCAAGGGCGGCGGCGAGATCGTCGCGCTGCTGAAGACCGGCTCGGCGTTCTATGCCCCGGCCGCCTCGGCGATCGCGATGGCCGAGAGCTACCTCAAGGATCAGAAGCGCATCCTGCCGGTCGCCGCTCACCTTTCGGGCGAATACGGCGTGTCGAACATGTATGTCGGCGTTCCGGCGCTGATCGGCGCCGGCGGCGTCGAGAAGATCGTCGAGGTCAAGTTCGACGCGGCCGAGAGCGACATGTTCGCCAAGTCGGTTGCGTCGGTCTCGGGCCTCGTCGAGGCGTGCAAGACCATCCAGCCGGCGCTCGCCTGAGCAACGGTGTGACCGAAACAGCCGGGTGCGCGAGCAGCCGGCTGTCGCGGTCGCAAGACGTTCCGATCACACCCTTTCGGGAAACCCAAGTGGGACGGTCCGATGAACATTCATGAATACCAGGCCAAGGCGATCCTGAAGAGCTACGGCGTGCCCGTATCGAACGGCGTCGCCATCTTCTCCGCCGACGAGGCCAAGGCCGCGGCGGAAACCCTCGGCGGCCCGCTCTGGGTCGTCAAGTCGCAGATTCACGCGGGTGGCCGCGGCAAGGGCAAGTTCAAGGAACTGCCGGCCGAGGCCAAGGGCGGCGTGCGGCTGTCGAAGACCGTTGACGAAGTCATCGCCAACGCCAAGGACATGCTCGGCAACACGCTGGTGACCGTGCAGACCGGCCCGGCCGGCAAGCAGGTCAACCGACTGTACATCGAGGACGGTTCCGACATCGAGCGCGAGCTCTATCTCTCGGCGCTGGTCGATCGCGAAACCGGCTCGGTGGCGTTCATCGCCTCGACCGAAGGCGGCATGGACATCGAGAAGGTGGCCCATGACACGCCGGAACTGATCCACACCTTCCATGTGGACCCGGCCGCCGGCTATCAGGCCTATGTCGGCCGCAACATCGCCTATGCGCTGAAGCTCAAGGGCGACCAGGTCAAGCAGTGCGTCAAGATCATCGGCGCGATCTATCAGGCGTTCGTCGAGAAGGACATGAGCCTTCTTGAGATCAACCCGCTGATCGTCACGACCGAAGGCAACCTCAAGGCGCTCGACGCCAAGGTGAACTTCGACTCGAACGCGCTCTACCGTCACCCGGAAGTGGTGGCGTTGCGCGACGAGACCGAGGAAGATCCCAAGGAAATCGAAGCCTCGAAGTACGACCTGGCCTATATCGCGCTGGAAGGCACGATCGGCTGCATGGTCAACGGCGCGGGCCTCGCCATGGCGACCCTCGACATCATCCAGCTCTACGGCGAATCCCCGGCGAACTTCCTTGACGTTGGCGGCGGCGCTTCCGAAGAGAAGGTGACCTCGGCGTTCAAGATCATCACCGCCGATCCGAACGTGAAGGGCATCCTCGTCAACATCTTCGGCGGCATCATGAAGTGCGACATCATCGCCAAGGGCGTGATCGCAGCCGTGAAGACCGTCGGCCTGCAGGTTCCGCTGGTGGTCCGTCTAACCGGCACCAACGAAGAGCTTGGCAAGCAGATCATCCGTGAGTCGGGTCTCAACGTGATCCCGGCTGACAATCTGGACGACGCCGCCCAGAAGATCGTGGCCGCGGTTCGGGGGGCCTGAGAATGTCGATTGTCGTCAACAAAGATACCAAGGTCATCTGCCAGGGCTTTACCGGCGCGCAGGGCACCTTCCACTCGGAACAGGCGCTCGCCTACGGCACCAAGGTCGTCGGCGGCGTGACCCCGGGCAAGGGCGGTTCGACCCATATCGGCCTGCCGGTGTTCGACACCGTGTGGCAGGCGAAGGCCGCCACCGGCGCGACCGCTTCGTCGATCTACGTCCCGCCGCCGTTCGCGGCCGACGCGATCCTCGAGGCGATCGAAGCCGAGATGGAGCTGATCGTCTGCATCACCGAGGGCATCCCGGTGATGGACATGGTCAAGGTCGGCAAGGCGCTCAAGGGCTCCAAGTCGCGCCTGATCGGGCCGAACTGCCCGGGCGTCCTGACCCCGAACGAGTGCAAGATCGGCATCATGCCGGGCCACATCTTCTCGAAGGGCTCGGTCGGCGTCGTGTCGCGTTCCGGCACCCTGACCTACGAGGCGGTCAAGCAGACCACCGACGTCGGCCTGGGGCAGACCACCGCTGTCGGCATCGGCGGCGACCCGGTCAAGGGCACCGAGTTCATCGACATGCTCGACCTGTTCCTCAACGACCCCGAGACGAAGTCGATCATCATGATCGGTGAAATCGGCGGCTCGGCCGAGGAAGAAGCGGCCGAGTTCATCAAGTCGCACCCGATCAAGAAGCCGATGGTCGGCTTCATCGCCGGCGTTTCGGCGCCTCCGGGACGTCGCATGGGCCATGCCGGCGCGATCGTGTCGGGCGGCAAGGGCGATGCCCAGTCGAAGATGAAGGCGATGGATCAGGCCGGTATCGTGGTGTCGCCGTCGCCGGCGCGCCTCGGCACCACCATGATCGAGCTGCTCAAGGGCAAGTGAGACATCGACCGGAGGGCGGGCAACCGCCCTCCGGCCCGTTCGGCGGCCGGGCAGGTTCGGGCGGCGGGCGACGGATAGGGCGCAGGCGAGGCCGAACGGTCCCGAAGCGCGCGATCCGGGGGAATTCTGGGGGGAAGCAGGGTAGTCGGCTAAACCGATTATTCTTATCAGCCCGTGGACGAGGCGGGCGCAGTGGCGGATGTGCGGATGCTTGCATTGCGGCGCATGTCGGCCAATTGAGCGGGGCGGAGCTCGAGAGGCTCCGAAGATTTCGATGGATCGTGAGGCGGCCAATTCGGCCCAACATCTGACGTCGTTTCTGTACGGCGGCAATGCGACCTATATCGACGACCTCTACGCCAAGTATCAGGACAATCCGGCGTCGGTCGACGAGGGGTGGCGCGAGTTCTTCGGTTCGCTCGGGGACGACCCGAAGGCGGTGAAGAAGCTCGCCAAGGGCGCCGACTGGAAGCGGCCCAACTGGCCGATCCACGCCAAGGGCGAAATGATCTCGGCCCTCGACGGCGACTGGGGCACGATCGAGAAGGTCGTCACCGACAAGCTGAAGGACAAGGCCGCCAAGGGCGGCGTCGCCGTCAGCCCGGAGCAGCTGCAGAACGCGGCGCGCGATTCGGTGCGCGCGATCATGATGATCCGCGCCTATCGCATGCGCGGCCATCTGCATGCCAAGCTCGATCCGCTGGAACTGGCGGCGGAAAAGGACCACGAGGAGCTGCACCCGGCCACCTACGGCTTCGTCGAGGCCGACTGGGACCGCAAGATCTTCATCGACAAGGTGCTCGGGCTCGAATTCGCCACCGTGCGCGAGATGCTCGACATCCTGCGCCGCACCTATTGCACCAGCGTCGGCATCGAGTTCATGCACATCTCGTCGCCGGCGGAAAAGGCCTGGCTGCAGGAGCGCATCGAGGGTGCCGACAAGGCCATCGCCTTCACCAAGGAAGGCAAGAAGGCGATCCTCTACAAGCTCGCCGAGGCCGAGGGCTTCGAGAAGTTCATCGACCTCAAGTATACCGGCACCAAGCGCTTCGGCCTTGACGGCGGCGAGGCGCTGATCCCGGCGCTGGAGCAGATCATCAAGCGCGGCGGTCAGCTCGGCCTGAAGGAAATCATCCTCGGCATGGCCCATCGCGGCCGCCTGAACGTGCTGGCGCAGGTGATGTCGAAGCCGCATCGTGCCATTTTCCACGAGTTCAAGGGCGGTTCCTACGCGCCGGACGACGTGGAAGGCTCGGGTGACGTCAAGTATCACCTCGGCGCCTCCTCGGACCGCGAGTTCGACGGCAACAAGGTGCACTTGTCGCTGACGCCGAACCCGTCGCACCTTGAAATCGTCAACCCGGTGGTGCTGGGCAAGGTCCGCGCCAAGCAGGACCAGCTGAACGACATCACCGAGCGCAATCAGGTGCTGCCGCTGCTGCTGCACGGCGACGCGGCGTTCGCCGGCCAGGGCGTGGTGGCGGAGTGCTTCGGGCTTTCGGGTCTGAAGGGGCATCGGACCGGCGGTTCGATCCACTTCATCATCAACAACCAGATCGGCTTCACTACCAACCCGCGCTTCTCGCGCTCCTCGCCCTATCCGTCGGATGTGGCGAAGATGATCGAGGCGCCGATCCTGCACTGCAACGGCGACGATCCGGAAGCGGTGACCTTCGCGGCGAAGATCGCGATCGAGTTCCGGCAGAAGTTCCACAAGCCGGTCGTCGTCGACATGATCTGCTATCGCCGCTTCGGCCACAACGAAGGCGACGAGCCGGGCTTCACCCAGCCGATCATGTACCGCAAGATCCGCAGCCATCCGACGACGCTGCAGATCTATTCGGACAAGCTTTTGGCCGAGGGCGTGGTCACGCCGGCGGAGATCGACGAGATCAAGGCGCAGGTGCGCGCCAATCTCGACGTCGAGTTCGATGCCGCCTCGGGCTACAAGCCGAACAAGGCCGACTGGCTCGATGGCAAGTGGGCCGGGCTGAAGCCGGCGGGCGTCGATCTCGACGATCCGCGTCGCGGCCAGACCGGCGTGGATGTGGCGCGGCTGAAGGAACTCGGCGGCAAGCTGACCGACGTTCCGGCCGGGTTCAACGTGCATCGCACGATCCAGCGCTTCCTCGACAATCGCAAGAAGATCATCGAGACCGGCGAGGGCGTCGACTGGGCGCTGGCGGAATCGCTGGCCTTCGCCACGCTGATGACCGAAGGTCACCGGGTGCGGCTGTCGGGCCAGGATTGCGAGCGCGGCACGTTCTCGCAGCGCCACACCGTCCTGTACGATCAGGAAACCGAGGCGCGGTTCATCCCGCTCAACAACCTCGCGCCGGATCAGGGCAAGTACGAAGTCATCAATTCGATGCTGTCGGAAGAAGCGGTGCTCGGGTTCGAGTACGGCTACTCGATGACGGAGCCGAATGCACTGACCATGTGGGAAGCCCAGTTCGGCGACTTCGCCAACGGCGCCCAAGTGTTGTTCGACCAATTCATCTCGTCGGCCGAACGCAAGTGGCTGCGCCTGTCGGGCCTCGTCTGCCTGCTGCCGCACGGCTATGAGGGCCAGGGTCCGGAGCATTCCTCGGCCCGCCTCGAGCGGTTCCTGCAGATGTGCGCCGAGGACAACATGCAGGTGGCGAACTGTTCGACTCCGTCGAACTACTACCACATCCTGCGGCGTCAGCTGAAGCGCGACATCCGCAAGCCGCTGGTGCTGATGACGCCGAAGTCGCTGCTGCGCCACAAGCGCTGCGTGTCGCGGCTCGACGAACTCGGCACCGGAACCTCGTTCCACCGGCTGCTGCACGACGACGCGGAGAGCAATCCGCCGTCGACCACGATCAAGCTGAAGAAGGACGACAAGATCCGTCGCGTCGTCCTGTGCACCGGCAAGGTCTACTACGACCTGTTCGAAGAGCGCGAGAAGCGCGGCATCGACGACGTCTATCTGCTGCGCGTCGAACAGCTCTATCCGGTGCCGCTGCGGTCGCTGATCAAGGAACTCGGCCGGTTCAAGCAGGCCGATATCGTGTGGTGCCAGGAAGAGCCGAAGAACATGGGTTCGTGGTTCTTCATCGAGCCCTATCTGGAGTGGGTGCTGAGCCAGACCGGCACGAAGTCGAAGCGGCCGCGCTATGTCGGTCGCGCGGCGTCGGCGGCGACGGCCACCGGCCTGATGTCCAAGCACCTCGCCCAGCTCGCCGCGTTCCTCGACGAGGCCTTCGCGGGCTGACCTTCTTCCAGCCGGGCGGCGCGTCGCGAGCGCCCGGCGTTTCCCAATCCAACATCGACGAGAGAAAAGATCCATGTCGATCGAGATCAAGGTTCCGACCCTCGGTGAGTCGGTCAGCGAAGCGACCATCGGCAAGTGGCTGAAGAAGCCGGGCGATGCGGTGAAGCAGGACGAGGCGCTCCTCGAACTGGAAACCGACAAGGTGACGCTGGAAGTCAACGCGCCGGCCGCCGGCGTGCTGGAAGCCCAGGCGGTCAAGGAAGGCGACACCGTCGGCGTCGGCGCCGTGCTCGGCCTGATCAAGGCGGGCGCCGGTGGCGCTGCTGCCGCTCCGGCCGCAGCCGCTCCGGCTCCGGCCGCCGCCCCGGCTCCTGTCGCCGCCCCGGCTCCTGTCGCCGCCCCGGCGGCGGCGATGCCGCCGGCGCCGTCGGCCGCCAAGCTCGCCGCTGACTCTGGCGTCAACGTTGCGGCCGTCGACGGGTCGGGCAAGCGCGGTCAGGTGCTGAAGGGCGACGTGATCGCGGCGATCGCCGCGGCTTCGGCCGCGCCGGCGCCGGCTCCGGTCGCGCCGCCGCGCGCCGCCGCTCCGGCCGACGATGCCGCCCGCGAGGACCGCGTACGCATGACCAAGCTGCGCCAGACCATCGCGCGCCGGCTGAAGGATGCCCAGAACACCGCGGCGATGCTGACGACGTTCAACGACGTCGACATGTCGGCGGTCATCGCCATGCGCAACCAGTACAAGGACCTGTTCGAGAAGAAGCACGGCGTGCGTCTCGGCTTCATGGGCTTCTTCGTCAAGGCTGTCGTGCAGGCGCTGAAGGAGATCCCGGCGGTCAACGGCGAGATCGACGGCACCGACATCGTCTACAAGAACTACTATCACATCGGCGTCGCCGTCGGCTCGGACAAGGGCCTGGTGGTTCCGGTGGTGCGCGATGCCGACCAACTGACGGTTGCCGGCATCGAGAAGAAGATCGGCGAGTTCGGCAAGCGCGCCCGCGACGGCCAGCTGAAGATCGAGGAAATGCAGGGCGGCACCTTCACCGTCTCCAACGGCGGCGTCTACGGTTCGCTGATGTCGACCCCGATCCTGAACGCGCCGCAGTCGGCGATCCTCGGCATGCATCGCACCGAGGACCGTCCGGTGGTGCGCAACGGCCAGATCGTCATCCGCCCGATGATGTACCTCGCCATGTCCTACGATCACCGCATCATCGACGGCAAGGAAGCGGTGACCTTCCTCGTCCGGGTGAAGGAATCGATCGAGGATCCGCAGCGTCTCGTCATGGATCTGTGAGTTCGGTATCCGCCTGATGCCGACGATCGCGATCGTGGCCGGGGCGCAGTTGGTGCTTTATCCGAAGGACCATCTGCCGCCGCATCTTCACGCGCTGTTCGGCGAGTATGAGGCGATGATTTCGATCGCGACCGGGGATATCCTGCAAGGGAAAATCCCCGGTCCGAAGGCGCAGGCCATCCGCGCCTGGCTGAAGCTGCACCGGGAAGAGGTGGCTTTCGCCTGGTCGGAGCTGCGTGCCGGGCGCAACGTCGGGAGGATCGGATGAAATATCGGATCGATCGCGTCGAAGTGCCGCGATACCCCGTGCTTAAGGTGACCTTCGATGATGGTCTCTCGGGTGAATTCGACCTGAGCGACCTTCTGGCGGAAGGTCCGCTCTACGCCCCGCTCCAGGACCCGGCGGTCTTTCGGACCGTTACCGTCGCCGAAGGTGGCCGCCGTTTCGGCTGGCTGCTCGGAGAGGAAGGGCGGGAAATCGATTTCTGTCCCGATACGGCGCGCATCGCCGTTGAAACGAAGCTGGTCGAAGACATGGCCACTGCCCATCGGGCGAGGCGTTCGGCGGCTGAATAGCACTGCGGAGACATCATGTCCTACGATCTCATCGTCATCGGCACCGGCCCCGGCGGCTATGTCTGTGCCATTCGCGCCGCTCAGCTCGGGCTGAAGGTCGCGGTCGTCGAAAAGCGCAAGAGCCATGGCGGCACCTGCCTGAATGTCGGCTGCATTCCGTCGAAGGCGCTGCTGCATGCCTCGGAACTGTTCGACGAGGCCGGTCACGGTTTCTCGGCGCTCGGGATCGACGTGCCGAAGCCGAAGCTGAACCTGAAGCAGATGATGGCGCACAAGCAGGAAACCATCGACGCCAATGTCGGCGGCGTGGCGTTCCTGCTGAAGAAGAACAAGATCACGGCGCATCAGGGCCTCGGCACCATCACGGCGCCGGGCAAGGTCAAGGTGACCGCCGATGATGGCGCGGTGACCGAGCTCGAGACCAAGGCGATCGTGATCGCCACCGGCTCGGACGTGGCGCGGCTCTCCGACAAGGACGGCAACGTCATCGAGTTCGACGAGAAGGTGATCGTGTCGTCGACCGGCGCGCTGGAGCTGGACAAGGTTCCGGGCTCGCTCGTCGTCGTCGGCGCCGGCGTCATCGGCATGGAGCTCGGCTCGGTGTGGAAGCGTCTCGGCGCCGAGGTCACCGTGGTCGAATACACCGACAAGTGCCTGGGCGGCACCGACACGGACGTGGCCAAGCAGTTCCAGAAGATCATGGAAAAGCAGGGCTTCAAGTTCCATCTGTCGTCGAAGGTGACCAAGGTCGAAAAGACCAAGAAGGGCGCCAAGGTGACGTTCGAGCCGGTCGCCGGCGGTGCCGAAACCGCGATCGAGACCGATGTCGTCCTGGTCGCCACCGGTCGCGTGCCCTACACCTCGGGCCTCGGGCTGGAGACGGTCGGCGTGGCGATGGAGCGCGGCAAGGTGGTGATCAACGACCACTATGCCACCAGCGTTCCCGGCATCTTCGCCATCGGCGACGTGGTGCGCGGGCCGATGCTCGCCCACAAGGCCGAGGACGAGGGCGTGGCGCTGGCCGAGATCCTGGTCGGGCAGCACGGCCACGTCAACTATGACGTGATCCCGGGCGTCGTCTATACGTTCCCGGAAGTCGCCTCGGTCGGCAAGTCGGAAGAAGAGCTGAAGGCGGCGGGCGTCGCCTACAAGGCCGGCAAGTTCCCGTTCACCGCCAATGGTCGGGCGCGCGCCAATCGCGCCACCGACGGTTTCGTCAAGGTGCTGGCCTGCGCCGCGACCGACCGGGTGCTCGGCGTGCACATCATCGGAGCCGGCGCCGGCGAGATGATCCACGAAGCGGCGGTGCTGATGGAGTTCGGCGGTTCGTCCGAGGATCTGGCCCGCACCTGCCACGCGCATCCGACCATGTCGGAAGCGGTGAAGGAAGCGGCGCTGGCGGTGGAAAAGCGCGCGCTGCACATGTGATCCCGGCCGTCGCGGCCACATGAACCAAAGCCCGGCCGTCTTGCGATGGCCGGGCTTTTTTCGTTGTCGGCGGCGAACTGAGGCAGACGAGACGGTGGCGCGCGGTCGGCGCCTGTTCGCCGGCGGCCGGCGGATCAGCCTTGCGTGGTGCGTTCGAGTTCGGCGCTGAGGCGCAGGCCGGCGATCTCGTCGGGGGTGAGGTCGAAGACCTCGCCGACGCGGGTGATGATGGCTTCCT
The DNA here is from genome assembly GCA_016793065.1 of Hyphomicrobiaceae bacterium. Lineage (GTDB taxonomy): Bacteria > Pseudomonadota > Alphaproteobacteria > Rhizobiales > Ancalomicrobiaceae > JAEULV01. The sequence goes on from JAEULV010000040.1 coordinate 52,147, forward strand.
CGAACTCATGCACGTCGCCATCGACGCTGGCGAGGTCCCACATCAGGGTCACGAGATCGCGGCGGGCGCCGGCGTCGAGCGTCAGGGTGAGGCGGCGGGCGAGGTCGACGACGTCGCCGGTGTCGGCATCGACCCGGGCGGCGGCGGCGATCAGGCGGGCGCATTCGTCCGGATCGACGTCAAGCTCGGCAGCGACAAGGGCCTCAAGCCGGGCGCGCTCGCGCGGTCCGGCCAGGCCGTCGACCTGGGCGGCGTGCACCAGCAGGGCGACGGCGACGATGCGCGGGTCGACCAGTTCCTCGGCGCTCGCGGCTTTCGGCCGGTTCCGGCGGAACAGGGCGGAAAGCGTGTCGACGAGACCGAGCTTCATCGGCGTCACTCCAGCGGGCGGGCTTCGTCCGGCAACATGATCGGGATGCCGTCGCGGATCGGATAGGCAAGGCGGGCGGCGCGGCTGATCAGTTCCTGCGCCTCGGCGTCGTATTCGAGGCCGGTCTTGGTCAGGGGACAGACCAGCAGTTCGAGCAGTTTCGGATCGACCTTGCCGCGGCGGCGGTCGTCAAGCTTTGCGGTCTCGTCCAAGGTCTTGCCTCCGGATGGGGTCATTGCAGGGTGGCCGGCGCGGCATGGGCGCGCGCCAGGGCGACTTCGGTCAGCGCCACCAGCGTCGCGGCGCGGGTCTTGAGATCGGGGGCCTCAAGCAGCGCCTGCTTCTCGGCGGTGCCGTAGGGCGCCAGCATCGACAGGGCGTTGACCAGGGTCTCGTTGTCGGTGCGCTCGATATTGTCCCAGTCGGTATCGAGCTCATTGGCGCTGAGATAGCTGCGGAAGACGCTCAACAGGCTCTTGCGATCGACCTCGGCATCGCCGACGCCGCGGGCGAAGTCGGCGGCGAAGGGGGCGGCGTTGATCCGGCAGAGGCGGTAGGGCGTGTCGGTCGCCACCTCGGCGATCACCTGGAAGCGGGCGATGCCGACCAGGATGATGCCGTAGCGGCCGTCGCCGGCCTCGTTCCACTCGACGATGCGGCCGAGGCAGCCGACATTCATCAGCGGCTGCGGCCCGCCGGCCGGGGCGCCCGGTTCGACCGGCCGGGGCTGGATCATGCCGATGACGCGATCCCCGGCGAGGGCGCGGTCGATCATCTCGACATAGCGCGGCTCGAAGATGTTGAGCGGCATCTGGCCGCGCGGCAGCAGCAGGGCGCCGGGCAGCGGAAACACCGGCACGATCGTCGGGATCGACGACGGGTCGGGGTAGGACTGGTTTCCGGCCTGGGTCATGACGGCTCCGGGACTGGGGGGAAGGGCGGCTTCAGGCGAACAGCACCGAGGACAGGCGGCGGCGGCCGTAGAGAGTCGACGGGTCCTTCGGGCCCCAGGCCTCGAAGAAGGTGACGAGCTGCTTGCGCGCCGCCTCGTCGTTCCACGGGCGGTCCTTGCGGACGATCTCGACCAGCTGGTCGACGGCCTCGTTCTTGTGGCCCTTGGCGGCGAGCAGAACGGCGAGGTCGAAGCGGGCGGCGTGGTCGGCCGGGTCGCGGGTGATGCGGGCCTCGAGCTCGACGGCGTCGCCGAGCTCGGCGGTCTGGCGGGCGAGTTCGAGCTGGGCGCGCGCCGCGGCGATCGACGGATCGGACTGCTTGGCGGCGGGAACCGAGGCGAGGAAGGCCTCGGCCTCGTCGAGGGCGCCGGCTAGGATGTAGGCGCGGGCGAGGCCACCGATGGCCTTGAGGTTGTGGGGCTCCATCTCGGCGGCGGCGGCGAAGCGGTCGACGGCGCCCTGCAGGTCGTTGGCGGCGAGCGCGGCCTCGGCCTCGGCGATCAGCGCCTCGGCGTCGGACGGGCCGACGGGGCCGGCGACGCGCTCGATGAACTGGTTGATCTGGCCCTCGGGCAGGGCGCCCATGAAGCCGTCGATGGGCTGGCCGGCCTTGAAGGCGATGACGGCGGGGATCGAGCGGATGCCGAGCTGGCCGGCGATTTCGGGGTGGTGGTCGATGTTCATCTTGACCAGCCGGACCTTGCCCTTGGCGTTCTTCACCGCTTTCTCGATCACCGGGGTCAGCTGCTTGCAGGGGCCGCACCATTCGGCCCAGAAATCGACCAGCACCGGCACCTGACGGGAGGCGTCGAGGACGTCGCGGGTGAAGTCCTTGGTGGTGGTGTCCTTGATCAGGTCGGCATTGCCCGATGCGGCGGGGGCGACAGCGGGGGCAGCGGCAGGCATCTGGCCGTAGTTGCTGCCGAAGGAAAAGGTTGGCTGGCTCATGACGTCCTCACGGGGGGCACGCCGTTCGGGCGGCGGCAGGCAAAGTTCGCTTCCAATGTGGGCATTTGCGCGGGAGAATTCAACGTGCGTCGGCAAAACCCGCCAGCATTGTCGCCGCCCCGCTGGTCGCCTGTCGCCGGGCCGGCGAACGGGTCAGCCGTCGGCCGTCGCGGCCTCGACGATCTTGCCGTCGGAAACGGCGATGATTTTCGGCGGATGGCCCGTCGCCTCGAGGAAGCGGATGAGGTCGGCCCGGGCGATCGAGGTCGTGGCGTTGTTTTCGAGCGGGTGATAGTTCAGCACGTCGTGGCGCATCATCTCGGCGTCGAGCACGACGGTGATGACGCGCTGGCGATCGTTGACGACGCCGAAGGGGGTGACCGAGCCGGGGATGACGCCGAGCAGCTCCCACATCAGTTCCGGCTTGCCGAAGGTGACGCGGCCGTTGGCGCCGATGCGCTCATGTATCTTCTTCAGATCGATGGCGGCATCGCCTTCGGCGACGACCAGGAAGACGTTGTCCTTCTTGTCCTTGAGGAACAGGTTCTTGGTGTGGCCGCCGGCAATGGCGGCCTTGACGTCGCGGCTTTCGGCGACGGTGAACACCGGCGGATGCTCATGGGTGGTGACGGCGATGCCGAGTTCGGCGAGATAGGCGAGAAGACCGGCGCGGTCGAGCGGGGTGGACATGGGCGGCAGACCTGTCGAACAAGCGGGGAAAACACTGTCGCCTGTCCTGCCCCATTCGGACGCCAAGGACAACAGCCGGGGATGAAGGAAGTTCGCTTCGATCGGCCGAGGCCGCGACGGTCGTTGATATGATTCGGCTTTCGGCGCCGGGGCGGCGGGCGGGTTTTTCCCCAGGGTCGCGAAAAAACCGTTGGCGGAATTCCGGGCCAAACAAATGGCGGCGGCGAAAAATATCCACAGGGTCGTCATTGGGGTGTTGCAATCGCCAACGGTCTGGTGCATATCACCGCTCGTCCGGCGGCGCCGGGCACCGACTGGCAGGATGCGGGTGTAGCTCAGGGGTAGAGCACAACCTTGCCAAGGTTGGGGTCGAGGGTTCAAATCCCTTCGCCCGCTCCAGTTCAGCTCGGAACAAAGGCCACCTTCGGGTGGCCTTTTTGTTTTTCCGGCGCCCCATTTGCGATCGATGATCGCGGCGAGG
>JAEULV010000105.1 GCA_016793065.1 Hyphomicrobiaceae bacterium
CATCGCCGGGCAGGACATGAACTTCTCCGGCGCCAATGTCGCGGCGCGGACGATCCTGATCGATGCCGGTCGCGATCTGATCGTTGCCTCGAAGCAGAACATCTCGAGCAATGACAGTTTCTCCATTTCCGCCTCGGTGTCATTCTCGTCGTCCGGCCAGGGCGGGTCGTTCAGCGGCTCGTTCCATAACGGCCGGCGGGTCTATACCGATACGCCGACAACCATCGTCGCCGACGAGGACCTGACCATCGAGGTCGGCCGGCGAGCTGAATGTTGTCACCGCGCCGCGCGAGGATTTCGCCGGTCGAAAGAACCGCCGAAATGCCGGCTATCCACACGAGAATGCGGTTGATTCGTCTGGTCAGGACCGTCCGAAGCCGCATCCGGCCCCTGAATCCGACCCACCGCGCCCGCCTAACCCCGCCGGATGGCCCGCAGCCGCCATCGGCTCGACGCGCTGGGTGCCCCCCGGATGGTTTTCGTGGCTGCTCGCGCAGCGTGGCTTGCCGGGCGGGCGTTGAGCGGATAGAGCAGGACCCGCCCTCTTGCTCGCCGTCCGCCGTGCCTGGTGGTTTGGCCGAAAACCGCGAATTCACCGCCATGCTCGTCTCCGATTTCGACTTCGACCTGCCGCCGGACGCCATCGCGCTGCGACCGGCCGAGCCGCGCGATGCCGCCCGGCTGCTGGTCGTGCGCCCGGACGGATCGCTCGAGGATCGGCGGGTGCGCGATCTCGCCGAGCTGCTTGCCCCGGGCGATGCACTCGTCTTCAACGACACGCGGGTGATTCCGGCCGAACTCGCCGGCATCCGCAGCCGGCCCGGCGTCGACGGTCCGCTCACCGCCCACGTCACCTTCACCTTGCTGAAGCGCGAGGGGCCGGATCGCTGGCGCGCCTTCGCCCGCCCCGGCAAGCGGCTGAAGCCCGGCGACCGTGTCCGCTTCGGCACCGAAAATCCGGCCTGCGCCCTCGGCCATGCCGACGCCACCGTCATCGACAAGGCCGAGGACGGCCAGATCACGCTGGCCTTCGATCTTTCCGGCCCCGATCTCGACGCCGTGATCCTTGCCGTCGGCGCCATGCCGCTGCCGCCCTACATCTCGGCGCGCCGCGCCACCGATGCCCGCGACAAGGCCGACTACCAGACCATCTATGCCCGCGATGACGGCGCCGTCGCCGCCCCGACGGCCGGCCTGCATTTCACCCCCGACCTGTTCCGCCGGCTGGACGAACGCGGCATCGCGCGCCACTTCGTCACCCTGCATGTCGGCGCCGGCACCTTCCTGCCGATGAAGGTCGAGGCGATCGCCGATCATGTCATGCATGCCGAGTGGGGGGCGGTCGACGCCGCCACCGCCGATGCGCTCAATGCCGTGCGCGCCCGGGGCGGCCGCATCGTCGCCGTCGGCACCACTTCGGCGCGGCTGCTGGAGAGCGCCACCGGCGCCGACCGGGTCATCCGGCCGTTTTCCGGCGATACCGCGATCTTCATCACGCCCGGCTACCGCTTCAACGCCGTCGATGCCCTGATGAGCAATTTCCACCTGCCGAAATCGACGCTGATGATGCTGGTGTCGGCGCTGGCCGGGCTCGACACCATGAAGCGGGCCTATGCCCATGCCGTCGCCACCGGCTATCGCTTCTATTCCTATGGCGACGCCAGCCTGCTGTTCCCGCCGGAGACCGCCCGATGACCGTCGCCACCACCGTCCCGGCCGAACCGCGCTTCGGCTTCCGCCTGCTGGCGACCGACGGCCTTGCCCGGCGCGGCGAGATCGAGACGCCGCGCGGCGTCATCCGCACGCCGGCGTTCATGCCGGTCGGCACCCAGGCGACGGTCAAGTGCATGTATCCCGGCCAGGTGCGCGAGCTGGGCGCCGACATCATCCTCGGCAACACCTATCATCTGATGCTGCGGCCCGGCGCCGAGCGCGTCGCCGCCCTTGGCGGCCTGCACCGCTTCGCCAACTGGCCGCACCCGATCCTCACCGACAGCGGCGGCTTCCAGGTGATGTCGCTGGCCAAGCTGCGCAAGCTGACGGAGGAGGGGGTCAAGTTCCAGTCGCATATCGACGGCAGCCGCCATAACCTGACGCCGGAACGGTCGGTCGAGATCCAGAGCCTGCTCGGCTCCGACATCCAGATGCAGCTCGACGAATGCGTCGGCCTGCCGTCGGAGCGCAAGGAGATCGACCGCGCCATGCGCCTGTCGCTGCGCTGGGCCGAACGCTCCAAGCGCGAATACGAGCGGCTCGGCGGCCCGGCCAAGGGCCAGGCGCTCTACGGCATTGTCCAGGGCGGCGATCAGGAGGACCTGCGCATCGAGAGCGCCCGGGCGCTCGCCGCCATGGACCTGCCCGGCTATTCCGTCGGCGGCCTCGCCGTCGGCGAGCCGCAGGAGGTGATGCTGCGCATCCTCGCCGCCACCACGCCGGAACTGCCGGAGACGAAGCCGCGCTACCTGATGGGCGTCGGCACGCCCGACGACCTGGTGGAATCGATCGCCCGCGGCATCGACCAGTTCGATTGCGTCATGCCGACCCGTGCCGGCCGCCACGGCCAGGCTTTCACCCGCTTCGGCAAGATCAACCTGCGCAATGCCCGCCACGCCGAGGATCCGCGCCCGCTCGACGAAACGAGCGACTGCCCGGCGGCGCGCGACTATTCCCGCGCCTATCTGCACCACCTCATCCGCGCCGACGAGGCGCTCGGCGCCATGCTGCTCACCTGGAACAATCTCGCCTATTACCAGCAGCTGATGGCCGGCGCCCGCGCGGCGATCGAGGCCCACCGCTACGACGACTGGCGACTGTCGGTGAAGGACGGCTGGGCCCGTGGCGATATTCCCGTCCGCTGATCGCGGCGAGGGACGGCGCGCGCCTCCCGCCACGATTTGATAAGGGCGGAAACCGTCGGCGTTCCGCCACGCTTGATGACAGCAGCCCTTCCGGCATCTATATTGCGACGCAATATGGCGGGTATCCGCCATGACCGGATCGGAGCGCTCCCGCCATGTCCAGCAACGCGACATCACCGGCTGACCTAGCCTCTGATGCCCTGCTCGAGAAGATTCGCGAGCGCAATTCGGTGCTTGACCGCTTCTTCTACGACGTCGACGCCATTACGCAGGAAGAAGCGCGGCTGCTTGATCCGTGGCAGGCGGTGGAAGGCTCGATCATCATCGTGCCGCCGACCGGCGGCGGCAGTCTCGTTCCCTGCGCCAGCGTCGAAGACTTCGCCGCCAATGGCGGCGCCGGCGTCAAGGTGCTGGCGATCGCCGGCGTCGGCAGTTCGGCGCTCGGCTCGGCGGCGTTCGCCCGCAATGTCGCCGATGCGCTCGGCCAGCCGGTCGCCGCCGTCGTCTCCGGCTACGGCATGTCCGACCTGATCACCGAGGCGTTCAGCGGCGCCTTCTTCTTCGGCGCTCTCAACCAGTTCCGCCACCTGTTCGAGAAGTTCGACCGTCCGGTCGAGCCGCCGCGATCGGCCAACGAAGCCATCTCGCTCGAGGCGATGACGGCGCCGCCGCGCCACCGCAACGACATCGAGACCGTGGTCGAGCTGCTGACCGACGAACGCTTCACCTTCCGCCTGCTCACCGGCCACTCCAAGGGCAACCTCGTCGCCTCGGAGGCGCTCTATGCCATCCGCCGCGACAAGCCGGAGCGGCTGCGCGATCTGGCGCGCGATCTCGTCATCATCACCGTCTCGGCCAGCATCACCATGCCGCGCGAATTCAGGCAGGTGATCGACGTCATCGGCCGGCTCGACTGGTTCGGCAAGATGAACTCCACCTGGATGGGCTTGCCCGAAGTGGTCTGGGCCGGGGCATGGCACGACACCAGCCGTCGCAACTGGCATCACCTGCCGGTCGAGAAGGTGATCCGCCACGTGGTCGAACTCTATCGCCTGTCGATCTGATCCGGCCGGGTGCGCGCCTTCAGCACACCCTTGGCAGCACCGAGCCGACCAGCCAGTCGACCAGATGATAGTGGCCATCGTCGCTGCGCACCGCCACATAGCCGTCGCGATCGGCGATCACCTCGCCGATGATCGCGGCCTCGCGCCCGAGCGGGTGCTCGCGCATCGCCGCCACCAGTCGGTCGGCCTCGGCGGCCGGCGCCACCGCCACCACCTTGCCCTCGTTGGCGCAGTTCAGCGGGTCGAGCCCCATCAGCCGGCAGGCTTCCGCCACCTCCGGCCGCACCGGAATGGCGCGCCGGTCGAGATGGATGCCGACGATCGAGCGATGGGCGATTTCGTTCAGCACCGCGCCGAGCCCGCCGCGCGTCGGATCGCGCAGCACATGAATGCCCGGCACCGCGTGGATCATCTGCGCGACCAGGCCGTTCACCGCCGCCGTATCCGAGCGCACGCCCGATTCGCCGGCAAAGCCGTTGCGGCTGGCGAGAATAGCGACGCCGTGCTCGCCGATGGTGCCGGAGATCACCACCTTGTCGCCCGGCCGCGCCCGGTCGGAGGAGATCTCCAGCCCCGGCACCAGCTGGCCGATGCCGGCGGTGTTGATGTAGATGCCGTCGCACTTGCCGCGCTCGACCACCTTGGTGTCGCCGGTGATGATCAGCACCCCGGCATTGCGCGCCGCTTCCGCCATCGAACGGACGATGCGCGTCAGGTCGCTGAGCGGGAAGCCCTCCTCCAGCACGAAGCCGGTCGATAGATAGCGCGGCACCGCGCCGGCAATTGCCACGTCGTTGATCGTGCCATGGACGGCGAGCGAACCGATATCGCCGCCGGGGAAGAACAGCGGCGACACCACGAATGTATCGGTCGACATCACCAGCCGGCCCGATTGCATCTCGAACACCGCCTGATCGTTGCCCTTGTCCAGCAGCGGATTTGAAAACGCGGCCCGGAACACGCCGTCGATCAGATCGACCATCGCCCGCCCGCCGGCGCCATGGGTGAGTTCGATCCGGCCATTCTCGACGTCGATCGGCCGTCGCCGATAGCGCTCGGCATTCAGGTCAACGACCCTGCTCATGTCATTTCTCCCGGAACCCGGCGAACCCGGTTTTCCGATCCCCTTAGATTCCGGCTCGGCAAAACCCGTCTGTCGCGCCCGGCCGCGAAGACGGCTGGGGGAGGACGGTGGCTGCGGCGTGAAACCTTGAGAATTCACTGATTTAAATCGAATAATGTTCCAATAGAACCGATTTTACCATACGGGAGAACGCGCAAACAGGCAGGGGAAAGCAACGTATGTCCTAGGGAAAACCGCGGCGGCAGTCGATGCGCGGCCGCGCGTGTCGCCACGCTGTACGAGCGGCGGAAAGCCGGCATGACCGGGCCTTGCCGGCCGCCCGTGCGCCAGCCCGCGCGCCCAGTCGCGCGTGGCCCTGAAACGAGAATGAGCCGGGCAGGGGCCCGGCTCATCAGGGTCTTGTCGGGGAGCTTGCCCGTTCAGGCGGCGCGGATCGAGGCGATGAAGCCCTTCACCTCCTCGCGCAGGCGCACCGCCTGCTCGCCCAGTTCCCGGGCGCTGTCGAGCGACTGACGCGCCGCGCCGTCGGTCTCGCGGGCGGCGTCCTCCACCGAGGCGATGACGTGTCCGAGCGACTGGGTTTCATGCGCCACCGAGCCGGCGGTCTGGCTGATCTCGCTGACCTGCCCGGCCTGTCCGTCCATCGATCCGGCGACTTCCCGCGCCAGCAGGCCGAGCGACGAGATGGTGTTGGAGATGCCCGAGATCGCCTGCACCGCCTCGTGGGTGGCGTTCTGGATGTCGGCGACCTGCCGGCCGATGTCCTCGGTCGCCTTGCCGGTCTGTCCGGCGAGGTTCTTCACCTCGGAGGCGACGACGGCGAAGCCCTTGCCGGCTTCCCCGGTGCGGGCCGCCTCGATCGTGGCGTTGAGCGCCAGAAGATTGGTCTGGCCGGCGATGTCGCTGATCAGGTTGACCACCTCGCCGATCCGGCTGGCGGCATCGGCCAGCCGCTGCACCGTCTCCGCCGTCGAGGCGGCGTGGCTCTCGGCCTCGCCGGTGACGCGGGTGGCCTCCGCCATGCGCGAGGCGATGTGACGGGCGGTATGGGCGAGCGTATCGGAACCATGCGCCATCGCGATCACCTTGTCGCTCGATTGCGACGCGGCATGGGACGCGGCCTGGCCCTGGCGGGCGGCGGTGTCGGCGATTCGTGACAGCGCGCCGGCGCTCGCCTCCAGCTCGGTCGAGGCCGTGGCGACGATGTCGACGACCTCCATGATCTTGTTCTCGAATTCGCCGGCGAGCTGCATCATCGTCTGCCGCCGCGCCTCGCCGACGCGCCGGTCGTTTTCCGCCTGCTGCGCCACGAATTCATCGACCCGCCGCAAGGCTTCCTGGAAGACGCAGACGGCGGCCGAGATCTTGCCCAGTTCGTTCTTGTAGCCCTGATAAGGAATGTCGGAGCGCAGATCGCCGTCGACCAGCCCCTCCATCCGCGCCACCAGCCGGTGAATGCCGCGAGTGATGGTCATCGCCACGACAGCGAGCACACCGAACGACACCAGCACGATCGCCAGCGCGAAGCCGAGATTGGCCCACATGCGGCCGGCGAAACCGTCGATTCGTGCCTTGAGCAGGCGGTCGAGCTCGGCGTTCGATGTCCGCCACAGATCGTCGGCGGCGGCCTGCAGCTGCCCGTGGACCGCCGTCAGCTTGCCCGCGGTCTTCAGCGAGCCGTCGGCCGCCAGCTTCGCCGACAGCGCCTTGGCCTCGGCGGCGAAATCGGCCGAGGCCTTGCGGAAGGCCTCCAGCGAGCGCGGCATCACCGCCGCCAGCGACTGATCGGGGTTGGACTTGATCGCGGTTTCGACCGAGGCGATGGTGCCGGCGCTTGCCGCCTCCAGCCGCCCGAGCGCCAGCATCAGCCCGGCCTTCAGGTCGAAGCTCGGATTGGCCTCGGCATTGATCGCGCTCACCTGGTCCTGAATGCCGCGCGCCGCGTCCGACAGTTCCGGCAGTTTCACCACCACCGTGTCCATCATGTAGAAGCTGTCGAGATCCGGGTCGAGGATCAGGTTGGAGCCGTCGCCGACCTTGGCGAACAACGCCCGCGCCGCCGCCCGCACCTGATCCGGCTGATCGTTGCCGCGCTTGCCCAGCGCCTCCATCAGCGCCTTGCTCTCGGCGGCGGCGTTCATGTCGGCATCGAAGGCGCGCGCGACGCCCTCAAGCTTGCCGCCATGCCGGCCGACCAGCGACCCGGCCGCCGAGGGATCGACATTGTTTTCCTTCAACACCGGCCACAGCGCGCCAAGATAAACGCCGCCCGCCACTTCCTTCTCGGCAAAGGCGATATCCTTTTGCGACTGGTCGACAAACAGCTTGGCCAGAATGGCGATTGGCACCAGGAACAGCACCGCGACGAGCGCGAGCTTGGCCAGGATCGAGAAGCGACCGGAGAGCGAGGAGGGCATGCGCGAAGTCCCATGACAGGGTTCTTGTACGCACATGACGTTAGGTGCGCTTGGTTAAGTGTTCGTCAATCGAACAACAAAAAGGACGCTGAAATTCTGGACCCGCGACCGACTTATTCTGCGGCGAAGTGCCGATAACTGCGCGACGTGAGTCCCACTTGGCAAGAATACTTCACGATAAGCCCAATTTATGGGCAATTGCACAATAATATGACAGCCGGCCTTGCCGGGTTCGATCTTGAGTGGCCGCTGGTGCCGCGTGCCACTTCGGTTGCGGGCGTTGCCCGGCCAATATGTCGCGGCGCCAATCCGACGGCTTGCGTCTTGTCTGTCATGTTCCAGCGGTTTGGCGGATTTCGATTCCGTATGAATGGAATCCCCTTTAAGCTGGCCAAAATCGATTGATGCAAGGCGGTTCGCCGCCGCATTCGAAAGCAAGCTCTTTGGCCCGACGCATTCCGACTCCCTCCGTTCCACGCACCACCATTCGCCCGAAGACCAGCGACGACCGCGCGCCGGGATTCCCGTCGCGCGACGAGATCATCGCCTTCATTGCCGAACATCCCGGCGAGGCCGGCAAGCGCGAGCTGGCGCGGGCCTTCCGCATCAGCGGCGCCGGCCGCATCACGCTGAAGCGCATTCTCAAGGAGTTGGAAGCCGAGGGCATCGTCCAGCGTGGTCGCGGCAAGCGCTTCTCCGAGCCGGGCACGCTGCCCGACGTCACGGTCGTCAACGTCATCGAGCGCGACCGCGACGGCGAGCTGCTGGCCGAACCGGCCGAATGGGACGACGAGGAGTTCGGCCCGCCGCCGCGCGTGTTGATCCTGCCGGAGGACAGGAAGGCGAGGGGGCCGCAGGCCGGCGTCGGCGACCGGGTGCTGGTGCGCATCTCCGACGATCACGACGAGGAAGACCTGCCCTCGGGCTGCAAGCACGCCGCCCGCGTCATCAAGGTGCTCGACAAGAAGCCCGCGGCCGCGCTCGGTCTCGTCCGCATCGTCACCGGCGGCGCCCGCATCATCCCCGTCGACAAGAAGGGCCGCGAGATCGTCGTCGCCGAGGCCGACCTGAAGGGCGCCGTAGAAGGCGACCTCGTCGCCCTCGACATCGAGCGCATGCCGACCCGCATCGGGCTGATGCGCGCCAAGGTTCGTGATGTGCTCGGTTCGCTCGCCTCGGAGAAGGCGGTGAGCATGGTGGCGATCCACACCCACCAGATTCCGCACATCTTTCCCGTTGCCGCCCTGCACGACGCCGAGACCGCCGAGCCGGCGACGATGAAGGGCCGCGAGGACTGGCGCCACCTGCCGCTCGTCACCATCGACCCGCCCGACGCCAAGGACCACGACGACGCCGTCCATGCCGAGCCCGACACCGATCCGGACAATGCCGGCGGCTGGGTCGTCACCGTCGCCATCGCCGACGTCGCGGCTTATGTCCGCCCGGGCACGGCGATCGATCGCGAGGCGCTGCATCGCGGCAATTCGGTGTATTTCCCCGACCGCGTCGTGCCGATGCTGCCGGAACGCATCTCCAACGACCTCTGCTCGCTGAAGGAACTGGTCGACCGGCCGGCCATCGCCGTGCGGATGATCTTCGACAAGACTGGCCGCAAACGGGCGCACGGCTTCCACCGCATCATGATGCGTTCGGCTGCCAAGCTCGCCTATGCCCAGGCCCAGGCCGCCATTGACGGCCGCCCCGACGACAAGACCGAAACCCTGGTCGAGGGAGTGCTGAGGCCGCTCTACGGCGCCTACGAATGCCTGAAGCGCGGCCGCGACAACCGCGAGCCGCTCGACCTCGACCTGCCCGAACGCAAGATCCTGCTGAAGCCCGACGGCACCGTCGACCGGGTGATCGTGCCGGAACGCCTCGACGCCCACAAGCTGATCGAGGAAATGATGATCATGGCCAACGTCGCCGCCGCCGAGACGCTGGAAAAGCACCGCGTGCCGCTGCTCTACCGCATCCACGACGCGCCATCGATCGAAAAACTGCAGGCACTCAAGGACTTTCTGGCAACTCTTAATCTAACGGCTCCAAAGGTTGGCGCAAAGCCATCGCATTTCAATCAAATCCTCGCCAAGGTGGTCGATACGCCCAATCAGGGCCTCGTCAACGAGGTGGTGCTGCGTTCGCAGGCCCAGGCGGAGTATAACCCGCAGAACATCGGCCATTTCGGCCTCAACCTGCGCCGCTACGCCCATTTCACCTCGCCGATCCGCCGCTATGCCGACCTGATCGTCCACCGGGCGCTGATCCGCGCCCTCGGGCTTGGCCCCGACGGCCTGCCGGAGACCTGGGATCAGAAGCTCGAGGCCATCGGCGGCGAAATTTCCGCCGCCGAGCGCCGCGCCATGATGGCCGAGCGCGAGACCATCGACCGGCTGATCGCCCGCTGGCTGGTGGACCGGATCGGCGCCACCTTCCTGGCGCGCATTTCCGGCGTCACCAAGGCCGGCCTGTTCGTCCGCCTCAACGACACCGGCGCCGACGGTTTCATCCCGGCCGCGACGCTCGGGGCCGACTATTTCGCCTATGACGAGGCGACCCATGCCCTGATCGGCCGGCAGAGCGGCGAGACCTTCCGCCTCGGCGACCGGGTCGAGGTGAAGCTGGTCGAGGCGCAGCCCTTCGCCGGCGCCATGCGCTTTGAAATGCTGTCGCAGGGCAGCGCCGGCAAGCCGATGGGGCGGGGCGGATCGGTCGACCGCCTGCGTCGCGGCGGCCCGCCGAAGGGTGTGAAGTCTGGGGGCGTGCGTTCGGGCGGCTCCAAGTCGGGCGGCTCCAAGTCGGGTGGATCGCCGAAGGGTGGCAAGCGGGGAGGGCGTTGATGTCCGGGTTGAACGACACCGCCGCGCCGGTCGAGAATTTCGGCACCGCGCCGCGTCCGCCGGAGCGTGATGCCCGCCGCGCCATCGGCCGCGGCCTCTTGCGCCGTTGCCCCAACTGCGGCGAGGGCCACCTTTTCGACGGCTATCTCAAGGTCCGCCCGGCTTGCGAGGTCTGCGGCGAGGCGTTCCACCACCATCGCGCCGACGATTTTCCGCCCTATCTCGTCATCTTCATCGTCGGCCACATCGTCGTGCCGCTATTGCTCGGGGTCGAAAAAGCCTGGCATCCGGACTTGTGGATCCTGATCTCGACCTTCCTGCCGCTGACCGCGATCCTGTGCCTCCTGCTGCTGCCGCCGGTGAAGGGCGCCGTGATCGGCCTGCAATGGGGCAACCGCATGCACGGCTTCGATCCCGCCGCCCACGATCCCGCCGATCCCGCCCCCGTTCCCGGAACCAGCACATGAGCGAAGCCGACGCCCTGGTGAAGCGCCTCACCGAATCCGAGCGCGCCACCAACCACGCCAATATCCGCCCCAAGGACGCCTCCACCCTGCTGCTGCTCGACCGCGCCGCCGGCGGACCTTGGCGGGTGCTGATGGGCCGGCGCCACATGCGCCACAAGTTCTTTCCCGGCGCCTATGTCTTCCCCGGCGGCCGCGTCGACACCGGCGACAGCCGCATCCCTGTGGCCGAGGACTATCACCCCGAGGTCATGGCCAAGCTGCGCCTCGCCATGAAGGGGCCGAAGACCGATGCCCGCGCCCGCGCCTTCGGCGTCGCCGCCATCCGCGAGACCTATGAGGAAGCCGGGCTGTTCCTCGGCCATGCCGACGGCAGCAAGGCCGCCGCCCCCAAGCCGCTCGCCGGCGACATGGCGGCATTCGGCGAGCGCGGCATGGGCCTGACGCTGGCGCCGCTGGTCTTCGTCGCCCGCGCCATCACCCCGCCGCGTCGGCCGCGCCGCTTCGACACCCGCTTCTTCGCCGCCCCCGCCTCGATCATCGCCGACAAGACCGCCGAGGGCGTCGGCCCCTCCGGCGAACTCGAGGATGTCGCCTGGCTGTCGTTCGAGGAAGCCAAGCAGCAGAACCTGCCGTCGATCACCCTGACCATCCTCGATGAACTCGCCGAGCGGCTGGCCAGCAGCGATCCCTGGCGCCCCGACCTGCCGGCGCCGTTCTACCAGTGGCGCGGCAAGGGCTTCACCCGCGAACTGATCTGACGGCGGCGGCGGCTCTTGCGCCCTGCCAGCAAAAATCCTATTGCATCAACGGATCGGCCCGCCCGCCCGGGCGCCCGCCGATCCCACCCTTGCGCGACGCTGCCCGCCGGATCGCCGGCCCCGTCGCCTTGTCGGAATCGCCGGCCTGCCGGCGGACCGGGCGGTTAGCTCAGCTGGTCAGAGCGACTGGTTTACACCCAGTAGGTCGGGGGTTCGAACCCCTCACCGCCCACCATCCGGCAGCGGGTCGACTCGGCGCCAAGGCTTCGGCCCGAGGCGTGCGCCGGCGGCAAGGGTCTGTCGTCGATCTCGTTAAAACCACCAAGAGCAGTGCTGACAATAATCCGGGTGAAACCCTTGTTCGCGCCGGCGCGGCTTGCAATATCTGCCAATGCTCATGGATGCGGTGTTATCTAGTTGTAAAAATAAATCGATCGATGGTCACATGGCTATTGTTCCAGCGAATCCGTTCTTGTAGTCTGAGGCGAGTTTTGCTGGTTGTGTGCCGTGGCGTTGTGGTGTTCGGATCGATTGCAGTCGTTCAAGGCGTCGCTTTTTGGCGCAATTTGCTGATCGATCGCATCCGGACCGGTGTTTGACCGGCAAGCTGTTGGCCGAGGCGGGCGGCCGGATATGGGCCGCGCCACCGCGCACCGGTGGCGGCACTATTTGGGTCGGCCTGCCTTGAGGCGGGCGCGGGGTTCGCGACGGGGACTTGATGGTTCATATCGAGCACGACAGTCGATTGGGTTTTTCTGCTTCGCTCGCCGCGTTGAACGGCCGCTCCGCCATTTCCTTTCGCGAACAGCGTGACGACCATTCCGCGCCGCATCAGCTGGTTCTGCGCGCCGTCGATCCGGGCGGAAATTTCCTCGGCGCACCGGTGGTGCTTGCCGACAGTCACGATGCCCGGCTGACCTATCTCGGCACCAGCGGCATTGGCGAGGGGGCCTTCATCGCCATTTGGGCCGCACAGGAAGTTGACAGCACCGGAGCCTGGACCTCAAGCCGGCTGATGGCCCGCGTATTCGGCCAGGACGGCGCCTTTCTCGGCCCGTCACTGGCGATCGTCGAGGAACGCGGCAGCGGCGGCGACCTGTTCGAGGGATGCGACGTCGCCGCGCTGGCCGATGGCGGCGTCGTCATCGTCTGGCCGCGCTATGACGGCATTCTCGCCCACCGGATCGGCCCCGACGGCACGCCGCGCGGCGCCTCGATCGAGATCAACCGGGTCGAGGCGGTCGACCAGTCCGAGCAATCCGATCCGCACGTCGCGGCGCTCTCCAATGGCGGCTTCGTCGTGGTCTGGACCGATGCCGACCATATTCCCGGACGAGACGGCTACGTAGTGCTGGCGCGCCAGTTCGATGCCGATGGCAATGCCGTCGGCGACGCAACGCGGGTCAACCGCACCGTCCTGCCCGATCCGATCATCCCGCATGTCACCCAGCTCGACGGCGGCCGCTTCGTCATTTCCTGGACCACGTCGAGCCCGCCGAACGACTCGGTCGAGACCGGCCTGCTACTGAACGACATCATCGCGCCGCAGCTGATGCCGAGCGAACGGATCACCGCGTTCCATGATGGCTCGGCCGGCGCGGTCGTCGCCTTCCGCCTGCCCGACAGCGACGCCATCACCCGGATCGTCTCGCTCGGCTCGGTCGCCATCACCACGCCGATTCCCAGTTCCCGTCAGGTCGACATCAATCTGTCCTGGCAGATCATGGGCTCGATGATCCTTGTGCCGGTCGCCAGCCTTGCCGCCCTGTGGGCGCAGGATGCGCAAGCGCGCGAAATCGAGATCAGCGCCGAGAGCGGCGGCCTGCGGTTTGTCGAACGCATCTCGCTCGACCTGATGATGGGCGCCGACTTCGAGACCGGGACCGCCGCGTTGTCGTCGCGGAACGCGGATTCGCCGGCATCGACCGGTCAAGCGCCGATCGCCCATCGCGGGCCGCTTGTCATTGATCCGGCCGACGGGGTCGATACGGGCGAGGCAACTGGAAGCGGCGACGCCGATCACCCCCTCGATTCGGCAGCGCTGTCGCTGTTGCAGGTCGCTGTCCCCGACCTGGCCGAGGCGCCGGCCGTCGATCCCGGGGGCGCCGCGATGGCGCTCGCCACGGAGCGAGTGGATAAGCCCGAGGTGCCTTCCGCGCCATCGTCGTCCGACGCTCCAGGGGAGGGCGCGCCCACCCCTGAGGTTATTGTCGGAAGCACCGACGACGATCCAGTGCCGATATTGGTTGGCAGCGGTCCCGGAACCGGCACCGGCGGTCGCCCGGACGGCGGCGGTGGTGTCTCTGCCGATCCGATCGTTGTCCTCCCGCCGAATGACGACCCCGGCGCCCCCGATATCGAGGCGGAAGATATCGAGACGAACCTGGATTCGAACGACGTGATGCCCAATCCGCCGCCATTGGACGATGACTCGCCGTCGACCGCCGATCCCGAAGGCGAACCCGGTACGCTTGATCCGGCTTGGATCTGGATCGACTTCGGCGGTGACGGCGACGACGTGGCGATCGGCGATCCGGAACCGATCACTTCGCCCGCTGTACTCGACTTGCCGATCAGGCTGTCGAACCCGCTATCGCCGGACGTCGCCGTCGACTTGCCGTCGCACCCGATCGACACCCTGATCTGGTTGATCTGAGGCACCAGTCGCCGCTTGGCGCGGCGATGTTCGTCCGGCCGTTCTGCAAGTTATCCACAGCCTTGATCCGCAATGCGGATTCGCCGCTGTCCTCATCGGGTCGCGGCGAAATTGCGCGGGATGCGGACGAATTCCCGGACCTGTCGGGATCGATTTGTCCACCTGCGCGCGGGAAAACGCCCGACTGTCGCAAAGCCGTTGCACTCGACGCTTGACAGGAGGGGAAGGCCCCATTATCACCCAACCCATCGGCGCCGGCCACGGTGTCGACGAAGAAATGCGCGGGTGTAGCTCAGTCGGTTAGAGTGCCGGCCTGTCACGCCGGAGGTCGCGGGTTCGAGCCCCGTCACTCGCGCCATTTCTTTCCATGGGCTTAGAGCTATAAGGTATAGCTGCGGTGCGCCCGCAGGGCGCGACCGTTTCGCTCTTGATCCTCAGCGCAAGACCATCATCCTGCATCCGCGCGCAACGCGGCATCGACACCGGCGGCAAGCTCGCCAGCCGGCGAAACCTCGATCCGCTCCATTCCGAGCCAGGCCGCCATCAGCTTCAGTTCCGCGGCCAGTTCCGGCGCGGTTTCCGCTGGCGCGAGCGGCTCCGGGTGAGCGGACAGCAGCCTTAGCACGCGCGCGCCACGGTCGGCCTTGATGTCGACACGCGCGACGATTCGCTCGCCGAGCAGGAACGGCAGGACGTAATAGCCGAACTGCCGCTTGTGGGCCGGCGTGTAGATTTCGATGCGGTAGTGAAAGTCGAAGAGGCGCTCGGCTCGCGATCGCTCCCAGACGAGCGGATCGAACGGCGCCAGCAGGGCGCGCGCCGAGATTCGGCGCGGGATGCGGGCGTTGCGGTGCAGAAATGCGGGCTGCTGCCAGCCCTCTACGGCAACGGGGAGCAGTTCGCCGCTGTCGACGAGATCGTGCACACCGTCACGGGCTGCGGCGGGAGACAGCCGGAAATAGTCCCGCAGGTCGAGGATGGTGGCGACGCCAAGAGCGCGCGCGGATATGCGCAGCAGTTCGCGCTGCGCGTCGCCCTCGCTCGGAACCGGCGCATCGACCACGGCGCGCGGCAGGACGCGCTCGGGCAGGTCGTACAGGCGTTCGAAACCGCGGCGCTGCGCCGTCGTGATGCGGCCGGCCCAGAACAGCCACTCGAAGGCGTGCTTGGCCTCGCTCCAGCCCCACCAGCCTCCGGAACCCTTGTGGCCTTCGATATCCGAGGCGGCAATCGGCCCGTCCGTCTCGATTCGCCGAAAGATCGCTTCGATGAAGTCGCCGCGCTGGGCGCGAAACCGCGCCAAGCCCGAATAGATGCCGGAACCGTCCCGAGCGCGTTCCATGCGCCAGCGCATCAGCGGATAGGTCTCCACCGGCAGCAGCGAGGCCTCATGCGCCCAGTATTCGAAGAGGCGGCGCTTGCGGCCCTTGGCGGCATCGTCCAGCAGGTCCATCGGATAGGGGCCGAGCCGCGAATACATCGGCATGTAGTGGGCGCGCACCACGGCGCTGACCGAATCGATCTGGAACAGCGCGGTGCGGCCAAGAACCCGGTTGAGATGGCGCCGGTCGGCCAGCGCGATCGGCCGGGCTTCGCCAAAACCCTGCGCGGCGAGCGCGATGCGGCGAGCGGTGGCGCGCGAGACTCTGTCCTTCAAGCGGGTGGCTCCTGGTTCCGAATTTCCTTCTTTGTCGGTAGGGAAGGCGCGTCGCGCAAGCCCGCGCGCGCGGCCTCCTGCCAGGGAATGCCAGGATTATAAACTGGAGTAAATTTATCAAGAAAAACCGATGCTAAGCGGATGATGCGAACTTGCCGCAGGGGATCGCCAGGGCACCGGGAAAAGGCAAGGATAGGCTTGCTTCGCCGGTATGCCTGCGCTAACGCTCGCCGCATTGCAGCATGAAGGTTGCGCTGGGCCGGAACCGACGGCGGCATGCAGCTTGCGGGATCGGTGCCGATAGTCGGCCGGCCGGCCACCGTGGAAAGTCAGGTAATGGACACGCTTCTGGGTTCCTACCTTCCCGTCATCCTGTTCATCGCGGTCGCGCTGGTGATAGGCTTGGCCCTGGTAGCCGCGCCGTTCATCGTCGCCTACCGCAATCCGGACCCGGAAAAGCTGTCCGCCTACGAATGCGGCTTCAACGCCTTCGACGATGCGCGCATGAAGTTCGACATCCGCTTCTACCTGGTCTCGATCCTGTTCATCATCTTCGACCTCGAAGTCGCCTTCCTGTTCCCGTGGGCCGTGTCCTTCGGTTCGATCGGCATGTTTGGCTTCTGGTCCATGATGGTGTTCCTCGGCGTGCTGACCATCGGCTTCATCTACGAATGGAAGAAAGGGGCGCTCGAATGGGATTGAACGATTCCTCGGCGACTCTCGTCGCGCCGGCGCCGAAGGGCATCCTCGACCCGCGCACCGGCAAGCTGGTGGGCGCCGACGACGTCTTCTTCGGCGAATTGAACGGCGAGCTTTCCGACAAGGGCTTCCTGGTCACTTCGTCGCAGGCTCTGATCACGTGGGCCCGTACGGGCTCGCTGATGTGGATGACGTTCGGACTGGCCTGCTGCGCGGTTGAGATGATGCATATCTCCATGCCGCGTTATGACGCCGAGCGGTTCGGCATCGCGCCGCGCGCGTCACCGCGCCAGTCGGACGTGATGATCGTTGCCGGCACGCTGACCAACAAGATGGCCCCGGCGCTGCGCAAGGTCTACGACCAGATGCCGGAGCCGCGCTACGTGATCTCGATGGGGTCGTGCGCCAATGGCGGCGGCTACTATCATTACTCCTACTCCGTGGTGCGCGGTTGCGACCGCGTCGTGCCGGTCGACATCTACGTGCCGGGCTGCCCGCCGACAGCGGAGGCGCTTCTCTACGGCATCCTGCTTTTGCAGAAGAAGATCCGCCGCACCGGCACGATCGAGCGGTGAGAGGGCAGGGGTGGACCATGCGCGAACTGGAGGCGCAGACGTGACCGAAGCTCTCCGAGATATGGGCGCGTATCTGACCGAGAAGCTCGGCGGACGCATCGCCGAGCCGGTGGTAGCCTTCGGCGAGCTGACGCTCAATGTCGAACCGGCCGATATCGTGCAGGTGCTGACCTTCCTGCGCCGCGACGTGCAGTGCCAGTTCGTGTCGATCATCGACATCTGCGGCGCCGACTATCCGTCGCGGGTGAGGCGCTTCGACGTCGTCTATCATCTCTTGTCGCCGCGTCAGAACCAGCGCATCCGCGTCAAGGTCACGACCGACGAGGACACGCCGGTGCCGAGCGTGACCGGCGTCTATCCGGGCGCCGACTGGTTCGAGCGCGAGGCCTACGACCTCTACGGCATTCTGTTTTCGGGACATCCGGATCTGCGGCGGCTGCTCACCGACTACGGTTTCGAGGGCCATCCCCTGCGCAAGGACTTCCCGCTGACCGGGTTCGTCGAGGTGCGCTACGACGACGAGGTCAAGCGGGTGGTCTACGAGCCCGTGGAGCTCAAGCAGGAGTTCCGCAATTTCGATTTCCTTTCGCCGTGGGAAGGCACCGAATACGTGCTGCCGGGCGACGAGAAGGCGAAATAACGTGAGTACGATCCATGCCCAGGTTCTTGGCATTGCTGGTGATCGGCCTCTTGCTGGTGCTCGGGCTGGTGTTGCTGTTCTCGAAGGCGGCAACCGCTCTGAAGGGACACAGCGGAACGGTCGGCCGTATATTGCTGGTCCTGGCGATAGCCGGCGCCGCCTTCTGGCTGTTCGGCGAGGGGTTGCTGCCCCGCTATTTCAACCCGTGATCGTGCCGGGAAGAGCCAGCGATGACTGAGCACTCCGTCCGCAACTTCAACATCAATTTCGGTCCGCAGCATCCGGCCGCGCACGGCGTTCTGCGTCTCGTGCTGGAGCTCGACGGCGAGGTCGTGGAACGCGTCGATCCGCATATCGGCCTGCTGCACCGCGGCACCGAAAAGCTGATCGAGGCGAAGACCTACCTTCAGGCCGTGCCCTATTTCGACCGGCTGGACTATGTGGCGCCGATGAACCAGGAGCACGCCTTCGCCCTGGCGGTGGAGCGCCTGCTGGATATCGAAGTGCCGAGGCGCGGCCAGCTGATTCGCGTACTTTTCTGTGAGATCGGCCGCATCCTGTCGCATCTGCTCAACGTCACCACGCAGGCTATGGACGTCGGCGCGCTCACCCCGCCGCTGTGGGGTTTCGAAGAGCGCGAAAAGCTGATGGTGTTCTATGAGCGCGCCTGCGGCGCGCGCATGCATGCGGCCTATTTCCGGCCGGGCGGCGTCCACCAGGATCTGCCCGACCGGCTCGTCGAGGACATCGGCAAGTGGATTGACCCGTTCCTCAAGACGGTGGCCGATCTGGACGACCTGTTGACCCCCAACCGAATCTTCAAGCAGCGCAATGTCGATATCGGCGTGGTCTCGCTGGACGATGCCTGGGCGTGGGGCTTTTCGGGCGTGATGGTGCGCGGCTCGGGCGCTGCCTGGGATCTGCGCAAGAGCCAGCCCTACGAATGCTATCCCGAGATGGATTTCGACATTCCGATCGGCAAGAACGGCGACTGCTACGATCGCTATCTGATCCGCATGGAGGAGATGCGGCAGTCGGCGAAGATCATGCGCCAGTGCGTCGATCTGCTGTTGGGCAAGGAACGCGTCGGTGCCGTCTCGAACTCCGACGGCAAGGTGGTGCCGCCCAAGCGTGCGGCCATGAAGCGCTCGATGGAAGCGCTGATCCACCATTTCAAGCTCTATACGGAAGGCTATCGCGTGCCGGCCGGAGAGGTTTACGCGGCGGTCGAAGCCCCGAAGGGCGAATTCGGCGTCTATCTCGTGTCGGATGGCACCAACAAGCCATATCGCTGCAAGCTGCGCGCGCCCGGCTTCGCGCATCTGCAGGCGATGGATTTCCTATGCCGCGGGCACATGCTGGCCGACGTGTCGGCCGTGCTGGGTTCGCTCGACATCGTGTTCGGGGAGGTCGACCGCTGATGGGCGCGCGCGCAAGCCGGCAATCGCTGAGGGTGAGCAGGTAGAATGTCAGTCCGCCGTCTCGCAGAGCCAGCCTTCCAGCCAGTCGCATTCGCCTTCAGCGAGGCGAACGTGGCGGCGGTGAAGACCTGGATCGGCAAGTATCCGAAGGGTCGCGAACAGTCGGCCGTGATCCCGCTGCTGATGATCGCGCAGGAGCAGGAAGGCTGGGTCACGCAGCGCGCCATCGAGCACGTCGCCGACATGCTCGGCATGCCCTACATCCGGGTGCTCGAGGTCGCGACCTTCTATACGCAGTTCCAGCTCAAGCCGGTCGGCACCCGGGCCCACGTGCAGGTCTGCGGCACCACGCCGTGCATGCTGCGCGGCTCCGAGGCGTTGATGGACGTCTGCCGCTCCAGGATCCACCACGACCAGTTCCACACCAATGCCGACGGCACGCTGTCGTGGGAAGAGGTCGAGTGCCTCGGCGCCTGTGTCAACGCACCGATGGTGATGATCTTCAAAGACACCTACGAGGACCTGACTCCGGAACGCCTGGCCGAGATCATCGATGCATTCGAGGCGGGGAAGGGCGGTTCCGTGGAGCCTGGTCCGCAGATCGGCCGCATCTATGCCGCGCCGGTGACCGGCCTCACGTCGCTTACCGACGAGACCGCCGTGCTGAAGGAAACCCGCGACCGCGAGGCGGCCGAAAGGGCCGCTGCCGAGGGCGCTTCGGTTGCCCCCTCAAATGCGGCTAAGCCGAAGACCGACGCCCCCGAGACGAATCCAGTCATCAAGTCTCCTTCACCGGTCAAGGCGAGCCCCGCCGCCGAGCAGGCCGCGAGCGCCGCGGCCCCGTCCCATTCCGCCACCGAAGCCAACAAGGCCGCGCCTGAAGTCGAGGGTACCGACAAGCAGCGCAACGGCAAGTCCGTCGTCTCCGAGCCGGCGGCCGCCTTCAAGGCGCCGGAGAGCGGTTCGGCAAAGCCGTCGGCGGCCAAGCCTTCGCTCGACGATGCCAACCGTCCGGCCGGGATCGAGAAACCCGCGCAGCCGGACGACCTGAAACTGATCTCCGGCGTCGGCCCGAAGATCGAGGGAATCTTGCACTCGCTCGGAATCTTCACCTTCACGCAGGTCGCCTCGTGGAAGCAGGCCGAGCGCGAATGGGTCGACGCCTACCTGAATTTCAAGGGCCGCATCGAGCGCGACGATTGGGTGCGGCAGGCCGATGCGCTCGCAAAGGGTGGCGTGGACGAATACATCCGCGTGTTCGGCAAGAAGCCGGTCTGAGGATCACAAAATGCTTCAGGACAAGGACCGCATCTTCACCAACATCTACGGCCAGTTCGACCGTTCGCTGGCCGGCGCCATGCGTCGCGGCATCTGGGACGACACCAAGGGTCTGCTGGAGAAGGGGCGCGACTGGATCGTCAACGAGATGAAGGCGTCGGGCCTGCGCGGTCGCGGCGGAGCCGGATTCCCGACCGGTCTGAAATGGTCGTTCATGCCCAAGCAGAGCGACGGGCGGCCGTCCTATCTGGTCATCAACGCAGACGAGTCCGAGCCGGGCACCTGCAAAGACCGCGAGATCCTGCGCCACGATCCGCATACGCTGGTGGAAGGCGCGCTGGTCGCCGGTTTCGCCATGGGCGCGATCGCCGCCTACATCTATGTGCGCGGCGAGTTCATCCGCGAGCGCGAGGCCCTGCAGCGCGCCATCGACGAGGCCTACGACGCCGGTTTCCTCGGCAAGAACAACAAGAACGGCTACGATTTCGATGTCTTCGTGCATCATGGCGCCGGCGCCTACATCTGCGGCGAGGAAACCGCGCTGCTGGAGAGCCTGGAGGGCAAGAAGGGCCAGCCGCGCCTAAAGCCGCCGTTCCCCGCCAATGTCGGCCTCTACGGCTGCCCGACCACCGTCAACAACGTCGAGTCTATCGCTGTCGCGCCGACCATCCTGCGCCGCGGCGCCGGCTGGTTCTCGTCCTTCGGACGCCCGAACAATGTCGGCACCAAGCTGTTCTGCATTTCCGGCCACGTCAACACGCCGTGCACGGTGGAAGAGGCGATGTCGATCCCGTTCCGCGAGCTGATCGAGACGCATTGCGGCGGCGTGCGTGGGGGCTGGGACAATCTTCTGGCGGTCATTCCCGGCGGGGCGTCCGTCCCGCTGGTTCCGGCGGCGCAGATCATGGACGTGCCGATGGATTTCGACGCGCTACGCGATCTGAAGTCCGGCCTGGGAACGGCGGCCGTCATCGTCATGGACAAGTCGACCGACGTCGTGAAGGCGATCGCCCGGCTCTCCTACTTCTACAAGCACGAGAGCTGCGGGCAGTGCACGCCTTGCCGCGAAGGCACCGGCTGGATGTGGCGGGTGATGGAGCGGCTGGTGCGCGGCGAGGCACAGAAGCGCGAGATCGACATGCTGCTGGACGTGACCAAGCAGGTCGAAGGGCACACGATCTGCGCGCTGGGCGATGCGGCGGCATGGCCGATCCAGGGCCTGGTGCGGCATTTCCGGCCGGAGATCGAGCGCAGGATCGACGAGTTTTCCCGCAATGCGCACCGGGCTGAGCCGGTTCTCGTTGCGGCGGAATAGCATTCAACACAAAGACTTGGGCAAGAAGCCTCGGGAAACGCAGGAAAAGGGCAGCAGGAAAGCGACAATCAGGAGATGACCATGTCGATGTTTCCGATGACCGATATTCCCTTCGCTGGCGCGAAGTCGTGGCAGAAGCTTGCCGCGGGCTTCGGCGCGCCGGCCGAAGCCGCGCGCCGCGCCGGCGCCGGGTTCGAGCCTGCCGCCGGCTTCATTGCCATGTCGGCGGTGGGCATAGCCATGGCCAGCCAGGCTTATGGTACCTGGCTGGGTATGATGAGCGCCGCAGCGGAAAACTCGCAGCGCATGTTCGGCGCTACCGGCGGCCTGCGCGAAGTGGCAGCCGAGGCGGCGCCGGCGCCGGTCAAGGCCCGCGCCGTGCTGCGCGCTGTCCTGACGGAGCCAGTCGAGGCGCCGGTGGCGAAGGTGGCAAAGACGGTTGCAGCAGTTCCCGAGATGGCTCCCGCGCTTACCGACCTGCCTGCCGCCCCGGTAGAGCTCATTCAGCCGCCTGTCGTAGTCGTCGAGCCGCCCGTTGAGAAGTCGCCGGTGGTCGCGAAATCGCCGGCGCCGGTATCCGCGCCCGCTACGCTGCAGCCTGAGGATTTTCGCGCGCCGAAACCTCTCGCCAAGCCTGCCGCGCCGGACGACCTCAAGGCCATCTCGGGCATCGGGCCGAAGCTGGAAAGCGTCCTCAACGGTCTCGGCATCTGGACCTATGCCCAGATCGCAGCGTTTCAGCCTGCCGAAGTCGCCTGGATCGACGATTATCTGGCGTTTCGCGGTCGCATCTCGCGCGACGACTGGATCGGCCAGGCCTCCAGGCTCGGCCAGGCCAAGCGATAGAGGCGCCAGGGCGATGGAGGTTCACGACAGACGCGATGTTCTGGACGTTCGCAACGCCATGGTTGCGAACTCGCGTTTTGACGACGTGAACCTCTCCAACACCCGTTTTCACAACATCGATCTCTCCGCGGCGGCTTTCGAGAAGGTG
>JAEULV010000106.1 GCA_016793065.1 Hyphomicrobiaceae bacterium
AGACGATCGCCCTCTACGATGCCATCCGCGCCCAGCCGAACCGCAACTGGGCGCCGCGCGTCAAGATCTTCGCCGGCAAGGCCGCCGCCAGCTACTGGATGGCCAAGTCGATCATCCGCCTGATCAACGATGTCGCCAAGATCGTCAACAACGATCCCTCGACTCGCGGCCTGCTGAAGGTGGTGTTCCTGCCCAACTACAATGTCAGCCTGGCCGAGAACATCATGCCGGCCGCCGACCTGTCCGAGCAGATCTCCACCGCCGGCATGGAAGCCTCCGGCACCGGCAACATGAAGTTCGCCCTCAACGGCGCCATGACCATCGGCACGCTTGACGGCGCCAATGTCGAGATCCGCGACCTTGTCGGCCCCGACAACATCTTCATTTTCGGACTCACCGCCGAAGCCGTTGCGCAGGTCCGCGCCAGGGGATACGCTCCCCGCGACGTCATCAACGCCACCCCGGCGCTTCGCGACGTCCTTGATGCCGTTGCAGGCGGCACGTTCTCCAATGACGAACCGGCCCGCTACCGTGATCTCGTCGGCGCTCTCTACGAGCACGATTACTTCCTGTGCTGCGCCGATTTCGAGTCCTACGCCAAGGCGCAGCGCGATGTCGACGCGCTCTGGGCCGATACCAGGGACTGGCGCCGGCGGACGATCCTCAATACCGCCAGCGTCGGCTGGTTCTCCTCCGACCGGACCATTCGCGAATATGCCGAGGAAATCTGGAAGGTTCCGACCCGG
This sequence comes from Hyphomicrobiaceae bacterium, assembly GCA_016793065.1. Lineage (GTDB taxonomy): Bacteria > Pseudomonadota > Alphaproteobacteria > Rhizobiales > Ancalomicrobiaceae > JAEULV01. Next base: position 747 of record JAEULV010000106.1, read on the forward strand.
TGAGGATCTGTCGCGCCTCGCGGCGGATCGCTTGAACGACCGGTGCGCGGCTTCGGCCCCGCGATTGAGCCGGCCGCATCGGGGACGGAATGCCGGCAGGGCCGGCGGGACGACTTGGCGACGCCGAACCGGATCCGGTCCGGCCCGCAGGGGAGGATAAGAAAATGGCCCGGGGCGCATGCCTGTCGGAAGGCGAAATCGCCGCGCTGGTCGCCGGCAGGCACGGCAACCCGTTCGCACTGCTCGGCGATCACGACATCGACGGCCGCCGCGTGTTGCGGGCGCTTGCGCCCGGCGCCGAAACCCTGACCGCCACCGGTCTCGATCTCGTCCCCTTCGCCGAAATGACCCGCATCCATCCCGCCGGCCTGTTCGAGGCCGAGGCGGCGCCGTCGACCTTGCGCGGCCCGGTCCGTTATCAGGCCACCGGCGGCGCCGCTGCCTGGGCCTTCATCGATCCCTACACATTCGCCCCGGTGCTCGGGCCGATGGACGATTACTACGTCGCCGAGGGGTCGCACCTGCGGCTTTACGACAAGCTCGGCGCCCATCCGATGCGGCACCAGGGCTTCACCGGCGTTCACTTCGCCGTCTGGGCGCCCAATGCCGCCACCGTCGCCGTCGTCGGCCCCTTCAACGACTGGGACAGCCGCCGTCATGTGATGCGCAAGCGCGTCGACACCGGCATCTGGGAAATCTTCATTCCCGACATCGGCCCCGATCTCGGCCAGACCGTGCCCTACAAGTTCGCCGTCACCGCCGCCGACGGCGTGCTGCTGCCGCTGAAGGCCGATCCCTTCGCCTTCGCCGCCGAGATGCGTCCGGCCAATGCCTCCGTCGTCGCCCGCACCGACCGCTTCGAATGGACCGACGCCGACTGGCTCGCCCGCCGCGCCTCGACCGACGCCCGCCGCGCGCCGATGTCGATCTACGAGGTCCACCTCGGCTCTTGGCGCCGCCATGCCGACGGGACCTTCTATGACTACGATCGCCTCGCCGCCGAGCTGATCCCCTATGTCGCCGACCTCGGCTTCACCCATGTCGAGTTGTTGCCGGTCGCCGAGCATCCCTACGACCCGTCCTGGGGCTATCAGACCACCGGGCTCTTTGCCCCGACCGCCCGCTTCGGCACGCCCGACGGCTTTGCCCGCTTCGTCGACGCCGCCCACCGCGCCGGAATCGGCGTCATCGTCGATTGGGTCCCGGCGCACTTCCCCACCGATGCCCACGGCCTCGGCCGGTTCGACGGCACGGCGCTCTACGAGCACGAGGACCCGCGCCAGGGGTTCCATCCCGACTGGAACACCCTGATCTACAATTTCGGCCGCCGCGAGGTCGTCAGCTTCCTCGTCAACAATGCCCTGTTCTGGCTGGAGCGCTACCACGTCGACGGCTTGCGCGTCGACGCCGTCGCCTCGATGCTCTACCTCGACTATTCGCGCAAGGACGGCGAGTGGATCCCCAATCGCGACGGCGGCAATCTCAATCTCGATGCCATCGAGTTCCTCAAGCGCCTCAACGCCACTGTCTATGCCGATCACCCCGGCATCATGATGATCGCCGAGGAATCGACCTCCTATCCCAAGGTGTCGGCGCCCGTCGACGCCGGCGGCCTCGGCTTCGGCTTCAAGTGGAATATGGGCTTCATGCATGACAGCCTCGCCTACATGAAGCGCGAGAGCATCCATCGCAAGTATCACCACAACGAGCTGACCTTCGGCCTGCTCTATGCGTTCTCCGAGAATTTCGTGCTGCCGCTGTCCCACGACGAGGTCGTCCACGGCAAGGGCACGATCCTCGAGAAGATGTCCGGCGACGACTGGCGCAAGTTCGCGACGCTGCGCGCCTATTACGGGCTGATGTGGGCCTATCCCGGCAAGAAGCTGCTGTTCATGGGCCAGGAATTCGGCCATCGCCGCGAATGGAGCGAGGCGCGCGGCCTCGACTGGGACCTGCTCGCCTACGCCCCCCATGTCGGCATTCGCGATCTCGTCCGCGATCTCAACCGCGCCTATCGCGACCTGCCGGCGCTGCACGCCCGCGACTGCGAGAGCGACGGGTTCCAGTGGTGCTCCGCCGACGATGCCGACAATTCGGTGTTCGTGTTCGAGCGTCGCGGCGGCGAGGGCGTCCGCCCGGTCGTGGTCGTCAGCCATTTCACGCCAGTGCCACGTGAAGGCTTCACGGTGCCGATGCCGATCGCCGGTCGCTGGCGCGAGGTGATCAACACCAATGCCGGACTCTATGGCGGCAGCGGGCACGGCAACATGGGTTCGGTCATGGCCGTTCCCGGTGGTCCGAACGGCGCCCCGGCCCACGCGGTGCTGACCGTGCCGCCGCTGGCGACCCTGATACTGGAGTTTGATCCAGGTTCATGACGAGACGGCAGAACGGGTGGATGATTCGATCGTTCCGCCGTTTGAGGAAGGGGTAGGGAGATGATCAATTCACCCGGACGCACGGCGCCGCTCGCGCGCGACGCGATGGCCTATGTGCTCGCCGGCGGCCGCGGCAGCCGCCTGATGGAACTGACCGACCGGCGCGCCAAGCCCGCGGTCTATTTCGGCGGCAAGACCCGCATCATCGACTTCGCCCTGTCGAATGCGCTCAATTCCGGCATCCGCCGCATCGGTGTCGCCACCCAGTACAAGGCCCACAGCCTGATCCGCCACCTGCAGGCCGGCTGGAACTTCCTGCGCCAGGAGCGCAACGAGGGCTTCGACATCTTGCCGGCGAGCCAGCGCATTTCCGAGGAACAATGGTACGCCGGCACCGCCGACGCCGTTTACCAGAACACCGACATCATTGAGGGCTACGACCCAAAATACATGGTCATCCTCGCCGGTGATCATATCTACAAGATGGACTACGAGCAGATGCTGCAGGAGCACGTCTCCAGCGGCGCCGACGTGACGGTCGGCTGCCTCGAGGTGCCGCGCAAGGAAGCCTCCGGCTTCGGCGTCATGCATGTCGACGACACCGACCGGATTATCTCCTTCGTCGAAAAGCCCAAGGACCCGCCGGCCATGCCGGACAATCCCGACATGTCGCTCGCCTCCATGGGTATCTACGTGTTCGAGACCAAGTTCCTGCTCGACCTGTTGCGTCAGGATGCCGAGGACAAGAACTCCACCCACGATTTCGGCAAGGACCTGATCCCCTACATCGTCGCCAACGGCAAGGCCCAGGCCCATCGCTTCACCAAGTCCTGCGTCCGCTCCGATGCCGAGCGTCAGGCCTATTGGCGCGATGTCGGCACGGTCGATGCCTATTGGGAGGCCAATGTCGACCTGACCGACGTTGTGCCGGAACTCGACCTGTTCGACCGCGCCTGGCCGATCTGGACCTATTCCGAGATCACCCCGCCGGCGAAGTTCGTCCACGACGAGGACGGCCGGCGCGGCATGGCGATTTCCTCGCTCGTCTCGGGCGCCTGCATCGTCTCCGGCGCCGCCCTGCGCCGCTCGCTGCTGTTCACCGGCGTCCGCGTCAATTCGTTCTCGGCGCTGAACGAGGCGGTGGTGCTGCCCTATGTCGAGATCGGCCGCCAGTGCCGCCTGACCAAGGTGGTGATCGATCGCGGCGTCGAGATCCCCGAGGGACTGGTCGTCGGCGAGGATCCCGAACTCGACGCGCTGCGCTTCCGCCGCACCGAAAGCGGCATCTGCCTCATCACCCAGGCGATGATCGACAGGCTGAAGGCATGAGCATCCGCGTCCTCGCTGTTGCCTCCGAGGCGTTTCCGCTGATCAAGACCGGTGGGCTGGCCGATGTCGTCGGCGCCCTGCCGGCGGCTCTCGCCGCCCACGGTGTCGCCGTCACCACCCTGCTGCCGGGTTATCCGGCGGTGATGGCTGCGCTGGCCGACCGCGCCGACATCGCCGTCCTGCCGGATCTCTACGGCGGCCCGGCCCATATCCGCGCCGGCCGCGCCGGACCGCTCGATCTCTTCGTGCTCGACGCCCCGCACCTGTTCGACCGGCCCGGCAACCCTTACGTCGGCCCGGCCGGCACCGACTGGCCCGACAATCCGCTGCGCTTTGCCGCGCTCGCCCAGGCGGCGGAGGCGCTGGCGCGCGGCATGGGCTCGGTCGCGCCGTTCGATCTCGTCCACTGCCACGACTGGCAGGCGGGCCTCGTGCCGGCCTATCTCGCCGCCAGCGGCGAGCGTCATCAGAAGACGGTGATGACTGTCCACAATCTCGCCTTCCAGGGCCAGTTCCCCGCAGAATTGTTCCCCCGGCTCGGCCTGCCGGATGACGCGTTTTCCGTCGACGGCGTCGAGTATTACGGCATGGTCGGCTACCTGAAGGGCGGCCTGCGCCACGCCGACGCCATCACCACCGTCAGCCCCACCTATGCCGCCGAGATCATGACGCCGGCCTGCGGCATGGGGCTTGAAGGCCTGATCGCCGGCCGCGCCGACGTCGTCTCCGGCATCGTCAACGGCATCGATCCCGCCGTCTGGTCGCCGGCGGCCGACCCCGACCTGCCGGCGACATTCGATGCCCGCACCCTTTCGGCGCGCAAGCAGAACCGGCTGGCGCTGGAAACCCGCTTCGGCCTCGACCACGACAAGGCGCCGCTGTTCTGCGTCGTCAGCCGCCTGACCTGGCAAAAGGGCCTCGACCTGCTCGAACAGGCGCTGCCGACGCTCATTCGGCTCGGCGCCAAGCTCGCCCTGCTCGGCTCCGGCGATCGCTCGCTCGAAACCGCCTTCCGCGACGCCGCCACCCGCCATCACGGCCGTGTCGGCGTGATCATCGGCTATGACGAGGCGCTGTCGCACCTGATGGTCGGCGGCGCCGACGCGATCCTGGTGCCGTCGCGCTTCGAGCCCTGCGGCCTCACCCAGCTCTACGGCCTCGCCTATGGCTGCGTGCCGGTCGTCTCCCGCGTCGGCGGTCTCGCCGATACGGTGATCGACGCCAATGACGCCGCCCTCGAGGCGGGCGTCGCCACCGGCGTGCAGTTCACCCCCGTCGACGTACCCTCGCTCGAAATGGCGTTGCGCCGCACCGTGGCGCTTCACGCCGACACCGCCCTCTGGCGCCGCATCCAGAAGCGTGGCATGGCTGGCGATCTCGGCTGGGATCGCCGCGCCAAGGCCTATGCCGACCTCTTCCGCTCCTTGCTGAAATCCTGAAGCCCTGGGATACCGCCATCATGTTCCGTAAGGTCGAAACCACGCCCTTCGAAGGTCAGAAGCCCGGCACCTCCGGTCTTCGCAAGAAGGTGCCGGTGTTCCAGCAGCCGAACTATGTCGAGAACTTCGTCCAGTCGATTTTCGACAGCCTCGAGGGGTTCGCCGGTCGCACGCTGGTCGTCGGCGGCGATGGCCGCTACTACAATCGCGAAGTCGTCCAGACGGTGATCAAGATGGCCGCCGCCGCCGGCTTCGGCCGGGTGATGGTCGGCAAGGGCGCGATCCTGTCGACGCCGGCCGCCTCCGCCGTCATCCGCAAGCACGGCGCCTTCGGCGGCATCATCCTGTCGGCCAGCCACAATCCCGGCGGACCGGATGGTGACTTCGGCATTAAGTACAATATCGGCAATGGCGGTCCCGCGCCGGAAAAGCTCACCGACGCCATTTTTGCCCGCACCCGAACCATCACCTCCTACAAGATTGCCAATGCCGCCGACGTCGACCTCGACAGGCTCGGCACCACCATCGTCATGGGCCGGCTGGAGGTCGAGGTCATCGACCCGGTCGCCGACTATGCCGAGCTGATGCGCCAGCTCTTCGATTTCGCGGCGATCCGCGCCCTGTTCGCCTCCGGCTTCCGCATGCGCTTTGACGCCATGTCGGCGGTCACCGGCCCCTATGCCAAGGCGATCATCGAGGGCGAGCTCGACGCCGCCCCGGGCACGGTGATCAACGAAGTGCCGCTGCCGGATTTCGGCGGCCATCACCCCGACCCCAATCTGGTCCACGCCAAGGACCTGCATGACCTGATGATGAGCGCCGACGGCCCCGACCTCGGCGCCGCCTCCGACGGCGACGGCGACCGCAACCTGATCATCGGCAAGGGCCGCTTCGTCACCCCCTCCGACAGTCTCGCCATCCTCGCCGCCAACGCTCACCTCGCCCCCGGCTACAAGGCCGGCCTCGCCGGCATCGCCCGCTCGATGCCGACCAGCGCCGCCGCCGACCGGGTGGCGGAAAAGCTCGGCATTGGCATCTACGAGACGCCGACCGGCTGGAAGTTCTTCGGCAACCTGCTCGACGCCGGGCTCGCCACCATCTGCGGCGAGGAAAGCGCCGGCACCGGCTCCAACCATGTCCGCGAGAAGGACGGCCTCTGGGCGGTGCTGCTGTGGCTCAACATCCTGGCGGCGCGGCGCGAAAGCGTCGATGCCATCGTCAGGGCCCATTGGGCGGGCTATGGCCGCAACTACTATTCCCGCCACGACTACGAGGAAGTCGACGCCGACGCCGCCAACCAGCTGGTCGCCGACCTGCGCGCCGCGCTGCCCGGCCTCAAGGGCAACAGCTTCGGCGCGCTGACGGTCGCCGATGCCGACGACTTCGCCTATCACGACCCGGTCGACGGCTCGGATTCGCGCAATCAGGGCCTTCGCGTCAGCTTCGTCGATGGCTCGCGCCTGGTGCTGCGGCTCTCCGGCACCGGCACCGCCGGCGCCACGCTTCGCCTCTATGTCGAGCGCTACGAGCCCGATCCGGCCCGCCACGACCTCGACACCCAGGCGGCGCTCGCCGATCTTGTCGCCCTCGCCGACGAGCTTGCCGGCATCAAGGCCCGCACCGGCCGCGATGCCCCCAGCGTGATCACCTGATCCGCATGGCGTCGATCGCGCTCCTTGGCCCCGGCACGCCGGAACCGCTCGGCGCCTCGCTCGACGGCGCGGGGCTGAACCTCGCCGTCGTCGCCCGCAACGCCAGCCGCGTCGTCGCCTGCTTCTACGACGAAGCCGGCGCCGAGACCGGCCGCGTCGCGCTCGATGCCCGCACCGGCGACGTTCATCACGGCCGGGTCGCCGGGGTAGGGGAGGGAGCGCGCTACGCCCTGCGGGTCGACGGTCCCGACGCCATCGCCGACGGTCATCGCTACGACCCGGCCAAGCTCGTCATCGACCCGTGGGCGACCCGCATCGATCGCCCCTTCGCCATGCGGCCGGAACTGGCGGCGCCCCGTTCCAGCGCCCTCGACAGTGCGCCGTGGATGCCGCACGCCATCGTCGAGCCGCGCCGCGAACCGGCACCGCCGCTGGCATCGCCGCCGGCGACCGAGCGGCGGGTGATCTACGAAATCAATCCGCGCGGCCACACCCGCCTGCATCCCGCCGTGCCGGAGGAAGACCGCGGCACGCTCGCCGGGCTCGCCCACCCGGCGGTGATCGCCGACATGCTGGCCCTCGGCGTCACCACCGTCGAGCTGATGCCGATCGCCGCCTTCGTCGACGAGCGTCACCTGCCGACGCTCGGGCTGTCCAATGCCTGGGGCTATAACCCCGTGCTGTTCATGGCGCCCGATCCGCGCATCGCCCCCGGCGGCATGGACGAGGTTCGCGCCTGCCTCGCGGCGCTGCACGACGCCGGGCTCGAGGTCATTCTCGACGTCGTCTTCAATCACACCGGCGAAAGCGACGCGCTCGGGCCGACCCTGTCGCTGCGCGGCATCGACCACGCGCTCTACTACCGCCTCGACCCCGACGATCCGACCCACCCGGCCAACGACACCGGCTGCGGCAATACGCTGGCGCTGCACCGCGCCGCGCCGCAGCGCCTGGTGCTCGACGCCCTGCGCCATTGGGCCGATGCCGGCTTCGACGGCTTCCGCTTCGATCTGGCCACCGTCCTCGGCCGCCACGAACAGGGCTTCGACCCCGACGCCTCGCTGTTCGCCGCCATCGCCCAGGACCCGCTGCTGCGCACCCGGCTGATGGTCGCCGAGCCGTGGGATGTCGGTCCCGGCGGCTATCAGCTCGGCCGCTTCGGCGCCGTCTGGGACGAGTGGAACGACCGCTTCCGCCACGATGTCCGCCGCTTCTGGAAGGGCGACGGTAGCCGCGGCGCCCTCGCCACCCGCCTTGCTGGCTCGGCCGACATCTTCGGCACCGATCGCGGCCCCTCGACTTCCATCAATTTCGTCGCCGCCCATGACGGCTTCTCGCTCGCCGATCTCGTCGCCTATGCCCGCAAGCACAACGAGGCCAATGGCGAGGACAATCGCGACGGCGATTCGAGCCCCGACAGCTGGAACCACGGCATCGAGGGGCCGACCGACCGCGCCGACATCGTCGATGCCCGCGCCCGCGACGTCCGCGCCCTGCTCGCCACGCTGTTCGTCGCCCGCGGCACGCCGCTGATCACCGCTGGCGACGAGTTCGGCCGCAGCCAGGGCGGCAACAACAATGCCTATGCCCAGGACAATGCCACCACCTGGCTCGACTGGGACCGCGCCGATCGCGAGCTTGCCGGCTTCGTCGCCGGCCTCATCCGCCTGCGCGCCGAGCACCCGGCCCTGCATGCCGACCGCTTCCTGACCGGCGCCGTCGAAGCCACGACCGGGCTCGCCGATGTCGAGTGGCTCGGCCCCGGCGGCCATCGCCTGGCCGACTGGGAGTGGGAGGCCCACGACCGGCACTTCCTCGGCATGTGCCTCACCGCGCCTGCCGGTATCCCCGGCGTCCCCGGCGTCCCCGGTGTCGATGACCGCGTGCTGGTCTATCTCAATGCCGGCCCGGCGCCGCGCCGGGTCCATCTGCCGGCCGCGCGCCATGGCCACGCCTGGCGGCTGGAACTCGACAGCGCCGCCGGCGTCACCATGTTCGACGTCGCGCTCGACGGCGTCTGCGACATTGCCGCCCGCGCCGTTGTGCTGATCACCGAGCGGACGCTGCCGCGCGGCCAGCGCCCCGCCGAACTCGACAACCGCGCCCTCGATCGCCTCGCCCGCGCCGCCGGCATTGCCCGCGACTGGTGGAGCGTCGACGGCACTCGCACCGAGGTGACGCCAGCGACCACGCGGGCGCTGCTGGCGAGCCTCGGCCTGCCGGTCGAGACGGCCGCCGACATCCGCGACCACGTCGCCCTTATTGAGCGCGAGCGCCATGCCCGGTTGCTGCCGCTCACCACCATCCTGCCGCTCGGCGAACCGGCCCGCCTCGACCTGACCGTGCCGCTGACCCATCTCGAGCGGCGCCGCCGCTTCGAGCTGGTGCTCGACGACGGCGCCACCGCCACGTTCGATGCCGCGCCCAGCGCCCTGGCACCGACCGGCGAAACCCGGCTCGGATCGCAGCGCTTCGCCCGCGTCGGTGTCGACCTCGGCCCGCTGCCGATCGGCCGGCATCTGCTGCGCGATCTCGATAGCGGCGAGGTCGGTCACCTGCTCGTCGCCCCGCCCCATTGCCACCTGCCGGCGGATCTCGCCGGCGAGCGCCGCGCCACCGGCATTTCCGCCCAGCTCTACGCCCTGCGCTCGACGCCCGACCACGGCATCGGCGATCTCGGCACGCTCGCCGCCTTCGCCGAGGCCGCCGGCCGCGACGGTCACGCCGTCGTCGGCGTCAATCCGCTGCATGCGCTGTTCTCGACCGACCGCTCCCGCGCCAGCCCCTACCACCCCTCCGATCGCGGCTTCATCGAGCCGCTGTCGATCGACCTCGCCGCCGCCGCCGACCTCGTCGACCATCGCGCCGCCCTCGCCGAGGTCAGCCCGGTGACGCTCGATGCCTTGCGCGCGGCGAAATATGTCGACTATCCGGCGGTCTGGGCGTTCAAGGACCGGGTGCTCGCCGGTCTGTTCGAGGCGTTCGAGGCCCGCGAGGGCGCCGATCTGCTGCGCTTCGAGTTCCAGGACTTCGTCGCCGAGGGCGGCGAGGCGCTGCGCCGCTTCGCCCTGTTCGAGGCTTTCGCCCGCCGTGCCGGCACCACCGACCGCTCGTGCTGGCCCGAGGCCTGGCGCGACGTCGAAACCGCCATCGCCGCCGGCCACGATCCCGAAACCGCCCATCGCGCCCGCCGCGTCCTGTTCGAGCAATGGCTCGCCGACCGGCAACTGGCCGGGGCCGCCGCCCGTGCCCGTTCGAGCGGTCTGTCGATCGGGCTCTACCGCGATCTCGCTGTCGGTTCCGCCCCCGACGGCGCCGAGGGCTGGCGTGCGCCCGGCGCCTTTGCCCGCAACGTCTCGGTCGGCGCGCCGCCGGACCCGTTCTCGGCCACCGGTCAGGTCTGGAACATTCCGCCGCTAGATCCGCTGGAACTGCTGCGCAGCGGCGGCGCCGCCTTCGCCGCCCTGGTCGAGGCCAACATGCGCCACGCCGGCGCGCTGCGCATCGACCACGCCATGGGGCTTGCCCGGCTGTTCTTCGTGCCCGCCGGCGCCAGCGCCGCCGATGGCGGCTATGTCGCCATGCCGGCCGACCTGATGTTCGCCGTACTGGCGATCGAAAGCGCCAAGACCGGCGCGCTGGTCGTCGGCGAGGATCTCGGCACCGTGCCGGAAGGCTTCGCCGAGCGCATGGCCGCATCCGGGGTGCTGTCGACGCGCGTGATGCTGTTCGAACGCGACGGCGTCGATTTTCGCCCGTTCTGGCGCTATCCGCGCAATTCCGTCGCCTGTGTCGCCAGCCACGACCTGCCGACCCTTGTCGGCTGGCGTCGCGGCCGCGACATCGACATCGACGTCGACCTCGGCCGCCTCGATCCGGCCGCCGCCGCCGGCCGGCGCGCCCGGCGCGGTGACGAACTGGCGGCCCTCGCCCGTGTCCTCGCCGAGGCCGGCACGTCGCCGGTCGACGACGGCGACGCGGCCCTGGTCGCCGCCACCTCGACCTTCCTACGCCGCACGCCGGCGATGCTGACCCTGACCCAGGCCGAGGATCTGGCGCTGGAGCCCGATCCGGTCAACGTCCCCGGCACCGATCGCGAATACCCCAACTGGCGCCGCCGCCTGCCGCCGGCCGACTGAAGCCGGCCGGCGGGGCGGCAACCGCTTGTCAGATCACCCAGCCCTCGTCGACCTGGATCCGAGCCCGCTCGCGCAGCAGCGCCACGACCCGGTCCGCGAGCCGCGCCGTATCCTCGTCGGCGCCGTTGAGGCTGAGGTCCGCCGCCTCTGGGCGCTCGTAGACGCCGTCGAGTCCCGGAACATTGTCGATCTCGCCGGCCTGCGCCCGCCGGTAGAGCCCCTTCGGGTCGCGCCGGACGCAGGTGTCGATCGGCGTGTCGACGAAGATCTCGATGAACTCGCCCGGCTCGAACAGGGCCTTGACCTTGGCCCGGTCGGCCGCGAATGGCGAGACGAAGGCGCACAGCACGATCAGCCCGGCATCGAGCGCCAGCCGCGCCACTTCGCCGGCCCGCCGGATGTTCTCGCTGCGATCGACATCGCTGAACCCGAGGTCGCGCGACAGCCCGCGCCGCAGCGCATCGGCGTCGATCAGGCTCGTGTGCTGCCCCTCGCGCGCCAGCCGCCGCTCCACCGCCTTCGCCACCGCCGACTTGCCCGAGCCCGACAGCCCGGTGAACCAGACGACCGTCGGCTTCTGGTTCTTCAGCCGCGCCCGCGCCAGCTTGTCGATCGCCGCGTCGTCGTCGATGGCCGCCCCATCCTGCCGCAACGCCCCCGCCACCATGCCGGCCGCCGCCGTCTGGTTGGTGAAGCGGTCGACCAGGATGAACGCGCCGGTGTCGCGATTGTCGGCGTAGGGGTCGAGCGCCGTCGGCCGCGCCGTGGTCAGCTCGCACAGCCCGATCTCGTTGAGGTCGAGCTTGGTTCCGGCCACCAGCGCCCTTGTATTGACGTCGAGCTTGTGCCGGATCGCCGTTACCGTCGCCGGCACCCACTGCGTCCCGATCCGCATCAGATAGGACCGCCCGATCAGCAGCGGCTCGGCGCTCATCCACAGCACATGCGCCGCAAGCCGGTCGGTCAGCGTCACCGGCGCCTCGGGCTTTGCCAGCACGTCGCCGCGCGCGATGTCGATTTCGTCGGCCAGCGTGATGGTCACCGCCTGTCCGGCAATGGCGCGCGGCAGGTCGCCGTCGGCGGTGACGATCCGCGCCACCGTGCTTTCCTTGCCCGAGACGGCGACCTTCAGCCGTTCGCCGACCGCGACCGCGCCGGAAACGATCGTGCCTGAAAAGCCGCGGAAATCCAGGTTCGGCCGGTTGACCCACTGGACGGGGAAGCGGAACGGCTTGCCCTCGCGATCCTGATCGACATCCACCTGTTCGAGGAACTCGACCAGCGTCGGCCCGTGGTACCAGTCGAGCTTGTCCGAGCGCGAGGTGACATTGTCGCCGAACCGCGCCGACATCGGGATCGCCGTGATCGAGCGGAAGCCGAGTTCGGCGGCGAAGGCCGAGTATTCTGCAACGATGCGCTCGAACACCGCCGCGTCGAAGTCGACCAGGTCGATCTTGTTCACCGCCACGACGATGTCGCGAATGCCGAGCAGCGAGCAGATGGTCGAATGCCGCTTGGTCTGCACCAGCACGCCCTTGCGCGCGTCGATCAGGATCACCGCCAGGTCGGAGTTCGACGCGCCGGTCGCCATGTTGCGGGTATATTGCTCGTGGCCGGGCGTGTCGGCGACGATGAACGAGCGCCGGCCGGTGGTGAAGAACCGGTAGGCGACGTCGATGGTGATCCCCTGCTCGCGCTCGGCCTCCAGCCCGTCGACCAGCAGCGCCAGGTCGATGTCCTCGCCGGTGGTGCCGTGCTTGCGGCTGTCCTTTTCCAGCGCCGACAGCTGATCCTCGAGGATCAGCTTGGAGTCGTAGAGCAGGCGGCCGATCAGCGTCGACTTGCCGTCGTCGACCGATCCGCAGGTGAGAAAGCGCAACAGGCCGCGATCTTCGCGGGCGCGCGACGGGGTGCCGGCGTCATACATCTCAGAAATACCCCTCGCGCTTCTTCTTTTCCATTGAGGCCGCCTCGTCGCTGTCGATCAGCCGCCCCTGTCGCTCCGATGTCCGCGCCACCAGCATCTCGTCGAGAATGTCCTGCAGTGTCGTCGCGCTCGACTCGATCGCGCCCGACAGCGGGTAGCAGCCGAGCGTGCGAAACCGCACCCGCTTCATCTCGATCTTCTCGTCCGGCCCGATCGGCAGTCGTTCGTCATCGACCATGATCCAGGTGCCCGAGCGCCAGACCACCGGCCGCTCGGCGGCGAAGTAGAGCGGCACCACCGGGATGTCCTCCTCGAGGATGTATTGCCAGATGTCGAGTTCGGTCCAGTTCGACAGCGGGAACACCCGGATCGACTCGCCCTGCCGGATGCGGGTGTTGAACAGGTTCCACAGTTCCGGGCGCTGATTGCGCGGGTCCCAGCCGTGGTGGGCGTCGCGGAACGAGAAGATCCGCTCCTTCGCCCGGCTCTTTTCCTCGTCGCGCCGCGCGCCGCCGAACGCCGCGTCGAAGCCGTGCTTGTCCAGCGCCTGCTTCAGCCCCTCGGTCTTCATCACCTGCGTGTGCAGCGCCGAGCCGGAGTTGATCGGGCCGATGCCGCGCGCCACGCCGTCCTCGTTGATGTGGACGATCAGATCGAGCCCCAGCCGCTTCACCGTCTCGTCGCGAAAAGTGATCATCTCGCGGAACTTCCACGTCGTATCTACATGCATCAGCGGAAACGGCGGTTTCGACGGATAGAACGCCTTCATCGCCAGATGCAGCATCACTCCGGAATCCTTGCCGATGGAATAGAGCATCACCGGATTGCGGAACTCGGCGGCAACCTCGCGGATGATAGCGATCGACTCCGCTTCGAGCCGGGCAAGGTGGGGAGAGAGCGTGCGGGACATCGGGTTCCTCGACAGGCCGACCCGCCGGGCCGGTCCGCTGCTTCCGCGGCGCCGCCGGCAAGCGCTGGATGCCGGCTGCACCGAAACGACTTCGGATGAACGACTGTCTATCGCCAATGGGCCAGTGGTGAAAGCGCGCGGAATAAAAAATACGCCTGTTGTTGTTCGCTCCCTTGCAGCAAAAACCTAAGCGCATCGGAAAAAGCAGAATTTTTGCCCACCGCGTGATTTGCCGTATCCAAGCGTTGACTTGAAATGTTTGCCAGATATTGGCGTGAGGCTGCGGTATTTCAGTCAATAATTCCACAAAAGCCAATTCGAGTGAAAACTATTTCTGCCGGGCGTCGATTTGCTCGAATGAAAAACCACGCCGCATCGGTTGCCCGGACGCCCGCGCGCCGCCGCCGTGGCGGCGATCGCGACCGGCCAACGCCTGTTCCCTCGGAAACAGCGCCGGCCGCCCCGAGCCGGCATTCTCTGATCATCGGACGGGCCGGGATGAACCAGACGGCCTCCGGATCTGCAACCAGCAAGACGAAGGAACACGACAATGGCCATCATCCGCTCGAACGCGATCGTCATCAACGACACCAACACCGGCGACACCATCATTGCCGGCGCCGCCAACAGCGCCATCTCCACCACGGGCGGCGAGGATTTCGTCCTGGCCGGCGCCGGCAACGACACCATCACCGACGCGGTCTCCGGTTCCGGCAATGACGAACTCTATGGCGAGGCCGGTGACGACACCGTCATCGCCGGCAGCGGCGACGACCTCTATGACGGCGGCGAAGGCAACGACACGATCTCCTTCGCCAATGCCACCGCCGGGGTGTTCGTCAACCTCGCCTTCCACACCGCCACCGGCGCCACCGGCAACGACCAGCTCTTCGGCTTCGAGCGGGTCATCGGCTCGAACTTCGCCGACACCATCATCGGCGACGCCCAGAACAACGTCCTGTCCGGCGGCGCCGGCAACGACACGCTCGACGGTTCGTCCGGCGACGACACCGTCAACGGCGACGCCGGCGACGACCGGGTGGCTGGCAATGCCGGCAACGACGTCCTCAACGGCGGCACCGGCAACGATACCTTCCTTGGCGAAAGCGGCGCCGACGCCATGAACGGCGGAGCCGACACCGACATCGTCAACTACGCCACCAGCCGCGACGGCGTCACCGTCAACCTCTCGGGTCAGGTCAATTTCAACGGCTTCCTGGTCGAGACCATCGGCCTCGGCTCCGGCGGCGACGCCGCCGGCGACACCTACTTCGCGATCGAGAACGTCACCGGCTCCAGCCATGCCGACACGATCAACGGCAACTTCGCCGCCAATCGCCTGCTCGGCGGCACCGGCAACGACATCATCAACGGCGGCGGCGCCGACGATCAGCTCTTCGGCCAGCTCGGCAACGACACCATGGACGGCGGCACCGGTAACGACTCGATGTCGGGCGGTTCCAACGACGACACCATGTCGGGTGGCAGCGGCAACGACTCCATGGACGGCGACTCCGGCGCGGACACCATGAACGGCGGCGACGGCAACGACACCATGCTCGGCGGCACCGAGGCCGACATCATGAACGGCGGCAATGACGACGACGTCATCCACGGCGAAGCCGGCGCTGATGTCATCCACGGCGATGCCGGCAACGACTCGATCACCGGCGGCAGCGAAGCCGACCAGCTCTTCGGCGATGCCGGTGTCGACACCATTCGCGGCGGCGACGGCAACGACACCATCGACGGCGGTTCGTCGCTCGACGTGCTGTTTGGCGATGCCGGCAACGACATCATCCTCGGCGGCAGCGGCAGCGATCGCATCATCGGCGGCGCCAACGCCGACGTCATGACCGGCGGCACCGGCAGCGACACCTTCTACTTCCAGGCCACCACCGACAGCCAGAACGTCGTCGGCGGCCTCGACCTGATCACCGACTTCGTCCATGGCAGCGACCGCATCAACCTCGCCACCATCGACGCCAACGCCGCCACCAGCACCAACGACGCCTTCCGGCTGGTCAACTTCTTCGAGGGCAACTTCGTCGGCCAGGTCGCGGTCCGCTTCGACGCCGCCCAGAACCTGACCGTGGTCGAGGCCCACACCAACACCGACGGCATCTCCGACCTGATGTTCACCCTGACCGGCAATGTCGGCCTGACCGCCTCCGACTTCACCTTCTGAGGCAACCCGGCAACCGCAAACCGAAACCCGCGACGGTCCGCCGTCGCGGGTTTCCTTGTCGGTCGGTTGGTATATCGTCAGGCGGTTCCCCCCGCGTGGCGCTCACCGTCCGCCAAGCCCGAGACCGCCATGTCGACCATCGAGATCCTCAAATCCCTGACGCTGCCTTTGTTCGCCGATGTGCCCGACGCCGATCTGGCGATCATCGCCCGCGCCATGCATCTGCGCAAACTCGAGCCGCGCCAGCTCGTCTTCGCCCGCGGCGATGCCGCCGAGGAAGTTCTCATCGTCGTCTCCGGCCGCCTGCGCATCTCCATCGCCACCGCCGAGGGGCGGGAACTGTCGTTCCGCGCCGCCGGACGCGGCGACGTCATCGGCGAAATCGCCGTGCTCGATGGCGGCGTCCGCACCGCCGACGTCACGGCCATCGATCGCTCGGAGGTGCTGGCGCTCGGCAAGGCCGCGCTCAACGATCTCATTGCCCGCAGCCCGGCACTCGCCCGCGCCATCATCGCCACCCTGTGCCAGCGCCTGCGCGAAACCAGCGACCAGCTCGAAAGCATCGCGCTGCATCGCATCGAAAGCCGGCTGGCGCGGTTCTTCCTGACGCTTGCCCGCGAGCGGCCGGCCAAGCCCGACGGTCGCGTCGAGTTCTCCTTCACCCTGTCGCAGGGCGAACTGGCGCTGCTGCTCGGCGCCAGCCGGCCGAAGATCAATCTGGCGCTGACCTGGCTTGAGGAGCAGGGCGCCATCGCGCGCAAGGGCCAGCGTCTGAGCTGCCGGATCGACAGCCTGTCGACGATCGCCGGCACGGAGGCCGAATGACCCGCCGGCGCTTCCATCCCGGTTCGGTTGTCGGCATCGGCCTCGCCGCGCTGGCGCTGCTGCTCGGGCTCTTCGCCCTCGACCCCGCCGGCAGTCGCGGCCTCATCCGCGAACGGGTCGATGATTGGCTGTTGTCGGTCCTGGTGCCGCCGCCGGCCTCGCCGAATGTTCTCGTCGTCGATATCGATCGGGCCACCCTCGCCGAGCTCGGCCCCTGGCCCTGGGGCAGGGACCGGCTGGCCGGGCTGGTCGAGCGCATCGCCGCCGCCGGTCCCTCGGTCGTCGGCTTTGACATCCTGCTCGACGAACCGGACCGGTTGTCGGCGGCGGCGCTCGCCCGTGCCCTCGCATCGGCCGCGCCCGGCGCCTCGCTCGCCGCCGGTGGTCCGCTCGCCGATGGCGACCCGTTGCTGGCCGCCGCCGCAAGGCTGCGCCCCACGGTCTTCGGCTTCGTGCTCGATCCCGAAACCTCCCGGCCGCCACTGCCGCTGGCCCCGATTCTCACGCGCGGCACGGCCGAATTGCCCGGCATCTGGCGCGGCGTCGGCTTCATCGGCCCCAACCGGACGCTCGCCGCCGCCGCCTCCGGCATGGGGGCCTTGCCGCTGTCGGTCGATCCCGATGGCCGGGTCCGCCGAGTGCCGCTGCTGGTCCGCACCGCCCAGGCGGTCGCCCCCGGCCTCGCCGTCGAACTGCTGCGGCTCGCTGCCGAGGCGTCCGGACTGATCCTCGAAGCGGCGCCGGCGCGGCTGACCGTCGGTGAGCAGACCCTGGCGCTTGATGCCGATGCCAAGCTGCGACTGGTTCCCCGCGATCCCTCCCATTGGGCCGCCCGCACCATCTCGGCCCGGCAACTGGCCGATCCGCGACAGGCCGCCCGCCTGCGCGGCCACCTCGTCCTGCTCGGCGGTTCGGCGCCCGAACTCGGCGGCTTGCGCGTCGCCGCCTCCACCTCGGCCGCGCCCTCGGTGCAGCTGCATGCCGATGCCGCCGAACAGATCCTCGCCGGCGCCGTCTTCACCCGTCCGCCCTGGCTGGGCGCCATCGAACTCGCCGCGCTTGCCGCGATGGGGCTCGCCATGGTGCTGGTCGCCGCCCGGCTGAAGCCGCGATCCGCCATCGCCGCCTCGCTCGTCATCCTCGCCGTCTGGATCGCCGCCGCCGTCCTCGTCACCTGGCGATGGCGCATCCTCGCCGATCCGGTCGGTCCGCCGATCCTCGCCGGCCTCGTCTTCACCCTCACCGCCCTTGCCGGCCTGGTGCGCACCGAACTGCGCGAGCGGGCGCTGCGCCGGCGGTTCGAACAGCATCTCGCCCCGGATGTGGTGGCGCGCCTCATCGCCGAGCCGGATCTGCTGCGTCTCGATGGCGAGGAGCGCGAGGTCACGGCGCTGTTCACCGACATCGAGGGCTTCACCGCCATGACCGACCGCGCCGACCCGCGCGCGGTCGTCGCCGCGCTCGACGGCTATTTCGCCGCCGTCAGCGATGTGGTGATTGCCCATGGCGGCATGATCGACAAGTTCGTCGGCGACGCCGTCCATGCCCTGTTCGGCGCGCCGCTGGATCTCGCCGGCCACCCGGAACGCGCCCTCGATTGCGCCGTCGCCATCGCCGCCGCCACCGATGCCTATCGCCGTCGCGCCGATATCGCCGCCCTCGGCTTCGGCCGCACCCGCATCGGCATCGAGACCGGCCGCGCCATCGTCGGCGACGTCGGCGGCGGCCGCAAGCTCGACTACACCGCCCACGGCACGGCGATCAACACCGCCGCCCGGCTGGAAGCCGCCAACAAGGACCTCGGCACCGCCATTCTCGTCGGCCCCGACGCGGCGGCGCAAATCCCGCCGGCGCGCCTGCGGCCGGTCGGCCGGCTTGATCTGCGCGGCCGCGCCGAACCGGTCGAGGTGTTCACGCCAGCCGTGCCGACGGCCTGAACCATCGCGGCGCGCCGGGCTTGATCGCGGCAAGCATGGTCAGGCCCGATCAGGTCGTCGATCCGAACGCATTGGCGATCCGCTCGGGCGACCACGCCGCCGCCGCCGAGGGCCGCGCTCCCGGCGCCGCGATATTGGTGCCCTCGCCGGCGCCCAGCATGACGCTGTCGCCGCCGGCCGACACCTTGACCTGGCCACGCCGGACGAACACTCCGAAGACGCCGTTGCTCGGCCCGCAATAGAAATGCGTGCCGCGCACCGCGATCAACCCGAACGGCGAGCGCACCTGCACGTCGGTCTTCGGCGCATCCTCCGGTCGGTCGAACTGCAATCCGCCGGTTTCCAGATCCAAAACGCCGCCGGCCTCCATGATGAACCGGTCGATCTTCAGCCGCGCCTCGGCGCCGAGCCGCACGGTCGTCGCCGTGCCGAGCTTCATCGCCAGCCGCGAGCCCATGCCGGTGCCGACCCGGTCGCCGACGAACAGCGCCGATGCCGGCACCAGGAACCGCCGTTCCACCGCCTCGACGAAAGCCTCGCCGCGCACCGCCTCGACCACGCCGGCGCCCGGCGCAGCGCTTGCGCCCGCGCCCTGCAGCAGCCAGCCGGAGGCGGCGAGACCGGCGCCGAGAACGGCCCGGCGCGACAGTTCAGCTTGAAGGTTGACCTTGGTCATGACTGGCTCCGAACAAGAAGGCGGTTGATACGGATTTGTCGCGCCAACCCAGGAATAGGTTCACTAAATCCATGAAAAACATATGCATTCGACATTGGCGCCGTCTCGCTCCCCCGCGTCTGCCAACGCGGCTCAGCAGGGTGTCTTCCCGCAAGCCCGGAGAAGGCCGGCGCGGTTGAGGATCGCAGGTTTCACCGTCTGGTCAACCTGCCGCATCACGAATCGAACTTGCATCGTCGCATTCCGCCGCCACTTGATGGCGTCGATCTTGCCGCCCCTCGGCAACTCCAGTACGACGCAATGGCGAACCCGCGCCGGAGTCCGATCGCACCATGTCCACCATCCTGCCCGCGCCTCTCGGACCGCGAACCGCGCTCGCGCTGCAATTCGCGCGGATCGCCTCGCAGGCCGGCGCCGTGATCATGGCAATCTACGCCTCCGACTTCGCCATGCGGGTCAAGGCCGACAAGAGCCCGGTGAGCGAGGCCGACGAACAGGCCGAGGCGGTCATCGTCGCGGCGCTGCGGGCGCTCGATCCCGCGACCCCGATCCTCGCCGAGGAAATGGCCGCCGCCGAGGGCGTCCACGACGTCGGCCCGCGCTTCTTCTGCGTCGATCCGCTCGACGGCACCCGTCAGTTCGCCAGCCGCAACGGCGAGTTCACCGTCAATATCGCCCTCGTCGAAAACGGCGTGCCAACCGTCGGCTGCGTCTACGCGCCGGTAATCGGGCGGATGTGGATCGGCGGCGAAACGGCGGCCCGCGCCGATCTCGCCCCCGGCGCCGCCGTCGAGGCCGCCGCCTTCCGCACGATCCAGGCCCGCCATCCCCGCGGCGGATTGACGGCCTTCGTCTCGCGCTCCCATCTCGATGCCGAAACCATCGCCTATGTCGCCTGTCTCGACATCGCCGAACGGGTGCAGATCGGCTCGTCGCTGAAATTCTGCCGCATCGCCGAGGGCGAGGCCGATATCTATCCGCGTTTCGGCCCGACGATGGAATGGGACACCGCCGCCGCCCATGCCGTGCTGGCCGCCGCCGGCGGCAGCGTCGTCCGGCCGGACGGCTCGCCGTTCCTCTATGGCAAGGCCGCCGACGGCTACCGCAACGGCCCGTTCGTCGCCCTTGGCGCCCGCGACTGCCTGCCCGGCGGCTGATCGGGCTTCATTCCGTCTCCGGCGATGGCGGCGGGCTGTGAATGCCGCGCCCGCCGACCTTCGCCGCCTCGGCCGCCTCCGCCAAAGGTCCGGCGGTCTCGAACGGCAAGGCCCAGCCGGACCGCGCCAGTTCCAGCGCCACCGGCATCTCGCCGATCCGGCAGTCGACCCGGCGCGGCACCGTTTCGGCAGGGTCTACCGGCGTGCAGTTCAGCACCCGCCCCCGGATGAGATTGCCCATCGCCGCCGCCGCGCGCATGCCGCAGGCCCAGCGCCGGCCATCCGGCCAGCCGCAGACCCGATCGCGGGCGATCTCCGCCACCCCGGCAATGCGATACTCGACGCCGTTGACGACAAAGCCGGTGCTGTCGTTGATCCTCGGCAGCCGTGAAACCCGCAACACCAGCCGGTTGGCCTGATCCGCATCGCCGGCGGCGTCGGGCTTGTCCGGCATCCGCGGCAGGCTTTGCTGCGAACGGTCGACGCGCATCGGCTCCCGCGTCCACAGCAACGGCTCGGCGGCTCCTTGCGCGGCCGCCGCTCCGCCAAATGCCAGCCAGCAGACCCCGACCAGCCAGTCCCTCACGTCACCGCCCCAGCATCCGCTGCATCACCCCGTCCTTGTGGACGATCAGATGCATGAACGCCGCGCCGACATGCATCAGGATCAGCGCGCCCATGCTGACGCCCATCAGCTTGTGCAGTCCGAACAGCGGCTTCACCAGGGACTCGGTCTTGGCCACCAGCATCGGCAGTTCGAACAGGCCGAACACCGTGATCGGCGCGCCATAGGCGTTGGTCGCCACCCAGCCGACGATCGGCTGCGCGATCATCAGCAGATAGAGCGCCCAGTGCACCGCGTGGCTGACGCCCTTTTGCCAGGCGGCGATCTCCGGCCCCAGCGGCTTCGGCCGGTGGGTCAGCCGATAGCCGAGCCGCAGCACCGCCAGCACCAGCACGACGAAGCCGAGCGAGCGATGCATGTTGTAGGCGGTGTTCTGGATCGGTCCTTCCGGCAGGTGCTCCAGCATGATGCCGCCGGGGATCAACATAATGATCATCACCGCCATGATCCAGTGGAAGCCGCGCGCTATGCCCGTGTAGGCCGGTTCGTCGACGAGGGCCATCGCTGTTCTCCGCTTCTGTCCGCCGACCGGGGAGGGCCGGCGCGGTTGCTGTCATTTCGGCCGATCATATAGCGCCTTCGCGACAGTCGGCATGTTCCTCGGGGAACAGCCCCTATTATTTTTGCCGGGCAGGCTTTGAATGCGTTCGCACTTGAGTATCTTGGCGCCAATCCGGCGCATCCGCCAGGGACGGGCTCCATCATGCATGAACTGACCCTGCCGGTCACACCCGCCATGGCCGAGGCCTCCGAAGTCCGCGAGGATGTCGACGCCGCCGCCTGGCGTCGGGTGCTGGCCGCCGCCCGCTCGGGCAAGGTCGACGGTCTCGCCGCCGACGCCTCGCCGTTGGCCCGCAGCTTTGCCGCCTATCTCGAAGCCGCCGCCAGCCGGCCGGTCTACCTGATCGGCCAGCTCGGCCAGTCGATGGACGGCCGCATCGCCACCCACACCGGCGATTCCAAGTACATCAACGGCCGCAGCGGCTTGCGCCATCTGCACCGCTTGCGGGCCCTCGCCGATGCCGTCGTCGTCGGCGTCGCCACCGCCATCGCCGACGATCCGCTGCTCGACGTCCGCTTCGTCGAGGGCGTGAGCCCCGCCCGCGTCGTCATCGATCCGCGCGGCCGCCTTCCCGCCACCGCCCGCCTGCTGCGCGGCGACGGCGCCCGCCGCATCCTGATCGTCGGACTGGACGCCCGGCCGGCCTGCGCCGACGGCATCGAAATCCACCGCCTGCCGCTGATCGACGGCCGCTTCGCCCTCGACGACCTGATCGGCCTTTATGGCGATCTCGGCTTCCGCCGCGTGCTGATCGAGGGCGGGTCGTCCACCATCTCCGGCCTGATCGCCGCCGGCCGGCTCGATCGTCTGCATCTGATCGTCGCCCCGGTCATCCTCGGCAGCGGCTATCCCGGCCTGTCGCTGCCGCCCATCGACCGCGTCGCCGACGC